>DASYJS010000363.1:0-36125 GCA_035996225.1 Mycobacterium sp. | reverse complement strand
GCCCCGACAATTTGGGATCCAGCTGGCGCAGTTCGGACGGCTCTTGGGTCTCGATGTCGCTCACGCGACGCGCGTCGTAATCGCTTGCGGTCTTCATGGCTGTTCCTTCCTGCTGGGTGGCGGGATGACGCACGTCCGTGTACTCCCCCTTGGGCAGAGGCGGTACCCCGTTCTGATGCCCCCCACACTGGTCCAGCCGAAGAAATTGCGCGCCCGACAATTTGGGGCACGAGGCAACCTCGATGACCTCAAACTGCAGGTCGGCCTCACGGACACGGCGGGGTGCGGTTGATCTCGTCTGCCAGCAGCAGATTGGTGAATACCCTTCGCGAAACGTGTTGTATGCCAGGAGACCTCGTCGGCACCTACCCGATGCTCGTGTCAGCGGGCCCGAAGGCGGGTATGCCGCAGCGATGAGTGCTCCTGCTGTCCTGTTCGACGTGGACGGAACCCTGGTCGATTCCAACTATCTGCACGTCTACGCGTGGCAACGCGCATTTGACTCCGAAGGCATATCGGTCCCCGCCTGGCGCATCCACCGCGGCATCGGCATGGACGGCTCGAAGTTGGTGTGCGTCCTTTCCGACGACGCCCCGGCGGACGTACAAGACCGGCTCAGCGATGCGCACAGCCGGTACTACCGGGAGATCTCATCCCTGCTGGCACCGTTACCGGGCGCCCGAGAGTTGCTGCGCCGCGTCGCCGAACTGGGTCTGCAGGTGGTGCTGGCCAGCTCGGCACCCGACGACGAACTCGACATGCTGCGCAAGGTGCTCGGCTGCGACGACGTGATCGCAGCAACGACGTCGTCCCGCGACGTCGACACCGCCAAGCCTGAGCCGGGCATAGTGCAAGTCGCGATGGACCGGGTCGGGGTGACCCCTGAACACGCCGTGTTCGTCGGCGACGCCGTCTGGGATGCACACGCTGCCAAGGCCGCCGGGTTGCTGTGCATCGGAGTGCGCAGCGGCGGCATCGCAGACGCGGAATTGCAGGCGGCGGGCGCGTCACCGATCTTCGCCGACCCGCAGGACCTCCTCGATCATCTGGAATCCACCCGTATCGCGGCGCTGGTGCGCGGCCGCTGATTACTTGCCGTGGGTGCGCAGCGACAGCGGCAACAGCCACCAAAAGACCGCAAACATCGCCAGCGCACACGCCCCGGCTATCAACCCCGCGGTGGCCCCGGCCACCGCCACGAAGATGATGAGCGTTACCCCGGTCAGCGCCAACCCGAGCAGCGCCAGCCCGGCGTAGGCGCATCGGTGCGCGGCCGACACCAGCACTTGCAGGCGATGCCGCCGGAACAGCAGCCGATGAATGCCGACCGGGGCGATGAGCAAAACCGTTGCGCCCACCGAACATCCCACCGTCGCCAAATACGCCGTCCGCATCTCTTGATCGAGAACGTCAAACCGCTGCTGGAAAGGGAGCGTCAGGAGGAACCCGGTGAGCAGCTGCACGCCGGTCTGCACCACCCGGAGTTCCTGCAACAGGCTGTTCCAGTTGCGGTCGAGCCGCTCGGTTTCGGTCTCGCCACGCTTGTCACGATCCCATCGCTGGTCGTCTTCCGGGTGGTCGACATCCATGCCCGTGATCATCGCACCCACGAGCCCGCTTGACTTCGAGGGACACGTCGCCATCGCCGAGGCCATGACGTGGGGTGACGTCAGCGGTTGAGTTTGCCCTCGCGCACGCCGGTCAAGGCGTCGTCCAGCGTCGGGTACAACGGGAACGTCTTGTCCAGACCGGTCAAATGAATCGGGCGTCTGGTCGCCGGACCCCTCGCGACCACCCCGAACTCCGCCGCCTTGCCGAGTTTCTCGTAGGTCGCCGCCAGGATCTTCAGTCCGACCGAGCCGAGAAACTCTACGGCGGAAAGGTCGATGACCAGCGCCGTCGGCGCTTCCGCAACGACCGTACCGATGGCTTGTTCCAGGGCCGGGGCGGTGACTAGATCGATTTCGCCGCTGACACTGACCACGGACACACCATCGTGGTCCGCAACCAACGTGGTAATCGAATCAGGTGCTGACAATGGTGATCCTTTGTCCCGGGCTTCAGTGTGGTGCAAGCCTAGCCTGCCGTTCGAACTGCGAGAAGAAGAAGACCTCAACGCTTGCCGCGCGTCAAACCAGGCTAGTCTCCCCATAGAACCTGCGCACTGCGGAGCGCGACGCGGCACACGGGAGGCCAGATGTCAGATTCCAGCAGCACCGGCACCACCTCGCAAATCGTCAGCATCTCCAGTGAAGGTCTTCTTCCGCAGCTAGTGCAGCATCTGCGACAGAATCGCACGGTTCTGCGCGAGGAGTGGGCCCGCCGGATCACCGAGGCCGAATTGCTCACGGCGATGACCCCGGAGGAGCTCTTCTCCGAAGCGACCGCCGTCTACGACAACTACGTCGAGGTGCTCGAAACCGGGAGCGTCGAGGCCCTGCAGGCCTACGCGCGCGACCTGTCGGAACGCATCATCCCGCGAGGCGTGGAAACCGACGAGGTGCTCGGCATCGTGCTCCTGCTGCGCGACGTGCTCGCGCGCTCGCTGTTCGAGAAGTACCAGACCGAGTTCGAAATGCTCAACCGTGTTCTGGACGCCTACGAGCCGGCGGCCAACCGGATCGCCAACACCGTGGGCGTCAGCTTCGTGCAGGAACGCGAGCGCATCATCCGCCAGCAGCAGGAGGCGATCCGCGAGCTGTCCACCCCGGTGTTGCAGGTGCGCGAACAGCTGCTGATTCTGCCGATCATTGGTGTGCTGGACAGTCAGCGCGCCCGGCAGGTCACCGAGCAATTGTTGAGAGCCATCCGCGCTAACCGCGCCAAAGTGGTGGTCATCGACATCACCGGTGTGCCCACGATCGACTCCACCGTGGCGAACCACTTGGTGCAAACGGTCGATGCATCCGGGTTGATGGGCGCGAGCGTGATCATCACCGGCCTGTCCTCGGAAATCGCGCTGACGTTGGTGACGATCGGGCTGGACCTGTCGAAGATGAACGCCGTCGGTGACCTACAGGGCGGCATCGAAGAAGCCGAGCGCCTGCTGGGCTACGAAGTGACGCGGACCGGCGAGCAGCTGACCGGGTGAGCACCACCGACACGGGCACCGTATGCCAGTACCCATCCTGAAACAGGGCTCGATCCTTATCGCCTCGGTGCAGGCCGCCCTGTCCGACTCTGACGCCGAACGACTTCGGTACGACCTGATGGAGCGAGTCAGCCAATTCCGCGCGCAGGGCATCATCGTCGACGTCACCGCTATCGACGTGATGGATTCTTTCGCGGCCCGCTCGCTGCGCACGATTGCACACATGACCCGGCTGCGCGGCGCGGATACCGTGATCGTAGGTCTGCAGCCAGAGGTGGCCTTCGCGATGGTCCAGCTGGGTCTCGCGTTCGACGACATGAACACCGCGTTGGATCTCGAAGAGGGCCTCGCCCTGCTGAATCGCCAACAGGGAGCAGGGAAACCGACGATCGGGCGCGACGGTGGCGTGTGACATTGTCGTCAACATCAATAATTCCGACGACATCGTCGCAGCCCGCAAGGCCGGACATCAGCTAGCACTCGACCTCGGATTTTCGCTGACCGACGTCACCATGATCGCCACGGCGATCTCCGAAATCGCCCGAAACATCACCAGCTACGCGGGTCGCGGCGCAGTTCAGGTCATGGTGGCCGAACGCGACGGCCGCAAGGCTTTAGTCGTTCGCGCCGAGGATGACGGTCCGGGTATCGCCGACATCGAGCGAGCAATGGAGGACGGATATTCGACCGGTCGTGGGTTAGGTATGGGCTTGCCCGGCGCCCGCCGTTTGATGGACCGGTTGGTCGTGGAGTCCGAACACGGCCGGGGCACGGTTGTCGAAATGTGGAAATGGGTCCCGGCCCGTGCATGACCGTGCATGACAATGGTCGACTAGGGCCGGTCGAGTGGGCGAACGCGGGGCGCCCACTAACGGGCGAGCCCATCAGCGGTGACCAAAAGATCGCGATCCCCATCGATGATGGTGCCGCTCTGTTCGGTGTGATCGACGGCCTTGGTCACGGTCCTGCCGCCGCGAGCGCCGCGATGCGCGCCGTCGATGCGCTGCAGCGGGCCGCCGACGAGCGTCTTGAGGTCTTGGTCCAGCTCTGTCACCGTGTGTTGGGTGGCACCAGAGGAGTCGCGATGAGCTTGGCGCGGGTGGATTTCGCGGCCAGAACGCTCACCTGGACCGGGGTCGGAAATGTCAGCGCCCACCTCGTCTCCAAGGACGCGACCGGTGTCCACATCCGATCCAGTGCGCGGCTGGCCGCCGGTATCGTCGGCTATCGCATCCCGGAAATCAGGCCGGCGCAGGTGGTTTCGCTTCGCGGCGGCGACTTGATCGTCATCGCCAGCGACGGCATCACCGAGGATCACCTGGAGCATATCGACTTCGCCGCTTCGGCCACGGTGATAGCCGAACAGATTCTGGCTAAACATGCCAAGGAAACCGACGACGCGATGGTGCTCGCCGCGCGTCACCGGGGAGTCTCGATATGACCGGTGCAGACGAGTTTCACGCTGACTACATCGCCGCGCTGCGGACCTATTTGGACGCGCGTGACGAGGATAGCCTTGCGGTCGGCCACGAGCTCGGGCGCCGGGCACTGCAAGAACGAGTCAGCATGCTCGATATCATCGAGCACCACGTCCGGCTGGTCCTCGAAATGACCAAGGACATTCAGATCGAAGCACCGGTCGCACTGGAATTCCTGTTGCAGACGCTGGCCCCGCTTGACGTCGCGACCCGTGGGTTTCTCGACGGCACCAGGCGCTACGCCGAACAGCGCGCCCGCGCCGACGATCTCGCTGACCGCGACAAATTCCGTACAGCTCTGGTGAATTCGTTACAGGAGGGCTTCTTCGTCGCCGATCATGAAGGCTCGATCGTCGAGATAAACAACGCCTTCATCGATATTCTCGGCTATCCCACCGAGGGTTTGCCCTACCCGTGGCCGCACCCGTGGCTGGTCGACAAGAAGACTGCGCAAGAAGAACAATCGCGGGTCCGCAGCGACGGCGCCGCTCAATACGAGACACCGATTCGCCATCGCGACGGACATCTCGCCTGGGTGATGGTGAGCATCAACGCGGTCAGGGAAGCCGGGTCCGACCAAGATGTCTACGTGGGGACGATTCGCGACGTCACCGCGGAACGGGCATTTGCCGCCCGGGAGAGCGCGGTGCTGCGCCTGGCCACCGCCGTGGCGGTCGCCAAAAGCGTCGACGAGCTATTGGCGATCACGCTTGACGAGTGCCGGATGGCGATCGGCGTACGGCGCGTGGTCGCGGTGACCTGGCCCGCCGGCGAGGGGGAGCCCACTGTTCAGGTGGCGGGCGAGCCCGCCGAAACGACGTGGCGCGGACTAGATGACTGGTTACGCAACACCTTTCAGGATGCACGCCACCAGCTGCCGCTGACAGCCAAAACCGTCGAGCGACCAGACAAGCCCGGCAAGGCGCAGGGATTGGTTGCGGTGCTCTCCGGCACGGGAGACCTCGCGTTGTGGTTGGAGCTTGGTGCATCGCGCTGGGTCAGCGCGGAGGATCGGCTCCTGGTCACGGTGCTGATCGGGCACCTGAGTTTGGCCATGCAGCATGTGCGCCAATTCGAGAGTGCTCGCGAGACATCGCTGACACTGCAGCGCGCGCTGCTGCCACCGATGGAGCCGCCACCGGGCTTTGCCATGCGCTACGAACCCGCTGTGCCGCCGTTGGAGATCGGGGGCGACTGGTATGACGTGCTGCCGATCGCCGATCACCGCACCGGCATCGTCGTCGGCGACTGCGTAGGCCGGGGTCTGCCGGCCGCCGCGATCATGGGTCAGCTACGCAGCTCGGCGCGCGCCCTGTTGATCAACGGCGCCCAACCCGCGCTAGTGCTCGAGCAGCTCGACTTGGCGGCCAGGCTCATTCCAAATGCCTACTGCACCACCGTGTTTCTGGCGATCCTGGATACCGAAACCGGCGTCTTGGAGTACAGCAATGCGGGACACATGCCCGCGGTACTCGCCGGCCCCAACTCCGGCACCACGGTGCTGAACGATGCCCGGTCGGTGCCGCTCGCGGTCCTTCGCGACGAACCTCGTCCGCAACTGTCCCGGCGGCTGCCGTCCGGCTCGACGCTGATGGTGTTCACCGACGGATTGGTCGAACGCAAACACGTGTCGATCGACGACGGAATCATACGCGCTGCAGACGTTTTGGTGGAGACCATGACGTTGCCGCTGGACGCCGTCGCGGATGCGGTGCTGCGCGAGCTGTCTCCGGTAGCGGGATACGACGACGACGTGGCGATGGTGATCTACCGGCACCAGCAGGCGCCGTTGCGGATCGAAACCCATGCCATTGCAGATGAATTGGCCAGTACCCGGCATCGGCTGGCCGATTGGCTCAGGGCCGCCGACGTGCCGCGCGACTTAATCGATGACGTCGTGCTGGTCGTCAACGAAGCGTGCACCAACTGCGTCGAGCACGCCTACCGTGGGCACGGCGCCGGGACAACGCTGCTTGAAGTCGAAACCGTTGACGGTGAAATCCGGGCACGCGTCATCGACCACGGATCCTGGAAGCTGCCGGCGATCAACCCGGGTAACAGCGGACGGGGCCTGATCCTGATGAGGGCCATGAGTGACACGATGGAGATCGACAGCACCCCAACCGGGACCACGGTCGATGTCACCTTTCGACTGCCGACAGCGCCCGCGGGCGTCGACGACTGGTCCGGTGGCCGCTAGCAAGCGCCGAGCTGACGGCGCTGACACCGTTTGCGGCGACCCCGATCGTGGTATCTCCAACGACGTGACCCGCGCGTCGATCATGCTTGAACCCGCCCTACCGGCAGCCCACGGACCGTTGTCGACGGCGGTGCATCGCGCATTGACCGGACCTCCGTCCGGGGACCATCTCGCCCGGGTCGGCGCATCCGTCCGTGATTCGGATCCCTACGGTCTCGACCTGCAGCTGGCCTTGTGTATGTGCTACGAGCTGCACTACCGGGGTTTTGCGGGCGTCGATCCCACCTGGGAGTGGAATCCCGACCTGTTGCACCTGCGCGCCGAACTCGAGCGTGCATTTCTGGCAGGCGTGCGCCGCGACGTCGAGCCGATCGAGCCCGACCGCACCGCGGCAGTGGAGATGGAAACGATTTCCATCGAACCGGTCGAGGGCACCGGTCCGTCCTACTATTTGCGCGACACCGGGACGTGGCAGCAGATGCGCGAATACCTGGCGCAACGATCGCTGTATCACCTCAAGGAGGGCGATCCGCACGCCTGGGCGATTCCCCGGCTGACGGGCGGTGCCAAGGCGGCCTTCGTGGCAGTCGAATTCGACGAGTATGGCGCCGGACAGGGCGCCCGGCTGCACCAGCAGCTCTTTGCGGATCTGTTGACGGCAGCCGATCTGGACTCGACATATCTGGGCTACCTCGACGCCGCCCCCGCCGACGCGCTAGCCGTGGTCAACCTGATGTCGCTGTTTGGCTTGCACCGCTGGCTGCGTGGCGCGGCCATCGGGCATTTCGCCGCGACGGAGATCACCTCGTCGCCGGGATCCCGCCGGATGGTTCAGGCCCTGGAGAGGATGGACGCGCCGCCCGCATGCGTCGCGTTCTACCGCGAACACGTGGAGGCCGACGCGGTACACGAACAGGTGGTACGCCACGACGTGGTGGGCGATCTCGTGGCGCGCGAGCCGCAGTTGGACCGCGACGTCGTTTTCGGAATGCGCGCATTTGCCGTGGTCGAAGATCGACTCGCCGATACCATCATGGCGTCCTGGACCCAGGATCGAACGTCGTTGCGGCGACCTCTCGACTAGCCTCAGTTAGGTTCTGGGCCAACACCTTCGACGTCCCGGCAGCGCCGGTGGCTGGTGTCGCATAACGGATATTCCTTGCTTCGGCTACAGGTGCAGATGGCGACCATGAACCGGTCGGATTCGACGACGCCTCCGCCATCCATTTCGATAAGCACCGGGCCTGGTACCAGAATGGGGCCTTTGGGTACCACGCGTACCCTTGTTCCGGTCATGGCTTATCCGCCCGGATCACAACCAATTGCTCTTCCCGGCAGCCGTGCGGCAGCAGGCCGATTTCCTCCAGCCAGCCCGCCCGCCCCGAGAGCACCGGCCCGAATGGGATCCATTCGGAGGCAACGACTTCAGCGTCTAAGCCGGTCGACCGCAGGCAGTCCACCGAACGTTGCACACCAGCCAGGGCCGACTGTACGAGCAGCAGGGATCCGCCGTGGCACAGCAAGTTTGACGCCGATGCGCAGAGCGGATCCAGCACCAGACGTCCATCGGGACCGGCATTCCATGCCCAGGACGGACCCAGGCCCGGCGAAACCGCCTCGATGTCGAGCTCCAGGGGGGTTGGCACGTAGGGCGGGTTGGACACCACCACTTCGAATGGCGCGCACCTCAGGGCGGCAATCCACGAGCCTTCGCGGACGTCGATGTCGACCCCCGCCACGGCCGCGTTGCCCAGGGTGGAGTGCACCGCGTGCGGACAAATATCGAACGCCGTAACGCTGGCACAACCCATTTCGGCAGCCGCAAGCGCGACGAACCCGCTGCCGGTACACAGATCCAGGACTCGACGACCGGAGATCAGTCCGCTGTGTTGCATTGCGCCAACGAGCAATCGGGAGTCGTCTTGTGGCTGATACACCGTAGGCGCAGCCAAGACGTCGGCAGGAACGGGGTATGTGCTGGTCAACGGTGCGCCTTTCGGGTGATCGCCGTGGCGATCACGGCATCTTGTGTTTAATGCCCAGCAAAGAGTGCGTTGAAACGCAACCGAGCTTAGCCCGTTGAAGCAACTGCGAGTTGCTTGATGAGTGTCGAGCAAAATACGGGCAGGTCCGACGGAGAGCGACTGGTGATCAAGTTGCCGTCCACGACGACTTCCTCGTCGACGACGCGCGCGCCCGCGTTGCGCAAGTCCGTGCGAATGCTCGGATAAGAGGTGAGTGTTCGCCCAGCCGCCACTCCGGCTTCCACCAGCGTCCACGGCCCATGGCAGATGGCCGCGACCGGCTTTCCGGATCCGACGAAGTCGCGGACGAACGAGACTGCCGTCGCGTCCAGACGCAGCTTGTCGGGGTTCACCGTGCCGCCCGGCAGTACCAATGCGTCGAACTCAGCTACCGACGCATCCGACACCACACGGTCGACCGCGAAACTTCCCGCGGGTTCGAGATCATGCTCGCGCGCTTGGATTTCGCCGGGTTTCAACGAGAGGACTTCGGTCTGAGCGCCGGCCTGTTGCAGGGCCGCACGAGGCCGCTCGAGTTCGACCTTTTCCACGCCGTCGGCGGCCAGAATGGCGATTCTCTTGCCTTGCAATTCGTTTGACATCATGCTTTCCTTCCAGGTTAAACAGCGCGGCGGCCGCCGTTGCTTGTGGCGCGTAACGCCGTGTAGAGGTCGACTGCTCCGATTCCGGCTAGGGCTATGCCCGCGATGGTTCCGCGCCGCCGCCGACCCCGACCGCGACGGGCTACGCCCACCGCCAACAGCGTCAAGTCCAAAATGTCTCCGAGGACTCGAGTCCATACCAGTGCATTCGGGCCGCCGAACAACGCTGCGCCATGGCCGCATTCGCGCACACCCAGCCCTCGTATGACTCGGCGCGTCAGCTTGGTGTCGTCCACACCCGAAAGTGCGGCGACCTTCCCGGGCGCGACTATCTCGGTGAGCCCCAGGCCCAGGCTGGCTGCGCCCAAACCGTTCACCAAAGTCGCGGTTGTGTTGCCGGACGGATCAGTCATAGCCACCTTTCTTTCGCGACGAAACGGGCGTCGCCCGAATACCCTTGCCGAAAATCACCAAACGCGCGGTTAGGGTGATGCCGCCCGCAGCGCTGCGAGCAAGGGTTCTGCTGCTTCATTGAGAAACAGATCCTGGGTCTGCCCGCCGATCTGAATCAGTGCGATGTCGGTGAAGCCGGCTTCCCAGTAGGGCCGGACGGCGTCAACGATCGCGTCGAGGTCGGGCCCGCAGGGAATGCTCTCGGCGACGTCTTCGGGACGCACGAACTGAGTGGCCCCGGCGAAACCGGCCGGCGTGGGCAGGTCGGCGTTGACCGCCCACCCGCCCCCGAACCACCGGAACTGATCGTGCGCGCGTTCGATCGCGGCATCACGGTCAGGATCCCAGCACACCGGTATCTGCCCGATGACTCGCCCGCCTTCGGTTCCGTTGGCGGCCTGCCGGGCAATATGCCAGGAGTCCACCAGACCTTTGTCGGGCTGCACGGCAACCAGATGGTCGGCGAGCTTGGCGAATTTCGCGACACTCTTCTCCCCGCTCATCGCCACCCCCAGGCCGACCGGAACATCGGGCACGTCCCACAGTCGCGCGGAGTCCACCTGGAAGTAGTCGCCACGCCAGTTCACCAACCGGCCGCCGAACAGCTCGCGGATGATCTTGATGGCTTCACGCAGCATGTCTTGGCGCCGTTCGACGGTTGGCCAGTCCTTGCCGACGACGTGTTCATTGAGGTTCTCACCGCTGCCCAACCCGAGGGTGAACCGTCCGTCGGCAAGGATCTGCACGGTGGCGGCCTGCTGGGCGACGACCGCGGGGTGGTAGCGCATCGTCGGGCAGGTGACATATGTGTACAGATCCACCTGTTCGGTAGCGTGTGCCACCGCGCCCAGCACCGCCCAGGCGTTTGGCGCATGCCCCTGCGAGGTCAGCCACGGGGAGAAGTGGTCGCTGCAGACCTCGAAGTCGAATCCGCGCTCCTCGGCTGAAACCGCGAACCGCACAAGGTCTTTGGGTCCACTCTGCTCGGTCATCAAGGTGTAGCCGAACTTGGTCATAGCAGACCGGATACCCCGAGGGGACGGGCGCAAACCGGGAGCGCGACGTGCCTAGAGGCGCTCTTTGACCGCCGTCGACAGCCGGGCGCCGTCTGCCTTTCCGGCCGCGATCGTGGTCGCGGCCTTCATGACCTGTCCCATCTGCTTCATGCCTGGGCGCTCGCCGATCGCCTCGGCAACCTGGGCTATGGCGGTGTCGGCCACGTCGGCCACCTCGGCCTCGGTGAGCGGCGTGGGCAGATACTCGTCGATGATGCGCGCCTCGGCGTGCTCGGTGGCGGCGAGCTCGCCGCGGCCGTTCTGGGTGTAGATCTCGGCGGCTTCACCGCGCTTGCGGGATTCCCGGGCGAATACCTTGAGGATTTCGTCATCGGAGAGTTCCCTGGCCTGCTTGCCGGAGACCTCCTCGGTCTGGACCGCGGCCAGCAACATGCGCAGGGTCGCGGTCCGCAACTTATCCTGGGACTTCATCGCCCCAGTCAGGTCCGCCCGAAGCCGGGCTTTGAGTTCCGCCATGCTGGAAACGCTACGCGCCGGGACAGTGCGCAGACTGCGCAGGCCAGCGGGGGCGGGACGCGAAACCGGGGAAGATTGAGAAAAGGCCCGACCGCCGACAGGATGGAGCCCATGACGAACGACAACGGCTGTTCGACACGGTGAGCGCGCCGCCGCCTGGCTATCCGGTTGGTCCCCAGCCGGGAGTGCCTACACCGGCCGGCTATCCGCCTCCGGGGTATGACACGCCGCCCGCCTACGGCCCGCCGCCCGGCTACGGGCCGCCGCCCGGCTACGGGCCGCCACCCGGCTACGGGCCGCCACCTGGATACGGGCCGCCATCCGGCTACGGCGCGCCGCCCGGCTACGGCCCACCCGGCTACGGGCCGCCACCTGCATACGGGCCGCCACCCGGCTACGGCGCGCCGCCCAGCTATGGGCCGCCACCCGGCTACGGCCAGCCGCCGCAGTACGGCTCACCCCAGCTGGCCCCGGGAGCGATCAAACCCGGGATCATCCCGCTGCGGCCGTTGAGCCTGAGCGACATCTTCAACGGCGCGGTCGGCTACATTCGCACCAACCCGAAGGCCACCCTGGGATTGACCGCGATAGTCGTTGTGGTCATGCAGATCATTTCGCTGATCGCCACTGTTGGGCCGATCGCCGCCTATGGCAGGTTCAGCAGCGATCGATCAGCCGAAATGAGCTGGGGAGTCGTGGGCGCCTGGCTGGGGTCGATGGGCGCCGGGGTGCTGGTCACCTGGCTGGGCAGCATGCTGCTGTCCGGAATGCTCACCGTCATCGTCGGGCGCGCGGTGTTCGGGTCGCCGATCACCATCGGCGAAACATGGGCCAAGATCCGTGGGCGGCTGCTTCCCCTGCTCGGCCTGGCGCTGCTGGAAGCTGCCGTCGTGGGAATTCTCTTCGGACTGGCGGCGGTGATCATCGCTCTGCTTGCGGCGATCGGAAGCGGGGCCGCGGCGGTGCTGCTGGGTGTCCCGCTCTTCTTCGCCATGATCGCGTTGATGGTGTATTTGTACATGGTCGTGTTGTTCGCACCCGTGCTGATCGTGCTGGAGCGGCTGCCGGTCATCGAAGCGATCACCAGATCCTTTGCGCTGATTCGCAATAGCTTCTGGCGGGTACTGGGCATCCGGGTGTTGACGTTCATCGTGGCGAGTGTTGTCTCCGGCGCGATCAGTGCACCATTCAGCATCGTCGGCCAGGTGATGCTGGCCGGAATGCCGTCCACCGGAATCCTGTTGCTGGGCACCGTAATCACGTCAATCGGATCGGCGATCGGCCAGATCATCACGGCTCCGTTCAACGCCGGCGTCATCGTGCTGCTCTACACCGACCGCCGAATCCGTGCCGAGGCTTTCGATCTGGTGCTGCAGTCCGGCGCCGCGAGCGGACCCTACGCGGCCGCGTCGACCGACAACCTCTGGCTGACCAGGCCAGCGTGAGAAACAGCTGACAGTGCCCTCTATCGACATCGACCGCGATGCCGCTCATCAGGCCGCCGAGTCAGAGCTCAACCAACCGATCTACACCAAGGCGTCCGCGACACAGCAGTTCCTCGATTGGATCAACGAACTGCTGTATCGGCTGTTACAGAAGAGCGCCTCGATACCCGGTGGATGGATGACCACCGCGGTGCTGCTGACTTTGCTGGCCGTCGCGGTCGTGGTCGCCATCCACATCGCTCGGCGCACCATGCGCACCAGCCGCCGCGGCGACTACCAGTTGTTCGAAGCCACCCAGCTCACTGCGGCCCAACATCGCGAAACTGCGGAACGCTATGCGGCGGAGGGAGATTGGACCGCAGCCATCCGCCATCGCTTGCGCGCCATTGCCCGTCAGCTCGAGGAGACCGGCGTCCTGAACCCGGCGCCCGGGCGCACCGCCAACGAGCTGGCGCGAGACGCCGCCGAGGTATTGCCGCATCTGACTGACGAATTGTCCCAGGCGGCAACGGCGTTCAACGATGTCACCTACGGCGAGATGCCGGGCACCCAGGCCGCCTACCAGATGATCGTCGACCTCGACAACCACTTGCGGGTGCGGGCGCCGACCGTCGCATCCGGCGCCGGACATCATGCCCCGGCCGAATCATGGGCCCAGGTGCGGTGATGGCTACCATCGCATCGGTTCCCTCACTCGCGACAAAGGGGACAAAGGGACGGTGGCGGTCGTGGCGCGGGGTAGCGCTCACGCTTGTTGTGCTCACGGTCATCGCCTGGATTAGTGCATACCTGACGGCGCCAAGACCGGGTGCTCGAATGGATCCGGCGTCCACCGGACCCGACGGCGCCCACGCGCTGGTGACGCTGTTACACGACGGCGGCGTCGACGTTGTCGTCGCAGACAGCATCGCCGACGTCGAACATACGGCACGGCCCGACACGCTGATCCTGGTGGCGGAGAGTCAGTACCTGACCGACGACTCGCAATTGGAGCGGCTGGCCGGTACGCCCGGCGACCTGCTGCTGGTCGAACCGACCGCGCGAACCCGCGAGGCACTGCTGCCCGGCGTGCGCATCTCGGGTGCCAGCGCCTTCGACAGCAACCCGAATTGCACTCTGCGAGAAGCCACTCGAGCCGGATCGGTTCGCTTCGGGGCAAGCGACACTTTCGACGTCAAAGATGGCCGGGCAATCACCAGCTGTTACGACGGGGTGCTGATCCGATTCCGGGACAAAGGGCGAACCATCACCGCGGTCGGGAGTAGCGACTTCATGACCAACGGGGGCCTGTTGCAGGCGGGCAATGCCGCCCTTGCGATGAACCTCGCGGGCGACCGGCCTCGCCTCATCTGGTACGCGCCGCACCACGTCGAGGGTGAAACATCCTCCCCGACTTCAATTTTCGACCTCATTCCCGACAATGTGACCTGGGTCGTCTGGCAGCTGTGGGTGGTCGTGTTGCTGGTTGCACTGTGGAAAGGTCGCCGTCCCGGTCCGCTGGTGGCCGAGGACTTACCCGTCGTGGTACGCGCGTCGGAGACCGTGGAGGGCCGCGGCCGGCTGTACCGATCCCGCCGGGCACGCGATCGCGCCGCCGCCGCACTGCGCACCGCGACATTGCATCGGCTGCTGCCCCGGCTCGGCCTGGGCCCCGGCGCGCAAGCGCAGGCAGTGGTCATGACGGTCGCCCAGCGCACCGGGGTCGACGCGGGATTCGTTTCCCACCAGCTGTTCGGCCCACCGCCGAGTACCGACAATGACCTGCTCCAACTTGCCCATGCGCTCGACGAAATCGAAAGGCAGGTCACCAACTCGTGACACAGTCCCCTTCCACCCCGCAAGCCGTTACCGCACAATCCCCGCCCGCCGACTCGGCGCGAGAGGCACTGCTGGCATTGCGCGGCGAGCTCGCCAAGGCCGTCGTCGGACAGGAAGGGGTGATCAGTGGCCTGGTGATCGCACTGCTGTGTCGCGGGCATGTGTTGTTGGAAGGTGTTCCCGGAGTGGCCAAGACGCTGCTCGTCCGAGCGCTGTCCGCGGCATTGCAATTGGACTTCAAGCGGGTGCAGTTCACGCCGGATCTGATGCCCGGCGATATCACCGGTTCACTGGTGTACGACGCGCGCACTGCCGCGTTCGTATTCCGGCAGGGCCCGGTATTCACCAATCTGCTGTTGGCAGACGAGATCAACCGCACCCCGCCCAAAACACAGGCCGCGCTGCTCGAGGCCATGGAGGAGCGTCAGGTCAGCGTGGATGGCGAAGCCCGGCCGCTACCAGACCCATTCATCGTCGCGGCTACCCAGAACCCCATCGAATACGAGGGCACTTACCAGTTGCCCGAAGCCCAGCTCGACCGCTTCCTGCTCAAGCTGAATGTGACACTGCCGCCGCGTGATTCCGAGATCGCCATCCTGCACCGGCACGCACACGGCTTCGATCCTCGCGACCTGTCCGCGATCAAACCGGTGGCCGGACCCGCCGAGCTGGCGGCCGGTCGCCAGGCGGTGCAGCAAGTGCTGGTCGCCGATGAGGTATTGGGCTACATCGTCGACATCGCCGGAGCCACCCGCTCCTCCCCCGCATTACAGCTGGGTGTCTCACCGCGTGGCGCGACAGCGCTGCTGGGCACCGCCCGCTCATGGGCGTGGCTATCCGGCCGCAACTACGTCACTCCCGACGACGTAAAGGCGATGGCCCGCCCGACGCTGCGGCACCGGGTGATGCTTCGTCCCGAAGCTGAACTCGAGGGTGCGACGCCCGACGGAGTGCTTGACGGCATCTTGGCATCGGTTCCGGTGCCCCGCTAGTGATCCTGACCGGACGCACTGGCCTGGTGGCGCTGATCGGCATCCTGCCGATCGCACTCTCCCCTTGGCCGGCAAAGGTTTTCGAGGTGCTACTGGCAGCGCTGGCGACAGCGGTGGCTGTCGATATCGCGCTGGCGGCCAGCACCCGCAGGCTGCGTTATATCCGTTCACCGGACAGCTCGGCCCGGCTTGGCCAACCGGTGGATGTGAATCTGGAGATCCACAATGACGGTCCCCGGCGCTTCCGCGGCCAGATCCGCGACGCCTGGCCACCCAGCGCTCGCGCCGAACCACGCATCCACGCGCTCAGGATCCCCGCCGGGCAACTCCAGCATGTCCAGACCCACCTGCGACCCGTCCGCCGCGGCGACCAGCGTGCGGCGGTGGTCACCGCCCGATCCATCGGGCCGCTGGGGTTGGCCGGGCGGCAGGGCTCGCAGCCGGTCCCCGGTCAAGTCCGCGTCTTACCTCCCTTCCTGTCGCGCAAGCACCTTCCGTCGCGGCTCGCCAAACTTCGCGAGATCGACGGGCTGCTGCCAACCCTGATACGCGGACAGGGAACCGAATTCGATTCGCTGCGCGAGTATGTCGTCGGCGACGATGTGCGCTCGATCGACTGGCGTGCCTCCGCGCGTCGCGCCGATGTCATGGTCCGGACCTGGCGGCCCGAACGCGACCGGCGGGTGGTGATTGTGCTCGACACCGGACGCATGGCGGCGGGCCGCGTCGGGGTGGATCCGACTTCTTCTGGTCCAGGAGCCGACCCCGCGGGATGGCCGCGTCTGGACTGGTCGATGGACGCCGCGCTGCTGCTGGCCGCACTGGCGGCGCGGGCCGGCGACCATGTCGATTTCCTCGCCCATGATCGGGTCAGCCGGGCCGGCGTGTTCGGCGCCTCGCGCACCGAGCTGCTCGCCCAGCTGGTGGACGCGATGGCCCCGCTGCAACCGACGCTTGTCGAGTCCGATTGGCGTGCAATGGTTGCCGCCATTGCGCGGCGCACCCGGCGTCGGTCATTGGTGGTGCTGCTGACCGACCTCAACGCCACCGCCCTCGACGAGGGCCTGCTGCCGGTGTTGCCGCAGTTGTCGTCCAAACACCATCTGATGGTCGCCGCGGTCGCCGACCCGCGCGTGGACCAAATGGCCACCGGGCGTTCGGATGCCGCAGCAGTCTACGACGCCGCGGCCGCCGAACGATCGCGCAATGATCGCCGCGCAATCGCGACTCGGCTGCGTCATGGCGGGGTCGAAGTCGTCGACGCACCGCCTACCGAACTGGCGCCCGCCCTTGCCGACCACTACCTGGCGATGAAAGCGACTGGGCGGCTTTGACGTTCCGCCGGCTCAGCCGGTCGGGATCAGGTCGGGCGCATCGTCGATATCACCGGTCTCCCCGGCTCTCGCGGCTCGACGCCCGAAGTAGACGACATATGACAAGAACGCCACCTCGGCGATGATTCCGATACCGACGCGAACAAACGTCGGCAAGTGTGACGGCGTCACCAAGGCTTCGATCAAACCCGAGACCAGCAGCACACCGACGAGCCCCAACGCGACCGATACAACGGCCCGACCCTGTTCGGCGAGCACCTGTCCGCGGGGCCGGTCTCCCGGCGATATCACCGACCACCCCAGCCGCATCCCCGCTGCCCCGGAAAGGAATACCGCCGTCAGTTCCAGCAGCCCGTGTGGAACCAGCAGGCCCAGCAGGATGTCGCCCTTGCCGGCCTGAAACATCAGGCCGGCGATCAGCCCCAGGTTGGCGGCGTTTTGAAACAGCACGATCGGAATCGGCAGTCCCAGCAGCACCGAGAACGCGATGCACTGCGCAGACACCCAGGAGTTGTTCACCCAGATTTGCAGCGCGAACGCCGCGGCGGGGTGTTCGCTGTAATAGGACGCGACATCGTGATTGACCAATTGGTCGATGTCGCTTGGTGTTCCGACCGCAGACTGCACTTCGGGATTGGTCGCCACCCAGAATGCGATGACCACCACGACGGCGAAGAATGCGACCGCGGTCCCCAACCACCACCGCCACGAACGGTAGGCGACCACCGGAAACGACACCGTCCAGAACCGAGTGAAGGTGCTGCTCAGTGGCGCGTGGGCACCGGTCACCGCGGAGCGGGCGCGCGCGATGAGGCTCGACAGCCGACCGATCATCAGCGAATCCGACGACGCCGACCGCAGCATCGACAGGTGGGTGGAAACTCGCTGGTAAAGCTCGACGAGTTCGTCGACTTCCGCGCCCGTCAGCGACCTGCGCTTCTTGATCAACTGGTCAAGCCGGTCCCAGGTACCGCGATGGGTCAGCACGAATGCGTCGACGTCCACCTTGGGCAGCCTAATCGCAATTTCGGGGTCGCCGACCCCGGCCGGTGACACCCATACAGCCTGTACCGTTCGGTGTTATGTCGGAGGTGGTGACCGGGGACGCAGTGGTGCTGGACGTGCAGATCGCCCAGTTGCCGGTGCGAGCCCTGAGCGCGCTGATCGACATCACGGTGATTTTCCTGTTGTACGTGCTCGGGCTGATGCTGTGGGCGGCCACGCTGACGCAATTCGACGACGCGCTGAGCGCGGCCGTCCTGATCATCTTCACCGTGCTGGTGATGGTCGGGTATCCGATGGCATTCGAAACAGCCACCAGGGGACGGTCGGTGGGCAAGATCGTCATGGGCCTGCGGGTGGTGTCCGACGATGGCGGCCCAGAACGCTTCCGGCAGGCCCTTTTTCGCGCGCTGGCATCAGTGGTGGAGATCTGGATGCTCGCGGGCAGCCCCGCGGTCATCTGCAGCATTCTATCGCCGAAGGCCAAACGTGTCGGCGACATCTTCGCCGGCACAGTCGTCGTCAGTGAGCGCGGACCCCGACTGGGACCGCCACCGATGATGCCACCGTCGTTGGCGTGGTGGGCGTCGTCGCTGCAGCTATCGAACCTCAACGCCGGCCAGGCCGAAGTCGCACGCCAATTCCTTTCCCGGGCACCACAACTCGATCGCCAGCTGCGCCTGCAGATGGCATACCGAATTGCTGGTGATGTGGTGTCGCGGATCGCGCCGCCGCCGCCGCCCGGCGCACCGCCCGAGCTGGTGCTGGCCGCCGTCCTGGCCGAACGACACCGCCGCGAGCTGGCGCGACTCCGCCCCGCAATGCCACCTAGCCCGATGGGACCACCGGCAGGCCCCTGGGCGGCCGGACCCCAGTTTCCCGGACCGCCCGGTTGGCAGTCCGCGCCGCCAGCGGCCCTGCCCCAGCAGGGACAGCAAACGGGTGGCTTCTCGCCGCCGCGCTAATTAGTGATCGGGCTAGCTCGCGACAGTGGCTGCCATCAGCGCGACATCGGCGACCAACAGCGCCCACCCGCATAGCGGCACCGCGATCCCGCCGCGGCGCTTGGCCGTGAAAAAAGAGAGCAGAAGGACGATGAAAGCCACCACCGGCGCACCGTAAAACGCAACACCGAAATCAATCCCGCCGCGGCCCAGGTGCGGGCAACTGCGGTCGGTGCAACCGTCGGTACTCATCACCGCGCCGAGCGCGAAGAGCATGACGATCGCGGCGGCGGGCACCGTCGACAGCGCCAATCCCCAGTTCACCCAGGGCCGCACGGGCCGGTCCCCACTGTGGTGCCGCGCAGGTTCCGCCGCGCTGTGGATCTGGCCGTCGAACGTCAGGTTGGGGTTCTTTGCGTCCATTAATGAGGTCGTACCCGTCGCCAGCCGGATACAAACGAGCCGCCGGTTTTCCGTTCGTCCAGGTCAGGCCTGCGGGATGCCGCTTTGACGGTCTTGCGGCGGAATAAATCGTTGCATCGCGTTAGTTTACGATATATCGTGATATTCCGAAGCGTGCAGACAGTGCGCTACCCCAAGAACATGAGGACTACAACAATGAGCAACCCATTCACTCCCCCCGACGGACCGTTCCCCGGCCACCCCGGACTCGGATTCGGCTTCGGGCCCGGGCATGGGCATGGGCCCGGGCAGCGACGCGCCCTGCATGGCGCCAGGCGGCAGGCCCGACGGGAATTCTTCGACAACCTCCGCGACCAAGCCGGCGACCAGGGCTTTGCGCCCGGTTTTGGTCCCGGCTTCGGCCCCGGCTTCGGGCCGGGCTTCGGTCCCGGGTTCGGTTTCGGCCCCGGCGGGCGACGCGGCGGATTTCGTCGCGGCGGAGGAGGCCGCGGTCGCCGCGGTGACGTGCGAGCAGCCATCCTGACGCTGCTGGCCGAACGGCCCATGCACGGCTACGAAATGATCCAGCAGATCGCCGAACGCAGCAATGGAATCTGGAAACCCAGCCCCGGGTCCGTGTACCCGACGCTGCAGCTGCTGGACGACGAGGGTCTGATCGTCGCAAGCGAACCCGACGGCAGCAAGAAGCTTTTCGAGCTGACCGAACACGGGCGTGTCGCGGCCGAGAAAGTCGAGACCCCACCGTGGGACGAGATCGCCGAAGGCGCCGACCCCGGTCAGATGAACCTGCGGTCGGCCATCGGCCAGCTGTTCGGCGCGGTCGCGCAATCCGCGCACACCGCCACCGCCGAGCAGCAGCAGCGCATCATCGAGATCCTCAACAATGCGCGGCGCGAGGTCTACGGCATCCTCGGCGAGGACTGACCGTTCTGCTAAGAAGTGCCCGCCGGCAATGCGCCGGCGGGCACTTCGCTACGACACGTCAACCCAATCCAGCGTGCGCTGCACCGCCTTACGCCAACCCGCGTATCCCTCGGCGCGCTGCTCGTCATCCCACATCGGCGTCCACCGCCTGTCTTCTTGCCAGTTGGCCCGCAGATCGGAGGGATCGGCCCAGAACCCGACCGCCAAACCGGCCGCGTAGGCGGCGCCCAGCGCGGTGGTCTCGGCGACCACCGGCCGCACCACGTCCACGCCCAGCACGTCGGCCTGAATCTGCATGCACAGCTCGTTCTGGGTGATGCCGCCGTCGACTTTCAGCACCTCAAGGCGCACACCGGAATCCGCTTCCATCGCGTCCACCACATCGCGGCTCTGGTAGCAGATCGCCTCCAGCGTCGCGCGGGCCAGGTGTGCGTTGGTGTTATACCGCGACAGCCCGACGATCGCGCCACGCGCATCCGATCGCCAGTACGGGGCGAACAACCCGGAAAACGCAGGGACGAAATACACCCCGCCGTTGTCGGGAACCTCGCGGGCCAGCCACTCGCTTTGCGCGGCACCACTGATGATGCCCAGCTGATCGCGCAGCCACTGCACCGCCGAGCCGGTCACCGCGATCGAACCCTCCAGCGCGTAGACGGGTTTGGCATCCCCGAACTGGTAACAGACCGTGGTCAGCAAGCCGTTGTCGGACCGCACGATGGTCTCGCCGGTATTGAGCAGCAGGAAATTGCCGGTGCCGTAGGTGTTTTTCGCCTCCCCCGCGGACAGACACACCTGTCCGACCATCGCGGCGTGCTGGTCGCCCAGAACTCCGGTGATCGGCAGCTCGGCGCCGAGAGGCCCGTCGTTCAAGGTGACGCCGTAGGGCTGCTTTGATGACGACGGGGCGATCGCCGGCAGCATCGCGCGCGGAATGGAAAAGAACGACAACAGCTCGTCATCCCAGTCCAGCGTTTCCAGGTCCATCAGCATGGTCCGGCTGGCATTGGTCACATCGGTGACATGCACCCCGCCCCGCGAACCGCCGGTCAGATTCCACAACACCCAGCTATCCGAAGTTCCGAACAGAGCGTCGCCGCTTTCGGCCGCCGCGCGAACGCCGTCGACGTTCTCCAGGATCCATTGCAGCTTCCCGCCGGAAAAATAGGTGGCTGGGGGCAGGCCCGCCTTCTGCCGGATCACGTCGCCGCGTCCGTCTCGGTCCAGCGCCGACGCGATCCGATCGGTGCGGGTGTCCTGCCAGACGATCGCGTTGTAATAGGGCCGTCCGGTATGCCGATTCCACACCATTGTGGTCTCGCGTTGATTCGTAATTCCGAGCGCTGCAATATCTTTCGGTGAAAACTTCACGGTGTTCAGCACCGACATCAACACCGATGAGGTGCGTTCCCAGATCTCGATCGGGTTGTGCTCCACCCAGCCCGCCTGGGGCAGGATCTGCTCGTGCTCGAGCTGATGACGAGCCACCTCGGCGCCGTCGTGATCGAAAATCATGCAGCGGGTGCTGGTGGTGCCTTGGTCGATAGCTGCGACGAACTCGGCCACCTGCACTCCTTCGTCGTGAACTGTGACACGTCATGCCATCGTCCATGATGGTGTACCGACCCACCAGGTTTGCAGCTAACCGATCCGATTCCGCTAGGACCGGACGCGTGTCCGACGGCATGATCAGTCGCGGCGCTCTTGCGTTACCGCCGGCAACCCTGTTGCATCGGCGATGTGGGCGAAGAGGTCAAGCGCACCGCGTATGACCGCGCACATCGGCGGGAGTACCGGCGCAAGGTGCAGCTTTGTCTTGACGTCTTCGAGACGATGCTTGCCCAGTCCCGCTTCGACTCCGACCGGCCGCTGACCGGCATGGAGATCGAATGCAACCTTGTCGATGTCGACTATCAGCCCGCGATGTCGAACAGGTACGTGCTGGATGCGATCGCAGATCCCGCGTATCAGAAGGAATTAGGCGCCTACAACATCGAATTCAACGTGCCTCCCCGGCCGCTCCCAGGACATACCGGGCTGGATCTGGAAGAAGAAGTGCGGAGCAGCCTCAACGAGGCGCAGATCAAGGCCAGCTCGGGCGGAACCCTCATCGTGATGATCGGCATTCTGCCCACGCTGATGCCCGAGCATCTGCGTGACGGCTGGATGAGCGAGTCCGCGCGCTATGCGGCCCTCAATGACTCGATCTTCAACGCGCGCGGCGAGGATATCCCGATCCATATCTCCGGCCCGGAGCCGCTGAGCTGGGAGGCGGTCTCCATCGCTCCCGAATCCGCTTGCACCAGCATGCAATTGCACTTGCAAGTAGCTCCGAACGACTTCGCTCCCAACTGGAATGCGGCGCAGGTGATGGCCGGCCCGCAGCTGGCGCTGGGAGCCAACTCGCCCTACTTCTTCGGCCATCAGCTGTGGTCGGAAACCCGGATCGAAGTGTTCACGCAATCCACCGACACCCGGTCCGAGGAGCTCAAGGCCCAAGGTGTGCGGCCCCGGGTGTGGTTCGGCGAACGCTGGATCACCTCGATCCTCGATCTGTTCCAAGAGAACATCCGCTACTTTCCGTCCCTGCTGCCTGAGTTGTCCGACGAGGATCCCGTCGCCGAGTTGGCCGCCGGACGCATTCCGCACCTTGCTGAACTACGCCTGCACAACGGCACCGTGTACCGCTGGAACCGGCCGGTGTACGACGTTGTCGACGGGCGCCCCCACCTGCGACTGGAGAATCGGGTGTTGCCGGCCGGGCCCACCGTCATCGACATGCTGGCCAACTCGGCGTTCTACTACGGCACGCTGCGCACCCTGTCCGAGGAAGAGGAGCCGCTATGGACGAGGATGAGTTTCGCTGCGGCACATAACAATTTCCTCGAAGCGGCACGCCACGGCATGGACGCCCAGCTGCACTGGCCCGATCTGGGCGAAGTGACGGTGGCCGAGTTGGTGCTCGACACGTTGCTGCCGATAGCCCACGAAGGGCTGCGCCGTTGGGGGGTCGACACTGAGGTTCGCGATCGTTTTCTCGGCGTCATCGAGGGGCGCGCCAAGTCCGGCCGCAACGGCGCAAGCTGGCAGGTGGCGACGGTGCGCGCCCTGCAGGACGACGGCATGACACGACGCGCAGCACTCGCCGAAATGCTGCGCCGGTATTGCGAGCACATGCAGGCCAACGAGCCGGTGCACACCTGGCCCTGCTAGCCGCGGGTAGCTTGGAAATCATGACACCCGACGAGGTCATGGACTGGGACAGCGCGTATCGGGAACAGGCCCACTTCGAGGGCCCGCCGCCGTGGAATATCGGTGAGCCGCAACCCGAATTGGCCGCACTGGTAGCGGCAGGAAAGTTCCGCAGCGAGGTGCTGGACGCCGGTTGCGGAGTTGCCGAGCTGTCGTTGGCGCTGGCCGCGCAGGGCTACACCGTGGTGGGCGTCGACCTCACGCCGACCGCGATCGCGGCGGCCACCAAAGCTGCCCAAGAGCGGGGGCTGACCTCGGCCAGCTTTGTCCAGGCCGACATCACCTCGTTCACCGGCCAGGACGGACGATTCTCCACCGTCGTCGACAGCACCCTGTTTCATTCACTGCCGGTTGAAGGCCGCGACGGCTACCTGCGCTCGGTGCACCAGGCGGCGGCCCCCGGCGCCAGCTTGTTCGTGCTGGTGTTCGCCAAGGGCGCCTTCCCGGCCGAGATGGAGCCGAAGCCCAACGAAGTCGAAGAGGACGAGTTGCGCGCCGCGGTGAGCAAGTACTGGGAGATCGACGAGATTCGGCCGTCCTACATCCTCTCGAATGTCGTCGAGATTCCGGATGCACCGTTTGAATTTCCGCCGCACGACCGCGACGACAAGGGCCGGATAAAGATGCCGGCCTACCTACTGACGGCGCACAAGGCCTGAGGCTACGCGGCCCTCAACTAGCCACAGCGGCGGTCGCGGCGATCAACGCTTCGGCGAAGCTTTCCAGATCGTCGGCGGTGCTATCGGCGTGCGGTGAGATCCGCAGCACCGGCGCGGTCATCTCCAGCGGAGCCCGCTGCACCCCGGCGTAGGTGGTCAGGATCCGCCGTTCGGCGAGCAGCCATTCCCGCACCGCTTGCGGGTCGGCACCGTCGATCGGTGCCAAAGTGGTGATCGCGCTGGGTTCTTCGACCTCTTCGACCACCGCCCACCCCGGCACATCGGCCAGCGTAGCCCGGCTGATGCTGCCCAACTCGGCAAGACGGGCGCGCACTGCCTCCGGCCCGAACGCCAGATACTCACCGAGCGCCACCGAAACACCCACTCGCGCAGCGATATTGGCTTCGCCGAATTCGAGCTGCTGGGCCACCGGGAACGACGCGGACCACTCCGGCGCCGCCAATCGCGGATGAAGCCGCTCGGTCAGGTCGGTCCGAACGGCAAGGAAGCCCACGCCGCGCGGACCGGCGATCCACTTGCGCGACGACGAATACGTGACATCGGCGCCCACCGCGCAGTCAACCTGGCCCAGCGCCTGGGCGGCATCGACGACCAGAGCCAACCCCAATTCGCGGCACAGTTGCGCGATCAGCGAAATCGGTTGCACGACACCGCGATGGCTGGCCACCGGGGTCAGGTGGACAAAATCGGGCGGGTCGGCCTCCAGGGCAAATGCCGCGTCGTCGAGGGCTAGCCGGCCATCCTCGAGGGTCGGCAGCAGCTGATGGTCGAATCCGTGGGCGGCCATCACGGCGAGATTGGGGCCATATTCGCCCGGCAGACAGGCCAGTGTCCGGCGTTCGGACGGCCAGCTACCGAGCAGCAGATCCAGCGCGTTCAGCGAACCCGTGGTGTACACCACGTCGGCGTCGGTCATTCCGGTCAGCGCGGCGAACGCGGCGCGCCCGGCATCGAGCGTGGGCACCGCGGCCTGCGCCGCCACATATCCGCCAACCTCGGCCTCATGGCGGGCGTGCTGCGCAGCGGCATCGATGGCGGCGTAACTCTGGCGCGAACAGGCCGCGTTGTCGAGGTGTAAACCGGCCACGGGTGGGCGGGCGTCCCGCCAGCGGTTGGCCAGCGACCCGCTATCGCTCACTTGACTGCTAACGACAACCCGAAATCGCCTGCCGCGTCGGTCCACCACTGAGTGCGGCGCAGTCCCGCGCCGGCCAATTCTGCACTCACCCCGTCCGGATGGAACTTGCTCGACACCTCGGTCAGCATTTCCTCTCCGGCGGCGAACTCGACGGTCAGCTCGAGCGCACCGATCCGGACCCGCTGGGGCCGGTCGGTCCGCAGCCACATTTCGATGCGTTCCTCGTCGGCGTTCCAGCGGGCCACATGCTGGTAGGAATCGACGTCGAAATCGGCATCGAGTTCCCGGTTGACGACGGCGAGGACATTGAGATTGAACCGGGCCGTCACTCCAGCAGCGTCGTCGTAGGCGCGCAGCAGCCGACCGGTGTCCTTGACCAGGTCGGTGCCCAGCAGCAGGCTGTCACCGGGCCGCATCACGTCGGCGAGGGCCTTGAGAAACTCGGCGCGCGGTCCGGGTGTGAGGTTGCCGATCGTCGACCCGAGGAACACGAACAGTCGCCGACCGCCGCTGGGGATCTCGCCGAGGTGTTCCTCGAAATCGCCGCAGACAGCCTTGATCTCGATACCGGGGTACTCCTGCGCAATAGCGGTCGCCGCGGTCGACAAGATGCCGGCGTCGACGTCGAAGGGGACAAACCGGCGCAGCGAGCCGCGACTATGCAGCGCGTCCAGCAGCAGACGGGTCTTCTCCGAAGTCCCGCTGCCCAGTTCGACCAGGGTGTCGGCCTGGCTGGCGGCGGCGATTGCGGCCGACCGGGCGCGCAGGATCTCCGCCTCGGCCCGCGTCGGGTAGTACTCCGGCAACCGGGTGATCTGGTCGAAGAGCTCACTGCCCACGGAATCGTAAAACCACTTGGGCGGCAGGGCTTTCGGTGTGCTCTGCAGACCGTCGAACACATCACGGCGCAACGCGTGGTACGCCGAGTCGGCGGCGAGATGGTTGGACAGCGACAGTGTCATCAAGATCCTTTCGGCTCGGCCAGCGGGGTCATCGTTACGCCTTGCGCGGTGACCTCGACGAGGTGGCGGTCGGGCACTTCCTCCCACTCGAGGTCGTCGTCATAGGGCTCACTGGCCAGCACTACACCGTCATCGCGGCGCAGGATGGACAAAGTGTCACCCCACGCGGTGGCCAGCATGCGAGAACCATTGGCGGCCAACATATTAAGCCGTGCGGTCGGGTCGAGCGACCCGATCTGCGCGATGGTCTCGCCGAGCACGTCAAGCCCTAGCGCGAAGATGGCGGCCGCCAACATCGCACTGTCACAGACCGATTCAGCCGTTGCCGTCAATGGCAGCACACTGCGATCGACGACGCCGTTGTGCGACAGCAGCCAATGCCCGTCAGTGAACGGCGCGGTCGCGCTGATTTCGATCGGCATGCCGACGGTCGCCGATCGCACCGCGGCCACCACGCAGCGGCTGCGCAGCGCGGGCGCGACCGATTCGAATGACGTGTCACCCCACAGCGGCGCCGCGCTGCGCCAGCGCCGGGGCACTTCGCCTTCCAGAGAACTATCGAAAAACCCGACACCCCAACCGTCGGCGTTCATCAGGCCGTGCTTCTGGCGGCGCGGAGCGTATGACTGCACGCGAAGGCCGGAGGGCGGATCCAGCATCAGCGAGGAGACGCTGACGTCGGCCCCAAGCCAGCCGAGGTGACGGCACATCAGGCGGAGTCCTCATCGTCGGGGACGTCCCAGGCCAGGCGGACACCGGAGAAGATCTGTCGACGGATTGGGTGGTCCCAGTTGCGGAAACTCGGCCGCAGGATGGCCGATTCCACCGCCCAGGATCCGCCGCGCAGCACCCGGTAATCGCCGTCGAAAAATGGCTCGGAGTAACGCTCGTAGATCATCGGCACGAAACCGGGCCACGGCCGCAGCGGCGAGGTGGTCCACTCCCAGACGTCGCCCAGCAGCTGCTCGACGCCGTAAGCCGACGCGCCGGCCGGGTATGCGCCGACGGGTGCCGGACGCAGTGCCGTGCCGCCCAGGTTCGCGAAGTCGTCCGAGGGATCTTGCGCCCCCCACGGGTAGCGGCGCCGGGTGTTGCTCCCCGGGTCCCAGGTACAGGCCTTCTCCCATTCCATTTCGGTGGGCAGCCGCGCACCGGCCCACGCGGCGTACGCCTCGGCCTCGAAGTAGGTGACATGCTGCACCGGCTCGTCGGCCGGAATTTCTTCGATGTAGCCGAAGCGGGAGCGCGTGCGCCCGTCGGAACCCCAGAATTGCGGCGCCTCAAGGCCCGCGCTCTGGCGATGCTCCCAGCCGCGCGGGGACCACCAGCGCGCCTCGTGGTAGCCGCCGTCGTCGATGAACTGTTGCCATTCACCGTTGGTGACCGGGACCCGGCCGATCCGGAACGCCGGCACGTCGACGACGTGGGCGGGGCGCTCATTGTCCAACGAGAACGGTTCGCTGGTGGCGTCCACGCCCAGCACGAACGGGCCGCCGGGCACCAGCGCCGACGTTCCGGCCAGGCCCGGCCGGCCGGCGGGCAAGTTGGTGGGGTCACGCAGCAGCGCGGCGCCGGTGCGCAGGTTCAATGCTTGCAGCATGGTTTCGTTGTGCTGGTTTTCGTGGCTGACCACCAGCCCGTAGACGAAGGCGGCACGGTCTCCGGTGGGATCGTCGGGCAATGCGTCCAGCGCATCCAATGCAGCGGAACGCACTGTGCGGCAATATGTTCGGGCCTGCTCGGGGGAGAGCAGCGGCAAATCGACGCGACTGGCGCGGGAGTGTTCGAACGCGTCGTAAAGACTTTCGACCGACGGATCCAGCATTCCTGGGCGATTCGGGTCGCCGCCGCGCAGCAGCCACAGCTCTTCCTGCTGACCGATGTGCGCGAGGTCCCACACCAGCGGGCTCATCAACGGGTCGTACTGACGACGGAGTTCGGCGTCATCGAAGTCGACCAGCCGCAGCGTCCGCGTCCGCGCGCGCTCCAGATCGTCGGCTATCCGTTCCCGCGGTGTCACAGGCCCCCTTGTGCCAACTGCGACACCGTAGCCGCGATGCCGTGGTCGATTACCTGATCGGAAAAGTCGTCGCCGGGACATCGGCCCCGTTCGACACTGCGGATGAGCCGCTCCATCGCGTCGGTGAGTTCGGGCGGCGTCTTCTCGGCCGCAATGGCCACGCAGGAGGTGGCGGCCTCGTGCAAGCGCCGGTCACCGAGGCCGAGCCGGGCGGCGTTGTCCCAGGCGGTGGCCACCGGCTCGACGGCCGCCGTGGCGGCGTCGGCAGCGACCGGGTCGTCGAGCAGGGCGACCAGCATGAAGGCGATAGCGGGCCAGTACTCGTCCGGTGCGCTGTCGAGGTAGCGGATTTCCAGCCATTGCCTAGGGCGTACCGGCGGGAACAGCGTAGTCAGGTGATAGTCGAGATCGGCGAGGGTGGGACGGCGGTCGCAGAGCAGTGCCGAACCGTCGGCCCAATCGGCGAAGGATACGTAATGGGTGAGCGCGACGGCCTCGGGGTTGTGCACCATCATCACCGGCGCCTTGAGCGCGTAGCGCGCCCACTCGATGCCGGGGTCGTCACCGCTGGCCCCCAGGATCGGCCCGCAGCGCGCCGAGTCCATCTGGCCCCACACCCATTGTCGGGTGGACACCCAACCGGAGAATTCGCCGCCCAGCATCGGGGAATTGGCCGTGATCGCGATCATCGTGGGGCCCAGCGCGTGAGCCAGCCGGACCCGGCCCGCCCATCCGGCCCGCGGTCCCGCATCCACGTTGACCTGAACCGAGGCGGTCGACGTCATCATCGCCGCACCCGCCTCGTCGCAGTGGCTGGCGGCGAAGAACTCTTCCATCGCGCGATAGCGCGCGCCCGGGTTGACGCGCTTGGGTGCCCGCAGCGGGTCGGCGCCCAGGAAAACCAATCCCAGCCCGGCGTTGGCGAAGGCCTTCCGCAGCACGCCCTGGTCGTTGTTCATCGCGCCGATGGCCGCAGCCGCGCCGTCCTCGGGCAGGCCGGAGAGTTCAACGGCGCCTCCGGGCTCAACGGTGACCGCACTGCCGCCGGGCAGTGGGGGCAGCTGCTCGAGGACCTCGGTGATTTCGTCCCAGCTAGGCCTGCGATACGGGTCGACCGGGTCGAAGCAGTGCGCCTCCATCTCCAGGCCGACGCGCCCGAGCGGACCGTCGATCAAACACCCGTCGGCGATGTACTGGGCGGCTTCCTCGGTACTGGTCACCTCGGAGTCGGCCGGGCGGGCGGCGTCTAGCTGCGAGGCCGCGGCGGTGATGGCGGCGAGCGTCATATCACGATCCCTCCGGGCCCGACCTCGCGTCGCCGAGCGCCATATTGGGCAGCTACCGAACGATAGCCGCCGTCACTTCATCATCCAGATCGCCCCGACATATTCCCGTTTCCGCAGGTTTTCACCACTACTGCCCCAGCGCGTTTTGCATCGCCCCGGCCAGCACATTGACCGCGGGTCCCGCGTTGCCAGACTGACAAACCTTCGCCTGCAGCAACACGTTTTCGCGCAACCGGGTTTGATTGAAGCAGCGGCGATCGGTGCCCGCTTCTTGCTTGGTCCAGTTCGCGTCCGTCGCGGTCGCTGGGCCGCCAGCAAATGACCACACTTGCGTCTGCCCGTTATCCAGGTGCATCGCGGTGGTCTGCCCCGAGCAGCCCGCGGTTCGGTCCACCACCCGGTGGAAAGCGCGGCCCGCGGCGTCGTTGGTGGCGAATACGCCGACCGCCTGCTTGACGAAATGCGTCTGATCGTTGGCCGATGTCTGCGCGGTGGCCCCGTTGAAGGACGCCAGATCGGGGTCGTTGTACACCTCGGGTAGCCCGATGTCAGCCCAGTTGTTGCAGTCGGGAAGGTCGACGAAGAAGCCCTGGACCGGTTCGGTGAATACCGACTCCGACCCCATCGGTCCGCCCACGATATTGCCGACCGACCCTTTGCCGAGAACTGCGTAGGACACCACCCCGGGCTCCGAGGGGTGGGCGGACGCACTCGGGATGGTCCAGCCCGCCCCGCAGGCGAGTCCGACGCTTACCGCCACGGCGGAGATTCGCATCATGGATCTCGATCATGCCAGGGCGACCGCTCACCGCGAACGTCGAGTTGTCGGGCCGAATACTGCGAAATCCGCACAACAACTCGACGTTCGATGCGCTTACCGGCTCAAGTCGGCTCTACTGACCCAGGTTGGCGCGAACGCCCTCCTCGACCTTCTTGCCGAGATCGGGGTCGACGTTGTGCCAGTACTCGAAGACCCGCGACAACACCGGCTCTGTGACGCCCTTGGAGACGTGTCCAATGATGTTGTGGGCCAGGCGTTCCCGGGCCGCGTCGTCGAGAACCTCACGGACCATGGTGCCCGGCTGGCCCCAGTCGTCGTCCTCGGCGTGCAGCGTGTAGGCCGCACGGCTCATCTGGCCGTCGGCATGCCAGCGCACCTCAGCGGCGCGCGCCGGGTCGGCCTGCGGACCACCGTAGGAGTTGGGCGCATAAACCGGATCCGACACATTCTTCATCCGCATCGCGCCGTCTTTGGAGTAGCTGTTGACCTCCACCTTCGGGGTGTTGACCGGGATGTGCTTGTAGTTGGTGCCCAGCCGCGCCCGATGCGCGTCGGCATAGGAGAAGCCGCGCGCGAGCAGCATCTTGTCCGGGCTCAGGCCGGTGCCCGGCACGATGTTGTTCGGCTCGAAGGCGGCCTGTTCGATCTCGGTGTGGTAGTCGGTGACGTTGCGGTCCAACGTCATCGTGCCGACGTCGATCAACGGATAGTCGCTGTGCGGCCAGACTTTGGTCAGATCGAACGGGTTGAATCGGTAGGTCTTGGCCTCCTCGAACGGCATGATCTGCATCTTGAGCGTCCAACTCGGGAAGTCGCCGCCCTCGAGCGCCTCGTAGAGGTCGCGCTGGTGGTAATCGCCGTCCTCCCCGGCCAATTGGTCGGCATCCTCCTGGGTCAGGAAGTCGACGCCCTGATCGGTGATGAAGTGATACTTGACCCAGAAGATCTCGTCGGCGGCGTTGATCCAGCTGTAGGTGTGGCTGCTGTAGCCGTTCATCTGCCGCCAGCTCTTGGGAATCCCCCGGTCACCCATCAGCCAAGTCACCTGGTGCGCGGACTCCGGCGACAGGCTCCAGAAGTCCCACTGCATATTGTGGTCGCGTACGTTGCTTGCCTGCAGGCGCTTCTGGGAGCGGATGAAGTGCTGGAACTTCAGCGGGTCGCGCATGAAGAAGACCGGCGTGTTGTTGCCGACCATGTCGAAGTTGCCTTCGCTGGTGTAGAACTTCAGCGCGAATCCACGCGGGTCCCGCCAGGTGTCTGGGCTGCCCCGCTCGCCGGCCACGGTCGAAAATCTGGCCAGCATTTCGGTTTTGGTTCCGGGCGCAAACACCGCGGCCCTGGTGTACTTGCTGACGTCGTTTGTCACTTCAAAATGACCGAAGGCCCCACCACCCTTCGCGTGCGGTTGGCGTTCCGGAATGCGCTCCCGGTTGAATTGGGCCATCTGCTCGATCAGGTAATGGTCCTGCAGCAGGATCGGTCCGTCGGGACCGACCGTCAACGATTGGTCATCGCTGGGTGCAGCGATGCCGGCATCTGTAGTGGTGAAGCGCTCCGTCATCTCAGACTCTCCTCGTTACCTGGGCTGACTTAATCCGAGGGCAGTGCGACGTGTACCCACACAGCGTGAATGCGAATCCGTTCAAGGGCTTTCAGGTACGAAAAACGCACAGCCCGGTACCCCGCGGTGGGGCGCCGGGCCGTTCGTCGCGCCGCACGTTTGCGGGCGTGCTTTAGGCGCTAGGGGCGCGGAGGCGGGCTGGGAGCCGCGGGCACACCCGGGCCACTCGGGCCACTCGGGCCACTCGGGCCGGCGATGGGGCCACCGGGACCACCCGGACCGAACGGACCGGCAGCCGGGCCGGGACCGTACGGACCGCCGGGGTAGGAAGGCGCCATGCCAGGGCCACCCGGTCCGCCGTACTGCCAGGGTCCCGGGCCGCCTGGGCCGCCGGGGCCGCCGGGACCGCCGGGGCCGCCGGGCTTGAACATCATGCCGTGGTGATGGTGGCAGTGGTGGTCGTGATATCCGAAGATCATGGCGCCGGAGAAAAAGACGACCGACAGGATGAAAACGATCCCTGCGACAATCACCACCCACGCGGCGGCCGCATAGAGCTTGGGCGGCTTGACCCGCGCCGGCGGCGGCGGAGCCGGGTCGACGTGCGTCGGCTGTATTGCGCGTTCAGGTGTTTCACTCATGTCTTGAATACTGCCCCTGAATGCAACTGCTGCAACAGATTCCATCAACAAAGTTGCTGTGAATTCATCCAAACGCGATCTAAGTGCCGGTATCGCTGAACCACTCGTAGCCCGGCGCTCTGGTGAGCGCCGGGCTACTGCATGTTGATTTAAGTGGCCCCCCGGGTCCTCCTATTACCCCGTGACCATCTGAATGGTTGAGGTCTCTCGCCTCGCGCCTACGGCGTGCGGGACGGAGCGACCGATGACGGAATCTGGCTGGGCCCCGGGGCGCTAGGAGCCACCGAAGCGGGTGCACCCGGTTGGTTCGCCCCGGGCCAACCCGGACCGCCCGGACCACCCGGACCACCGAATCGGTGCGGATGCACCATCGAGTGGTGCTTGTGGTGGTGGCCGTGGTGGTGGCCGCCGGACTTGCCGAGCATGAACCCGGTGAAGAAGATGACCGCGATGATGAACACGGTCCCGGCGAAGATGGCAACCCAAGCGGCCAATTGGAAGACCTTGGGGGCCCGGTATGGCGCTGGTTCTGTTGCTACCGGCGCCGGCGAAGTTGCGGTCGAGGACCGCACAGTGGGGGTTTCAGAAGTTTCACTCATGAGACACATGATGCGGGGGTAAACAATAGTTACGGCTATGCGCTACTTATGTAGCAGCTGTGAGCTGAAAACCCCGCCTCACCTGGCGAAACCGCCGAGACGCCGGCGGCCCGGCTCAGCCGACCGCGAACCGCCTCCCGCGCATTAGCTGGATCAGATTGTGGCAGCGGCCCAGGGCATTTCCGGTGCTGACCTGGCCGCGGCCTCACCGAGGCAAGGCCGACATCCCGGCGCCCGCGTTCTCTCGCCAGTGGCGGTTGCTAGGTTCCGTTGGCTTGTTTCAGATGTGCGATCTCGTTGCCCCACACCGATTGGGCGCCGGCATCACCGATGCGGTAGATCTGAATCATCGACGACACTCCAACGGCCAGTACCGCCACCGCGACGACGGATTTAGCTACCAGCCGAGGTTTGTCGCTTCGGCGTTCGGCAAAATGCAGCGCCACAAGTGCAATGGCGACGACCAGTAGAGCAACAGAGAAATAAATCATCGTCGCGCCCCGGTCGGCGTGCTCGCGCAAGATCGGACCGGGGTTGCGTCTCAGGCCGTACAGCCACCCCCCGGCGTTCGTGGTGATTGGCGTCAACACCGTGACGGCGATAGCCAGCAGCAGCGTGAGCCACACTAGGTGTCCCCGGCGAGCGGCGGGCCACAGCGCGCAAGCGATCTCAAGCAGAGCAGTTAGTGGTACGAGTACCACCAAGAAGTGCACGAGCAGGACATGGGCCGGCAGACCACCGACAACATTCATGGAACTCCTTGGCAGCAGGCGGCGGTCGCCATCATAACGCCGCTGAGAGCGGAAGCCGTCGAGCCGCGAGGCCGCTTAACCTGCATCTTTGGTGAGGCTTTGCTTGCTGGCGAGACGGGTGGATGTCCTGTTGGTTATACCCCGTGGTTGGTGATCAGCGAGGAACGCTCTTCAGCATCGCAATCGCCGAAATTGCTGGGTTGCATGCTATGTAGCAGGCAGAGGTGCCAACGACAGCCAGGCAAGGCCAGGACTGTGTGTGATCAACTACTTGGCCCCGGCTGGCTAGCTCGCCGTCACCAATTTCGGCCCGGCCGCGGCCGGCTGGGGATCGAGGCTGGACGCGTTCGGTTGATAAGACGAAAGCACAAAACCGATCAAACACGTTTGATGTATCGTGCTGGGGTGGCGACGAGCGATCGATTGCCGGTTCCGCTGCTGATGCGGATGGCATCCCATCCGCTGCGCTGGGCGCTTTTGACCGAGCTCGCCTGCGGTGACCGCCGGGTCCGGGAACTGGTGGTTGCTGTTGATGCGCCGCAAAATTTGGTCTCCTATCACCTGGGGCTGCTGCGCGTGGCCGGGCTTGTCACCGCCCGCCGCAGCAGCTTGGACGGTCGCGACAGCTACTACCACCTCGACCTGGTGCAGTGCGCGGCCGCGTTCGGCGAAGCCGCGACCGCCCTGCATCCAGCACTGGCACCCACAGCCATGGCCGGGCGCACGTCGGGCAGCTCGGTGTTGTTCTTGTGCACCGGCAACAGCGCGCGCTCGCCGATGGCCGAGGCCCTGCTGCGACACCGCAGCCGCGGCCGCGTCGGTGTCGCAAGCGCGGGCAGCCATCCCAAGCCGCGCCTGCACCCCAACGCCGTGCGCGTCATGACCGAGGAGTACGACATCGACCTCAGCCACCGGCGGCCCAAACCCCTGACCGCGGTCGCGCGACGCCGCTTCGATTACGTGATCACGTTGTGCGACAAAGTGCGCGAGTTCCCGCGCGACGATCACAGCGCTACCGCGATGCACTGGAGCCTGCCCGACCCGGCGGCCGCTGCCGGCAGCAACCGGGCCAGCTATCGTCAATTCCTCAGGGTGGCAACCGAACTGGACACACGTATCGGATTTCTGCTGCCCGTTCTGGCGAACCATGCGGACGAGGGATGATCATGACGATCGCATCGACGCAACTGGCCAGTGAGCGCTACCTCGTTGATGATGTGGACCGCGCTGTCGACTTCTACACCAGCTGTCTCGGATTCACCCTCGGCCACTGCGCCGCACCCGCTTTCCGGAAGGTTACGCGCAGCCCGCGGCGGCTGCTGCTGTCCGGGCCCACCGGCTCAGGCACGCGCCCCATCCCTGAATTGTCCCCGCTGATGCCGGGTGGTTGGGACCGCATCCACCTCATCGTTGACGACATCACCGCCGAGGTGGCGCGGGTCCGTATGGCGGGCCTGAGTTTCCGCAACAGCATCATCGTGGGGCGGGCCGGACAGCAGATCCTGTTGCACGACCCCGTAGGCAATCTCATCGAATTGTTCGACCCGGTCAACCGATAAGCCGCAGAAGGGCTCCTCGATGCCGCTCGACCGGCGAGAATTCCTCACATGCAGCGGGCTCGCCGTAGCAGCGGGCGCCGCTGGTGTCGACAGCGCCGCCACGGCCTGTTCTGGGCCCCCGCGGCCCTCGCCGCCAGGCGGCAAACCCGACTACACGGTGCACATCGGCACCGGCACCGTCGAGTTGGCCCCGGATCGGGTGGTATCGACCACCACCTACAACGGACAGTTTCCCGGTCCGCTGCTGCGGTTCAAACAGGGTCAAACCGCTTGGGTTGATATCTACAACGACACCGACACCCCCGAACAACTGCACTGGCACGGCCAACAGTTGCCAGTCGAGGTCGACGGCGCCGCCGAAGAAGGCACCCCCTATATCCCCGCCCACGGCATGCGACGCATCTCGTTCGTGCCGGGCCCGCCAGGATTCCGCTTCTATCACACCCATCTCGTCCCACGCGCCGACTTGTCCCGGGGCCAATACAGCGGCCAGGTCGGCCCCGTCTACATCGAACCCACGCAGAACCCCGGGGCCTACGACCAAGAAATCTTCCTCACGCTCAAGGAATTCCAGCCCAGCTTCGGCCGCGGGGGCGATATGGCCGCCCCTTTCCTCGCCGGCGACCAAG
>DASYJS010000362.1:0-73308 GCA_035996225.1 Mycobacterium sp. | reverse complement strand
GATCCCGACAGCTACGGAGACCCAGACTGTGACGGTGACGCCACCGCCCCCGCCGCCGCCGCCACCCCCGCCGGCGACCTCCACCGCGCCGCCGCCGCCCTCAACGTCGGCAACCGCGGCCCCGCCTCCGCCTCCGCCGCCGACGACGCCGGCCGGTCCACGGCAGGTCACTTATTCGGTGACCGGGACCAAAGCACCCGGCGACATCATCTCGGTGACCTACGTAGACGCCTCCGGCCGGTCACGTACACAGCACAACGTGTACATCCCATGGTCGATGACGGTCACACCGATCTCGCAATCCGACGTCGGCTCCGTCCAGGCGTCCAGCCTTTTCCGGCTCAGCAGGCTCAATTGCTCGATCACCACCAGCGACGGGTCGGTGCTTTCATCGAACAACACCGACTCACCGCAGACGAGCTGCTGATGGTCAGCAGGTATTCCGCGTACCGGCGCGGGTCCGACACCATTCCGCCGGACGTCATCGATCGGATCCTGCTGGGGGCGTGCGCCGCGATCTGGCTGCTGTTGTTGGGCGTCAGCGTGGCTGCTGCCGTCGCGCTGGCCGATCTGGGCCGGGGTTTTCACGGCGCGTCCAGCAATACGCACGGCACGCCGTGGGTGTTGTATGCCGTCATCGTTATTTCCGCGTTGATCATCGCCGGGGCGGTCCCGGTGCTGTTGCGGGCACGCAGGATGACCAAGGCCGAGCCGCCGATCGTTCGGTCGCCGGCTTTGCAGGGTCGCCCGGCGAGCAGGCCGCCCGCCGCGCGCAAGGTGGTTGAGCGGCTACGCCAGCAGCGGGGGCCGGTGGGCGGGCTGGCCGGGGAGTGGTCCGGCGAGGCCGTGGACCGGGTCTGGCTGCGCGGCACCGTCGTCTTGGCCGCCACGATGGGCGCCGCGCTGATTGCGGTTGCCGCGGCCACCTACTCGATGGCCGTGGGGCACGACGGCCCGTCGTGGGTCGGCTACGGACTGGCTGGGGTCATCACCGCGGCGATGCCGGCGGCCGAGTGGCTGTTCATTCGACAGCTGCGCCGAGTGGTTGCCGCCAACTAGTCGACACCCACCCGCGCGCGGCCGTGTTCACGATGCTTTGGCGTACCTGCGCACCAACTCGTCCTCCCCGAACGTGCTGGTGTACTGCAGACCCCCGTCGTCACGGCAGAAAAATGTCCACTGCCGTGGACTTCTCTGCGGCCCGCCGATCATCTTGACCGTGTAGCGCAGCAGGGTGGGTTGCGCCGTGCCGATGATGTCACCGACCCGAATCTGTTCGGGATGAATCCCGGGTGCTTCGTTCCAGTTCTGTATTGCCATGGACTATCCATCCCTACTTCCGTTGCCCCCAGCCTACTTGCGATTCGGCGATCCGCGTCCCTAACCGACAGGGGAGATCGGTAAGCGCCTACCTGTGGCGTAGCGTCAGGCGTGAGTTGTTTTCGTTGTCAGCGGTGGTACACCGCATGGGCGCGGATGACCTACTCCGCTGCCCCACACCCGTGCGGGCGATGCCGACAGTGAAGGGAACCGCCCGTGGATTGTGCAGCCCGAACTAACGCGGGCCAGCGAGCCAGCATCGGCGGCCCCTCTCACCGCCCGCAGCGACGTCTGCGATGACACGCCCCTTCGGCGGTCGAGGCCGAGCCAATCCCGTCCGGCTATCGGTGGCCCGTGAGCTCGGCCGCGACATCGACGGCGCCTGGTGGCCACGTGCAGACCGCATCACCAATGAATTGTCTGACGTTGTCGGGGTCCTGACTCCCATGCTGGGAGACATCACATCCATCAACGTCAACTGGCAACCGCTGCAACGACCACCCGACTTCAACTGGCCGGGATGGGAACACAAACGTCAGCACGTAATGACCATCAGCGGCGAAACCGGTTGCGCCAACCTGCTGATCATCCCGTATGCGACCTACAGCGCGCTCGCCCTGATGGTGATGCGCTGCGCCGCCAACCTGCCGGTCGCCACCGCCGACCGCGAGAAGCCCGCATTCGTGACCGCTGGCTCAATCCTGCGGGCCGCCCACCAGCAACGCGCCCTCAGCTGCCCCTAGCCACCCACACGGCGACGACGCGGCGCCAGGGGCTAGTGCTCGCCGTTCGCGGATCCGTTGGTGGTGTCTTGGCGGTCGCGCAACGCGGTCAGGGCACGATGCTCGGCGGCGTGGGCCGCCTCGCGCAGCGCCGCATCCTCAGACACCGGGTCGGCGGACAAGAAGCTGCCGCTACCGGGCGAGCCGGCCAACCCCAGTTTGTTCATCTTGTTGGGCACCGGCGCGCCCTGGTACTCCAGCGCTAGCGGGTGGCCATGATCGTCGACCGGACCCAGCGGCTGGTGCAGCTCGATGTAGGCACCGTGCGGCAGCCGCTTGATGATTCCGGTCTCGACGCCATGCTCGAGGAGCTCGCGGTCGCTGCGTTGCAGTCCAACGCACCACCGATAGGTGATGAAGTAGACGAACGGCGGCAGGATCACCATTCCGATGCGCCCGATCCACGTCGTCGCGTTCAGCGAGATGTGGAACGTGAACGCGATGATGTCGTTCATCGCCGCCAGGGTGAGCAGCATGTAGAAGGAAATCGCCATCGCGCCGATCGAGGTGCGAACCGGGACATCCCGCGGCCGCTGCAGCAGGTTGTGGTGCGCGTAGTCGCCGGTGAACCGCTTCTCCAGGAATGGGTAGACGATCAGCAGGATGAAAACCCCACCCATGATCAGCGCAACCCAGACCGCAGCCGGAACGGTGTGGTGCCAGAAGTAGAACTCCCATGGCGGCCAGATACGAGCCAGGCCCTCGGTCCACATCATGTAGAAGTCGGGCTGCGATCCGGCCGACACCTGAGATGGCTTGTAGGGACCCAGGTTCCAGATCGGGTTGATCTGCAGCAGGCCGCCCATCAGGCCGAGCACGCCCACGATGGCGGCAAAGAATGCGCCGGATTTGACCGCGAAGATCGGCATCACCCGCACGCCGACGACGTTGTGCTCGGTACGGCCGGGGCCGGGGAACTGGGTGTGCTTCTGGAACCAGACGAACCCCAGGTGCAGCCCGATCAGGGCCAGGATGATGCCCGGAAGCAACAGGATGTGCAACGCGTAGAGGCGGGGGATCAGGATGGTGCCGGGGAAGTCACCGCCGAACAGCGCCCAGTGCAACCAGGTTCCGATCACCGGCATACCCAGCGTGATCGACGAGAGCGCCGCTCGCAGCCCGATACCGGACAGCAGGTCGTCGGGCAACGAGTAACCGAAGTAGCCCTCGAACATGGACAGGATCAACAGCAGCGAACCGATGACCCAGTTGGCCTCGCGCGGGCGCCGGAAGGCGCCGGTGAAGAAGATGCGCGCCAGGTGCACCATGATCGACGCGGAGAACATCAGCGCGGCCCAGTGGTGGACCTGCCGGACGAACAGGCCGCCGCGGATCTCGAAGGAGATGTCGAGCGCCGTTTGATAGGCGCGCGACATCTCGACGCCGCGCAGCGGCTGGTAGACGCCGTTGTAGGTGACGTCGACCATCGACGGGTCGAAGAACAGCGTCAGCCACACGCCGGTGAGCAGCAGCACGATGAAGCTGTACATCGCGATCTCACCGAGCAGGAACGACCAGTGCGTCGGGAAAACCTTGTTGAGCTGTCTGCGAACTGCCGCCGAGGGGTGATACCGGGTGTCGATGTCCTCGCCCTGTTTGGCCAGGACGTCACCGATCTTCGGGGGACTCAGTTTCGGACTCATGTTGTCGTCCTCTCCCAGAATGCCGGTCCGACGGGCTCGATGAAGTCACCGTTGGCAACCAGATACCCGTTCGAGTCGATGGTGATGGGCAGTTGCGCCAACGCGCGGGCAGCCGGACCGAAGATCGGCTTCGCGAAATGCAATGCGTCGAACTGCGACTGGTGACAAGGGCACAGGATTCGGTAGGACTGCTGCTCGTACAGCGATGACGGGCAACCCAGATGCGAGCAGACCTTTGTATAGGCGAAGAACTCGCCGAAGTTGAAGCTCTCCTGGCCCTGGCGCTTGACCATCCGCGGCATGTCGGTGGGCCGGATGCGGATCAGCATCACCGGGTTGCGCACGCCCATCTTGATGGTGATCAGCTTTTCGTGCGATTCCATCGTGGTGCCGTCGCCGTCGGACTCCCGCCACGGGAACACCGTCTCCATCCCGCCGGCGTCCATGTCTTCGGGGCGCAGTTTGACGAACGGCGCACTGGTGGTTGACCCCGTCGAGCGCGCCAGGAAGATCGTCTCGCCGTGAAAGCGCGGGGTCCAGCCCGACGTCCACAACACCGCTTTCATGCCGTCGGCGGTGGGCACGACCGGCTTCCACGGGTTCTTGATCAGGCCGCCGGCAAACGCCACCAGGGTGCCGAGACCGAACGCGCCCAGGCCCAGCCCCAACGACGCTCCCACCAGCTTGCGGCGCTTGATCGTCGAAGTCTCAAGCGCATCAGTCAGGTTTGCCACGACCGTCTTGCGGTCGATGTCGCGGGAGGCGCCGTCGTGGCGGTCCTGAATCGAAATCTCTTCCGGGATAAACCGTTTCTGGTAGAGGACCGCGCCGATAGCGATCGACAGGACGGACAGCCCGAAGGTCAGGCCGTACAGCGGGGTGGTCAGCGAGTACAGGAAGCTGCCCGCGTCTTCGTTCGACTTGTACTCCCACGGCCAGAACAAGAAAACCAGCAGCAGCGCCAGCCCGAAACCACCACCCAGCAAAAGCCAAAGGGCAACACCGCGCTCGGCGCGCTGCTCGGCCTTGGTGCCCTCGACGGGCCAGCGCGGGTCCTTGAAGACGGTCTCGACGCCGTCGATCTTGCCGCCCAGGGTGAGCAGTTCCTGGTTGGACATCGCGGCCAGTGCCGCCTCGTCAGGCTCGCGGGGTGTCCCGGTGCCTTTGTCGGTGTCGGTGCCTTTGTCGGTGTCTGAGCCGTCGCTCATGCTCGCGCCCCAATCCACAGTGCCAACCCGATGGCGGCGACCATCCCGATGATCCACATCGCCATACCCTCAGGCGCGGGTCCGAAGCCGCCGAGGCCATACCCCCCGGGGGACTTCTCCTCGTTGACGCTCTTGACGTAGCCGATGATGTCCTTCTTGGCCTCGAAGGAAAGCTGCCGGTCGGCGAACTTCGGCATGTTCTGCGGGCCGGTCAACATCGCGGTCAGGATCTGCTGCTCATTGGCCTCTCCCAGGTCGGGCGCGAACTTGCCCGACGACAGTGCCCCGCCCTTACCGGTGAAGTTGTGGCACGAGGCGCAGTTGAGACGGAACAAGTCGCCGCCGCGGCCCAGGTCGCTGCCGCGCAGCGACCGCATCGCGAGACTGCCGTCGGGGTTGCGCACCACGGTGGGGCCACCACCGTTGGCCTGCACGTATGCCCCGATCGCGTCGATCTGGGCCTCGTCGAAGATCGGCGCCTTGCGCGGCGCCTGGGCCTCGCCGCGCATCGCCGGCATCCGGCCGGTGGACACCTGGAAGTAGACGGCCGCGTCGCCGACGCCGATCAGGCTGGGCCCGTGGTCGGGCACGCCTTGCAGGTTGGCGCCGTGGCAGGACACGCAGGAGGTGTCGAACAGCTGCTTGCCGTTGCGCAGCAGCGCCGCGCCCGACTCATCGGCGACGGCTACCTGGGGAGTGGGGGTCAGCACGGCGGCCACCCCGCCGGAGATGGTCAGCGCGATCATCAGCAGCAGGCCGCCCGACAGCCGACGGCGAAGACGCCGCCGCGACCGATCGCCCTGCTCTTGCAGTGCCTGTTTGCGGGGCTGACTCTGCGGCTTACGGCCGCGGGATCGGGTGAATCCCAGACTCTTCAACCGAGCACTCCTGTTCATCTAGCGCCGGCTCATCGGATGAAATAGATCACGGTGAACAGCGCGATCCACACGATGTCGACGAAATGCCAGTAGTAGGAGACGACGATGCTGGCCGTCGCCTGCGCCGGGGTGAACTTGCTCATCCCGGTACGGGCCAGCAGGAAAATGAAGGCGATCAGTCCACCGGTGACGTGTAGCCCGTGGAACCCGGTGGCCAGATAGAACACGCTGCCGTAGGCGCTGCCGTGGATGGTCGTCCCGTGGGTCGCCAGGTGGAAGTACTCGTAGGCCTGCCCGAGCACGAAGAACAGCCCCATCACGAAGGTCACCACGTACCAGCGGCGCAGTCCGAAGACGTCGCCGCGCTCGGCGGCGAACACGCCCATCTGGCAGGTGAACGAAGACGCGATCAACACCAACGTCACGGGCACGGCTTGGTACAGATTCAGCTCGGTGGGCGGCGGCGGCCAGTTCCCGCCGGCCTGCGCCCGCGCCGTGAAATAGAACGCGAACAGGCCAGCAAAGAACATGAGTTCGCTGGAAAGCCACACTATGGTGCCAACACTGACCATATTGGGCCGATTCAGCGAATGCACTCGAGACGTGATCGCAGTCCCCGAGGTCCCTACAGCACTCGTCACATCCGCAAGTATGACGCTTTGTAGTTGTTGAACTCTACCCGGGGCGGAAATTCGATTGGGCGCGTCGTTTTCGGCGGCTTTGCCGCAGGTTTCCTAAGGACCCGGAACTACGGTTGGGCGGGGGTTGGTCCTCGTGGGACCATCGGCGCGTGGCTCTGTCATCTGAGGCTCCTTCGCCCCGGGCGTTTTCCGCGGCTGTGACCGGGGCGGCGCCGACGTGGCCGCAGCTCCTGGGCCGTTTGACCGACGGGGAGAACCTGGCGCGGGGCCAGGCCACCTGGGCCATGGACCAGATCATGACCGGCAACGCTCGGCCGGCCCAGATTGCCGCCTTTGCGGTCGCGATGAAGATGAAGGTGCCCACCGCGGCCGAGGTCAGCGAGCTGGCCGACGTGATGCTCAGCCATGCCCGCCGCATACCTGCCGACACGATCCGCGACGACGCCGTGGACATCGTCGGTACCGGCGGCGACGGCGTCAACACGGTCAACCTGTCCACGATGGCCGCGATCGTGGTCGCGGCCGCGGGGGTGCCGGTGGTCAAACACGGCAACCGCGCCGCCTCCTCGCTGTCCGGCGGCGCCGACACGCTCGAGGCGCTCGGCGTGCGCATCGACCTCGGGCCAGACCAGGTCGCGCGCAGCCTGGCCGAAGTTGGGATCGGGTTCTGCTTCGCGCCGGTGTTCCATCCCTCCTACCGCCACGCGTCAGCGGTGCGCCGCGAGATCGGGATACCGACGGTCTTCAATCTCCTTGGGCCGCTTACTAATCCGGCTCAGCCGCGGGCCGGGTTGATCGGCTGCGCGTTCGCCAATCTCGCCGAGGTGATGGCTGGGGTGTTCGCCGCGCGGCGCGCCAGCGTGCTGGTCGTGCACGGCGACGACGGCCTGGACGAATTGACCACAACCACCACGAGCACGATCTGGCGCGTGCAGGCGGGCACGGTGGACAAGCTGACATTCGATCCAGCAGGGTTCGGGTTCGCCCGCGCCGACCTCAACGAGCTGGTGGGCGGCGACGCGCAAGCCAATGCCGAGGAGGTACGAGCCGTGCTGGGTGGCGCCAAGGGCCCGATCCGCGACGCCGTCGTGCTCAACGCCGCAGGCGCGATCGTCGCGCACGCGGGCCTATCCAGCCGCGCTGAATGGCTGCCTGCCTGGGAGGACGGATTGGCGCGCGCCGGCGTGGCCATCGACTCCGGAGCGGCCGAACAGCTGCTCGCGCGTTGGGTGCGGTTCAGCGAGCAGGTCTGAGTCCGGTCCCCGCACCCTCTGCGCCGGATCCTGTTGCGAGGCCAGCCGCGCCGAGCGCGCCGCTGCCGCCCACGCCGCCCAGGTGCCGGCGGATCGCAGCGGTGAGGCCCATCCGACGTCGTCGGCGACCCGCACGATGCGCACTCCCGGGGCAAGGAGCCAGCGTGCGATCAGGGCGGTCTCTTCGACCAGCGCACCGCCGAGCGGGGCGGCCGTCGGCAGGATCGCTTGTGCGCCAGCGTGAATCGCGTCGACCACCGGCATCGGCGGCACCCCACGCCTGGCGGTGCCGGCCGCGGCGAGCTGGCCGCAGCGGATGACGGCGAGGTGGTAGCCCCCACCGCCGTCGGGTGCGGCGGCGACCAGCTCGGACAGCGCGGCCAGCGCCCGCAGCCGCTGACCGCGCCACAGGATCTCGACGGCGGTGGCGGCGCGGTCGCGCAGTCGCGCCGCACTCTCGTAGTTGCGATGCTCCGCCAGCGCGGTGATCTGACGGACGGCCGCGTCCAGCGCGCTGTTGTCGACGCCGTCGATCAGGGCCGCGGCCCGGTGTGTCGCCTCGGCGTAGTGCGCCGCGGTCACGTCGCGGGCGGCGGGGCAGGGCGACACTTCGACGTCGGGGCAGGCGGGTCCATGCCGGGCCGAACGGCCGAGTCGCGTGGTGCACGTTCGGATTCCGGTGAATCGCGCCAGCAGCGTCGCGGTGTCGGCGGCGTCTGTGCGGGAGCGAAACGGCCCGATGGCGCGGTCGTGTCGCGGGGCCCGCACCACCGACAGCCGCGGGAATGCCTCGTCGCTCAGTGCCACCCACCACCAGCGCTGCGGGAACCTCGACCGGCGGTTGTACGGCGGCGCGTGCGCGGCCAACAACCGCAGCTCCCGCACGCCGGCCTCCAGCGCGTGGGCGCACTCGACGTGGTCGACCGCGCCGGCCAGCGTGACCATCTCCTTCATCCGGCCCCGGGGGTCGGCGCCGGTGAAGTACTGGCTCACTCGGCGGCGCAGGTCGACGCTGGTGCCGACGTAGAGCACCTCGCCCGAGGGCCCGCGGAACAGGTAGACGCCGGGCCGGTGTGGCAGGCCGTCGGCGAGCACGCGCTTGCGGCGCTGCGTTGGTGTCACATTCGGTAGATACGCGCGCAGCTCGGCATAAGTGTGCACACCCTGGTTGCCCACCCGCTCGATGAGGGCGTGCAACACGTCGACGGTGGCGCGGGCATCGTCGAGGGCACGGTGGGTGGGTTGGGTGGCCACGGCGAACAGGCGCGCCAGTGCGGCCAACGCCACGCTGGGGGCCTCCTCGCGGCTCAACACCCGCCGCGCCAGCCGGACCGTGCACAGCACTTGCGGTTGGGGCCAATGGATTTCGCAGCGCTGCGCGGCGGCCCGCAGAAACCCGATGTCGAACCCCGCGTTGTGGGCGACCAGAACCGCATCGCCGGCGAACTCCAAAAACATCGGCAGCACGGCGTCAATGGTCGGGGCGTCGTACACCATCGCCGTCGTGATGCCGGTGAGCGCAACGATCTGGGGCGGGATGCTGCGCTGCGGGTCCACCAGGGTACCGAACTCGCCAAGCACCACCCCGCCGCGGACCTTGACCGCCCCGATTTCGGTGATGGTGTCGGCGGGTGTTCCGTCGCTACTGCGGGTGCGTCCGCCGGTCGTCTCCAGGTCGACCACGACGAAGGTGGTCTCGTGCAGCAGGGTTTCCGCGCTGGATTCCAGGTCGGCGAAACTCAGTTGAGTCCCACCGTTCACACCCATGAGCGTGACGTTAAGCACCCGGACCGACACCCGCGGGGTTCCCACGCCGAAACGCGCTCGGCAAGAGATGTCGGTGCCCGCAGTTAGCGTTGTCGCAGCACGACCCAGCCGGACGAGAGGACCGATCCCGATGGCCCAGAGCAGCGGACCCGACAGCAAAGGCGTCGTGGCGCCAGGACCGGGTGCACCGGTGGTGATCGACTGTGACGACTGCGCGGCGCGGGGCCCGGGATGCCGGGACTGTGTAATCAGCGTGCTACTCGGGGTACCGGAAACTTTGTTGCAGGACGAGCGGGCCGCGCTCGAAGTGCTCGCCGAGGTCGGATTGGCGCCGCGCCTGCGCCTGGTGCCGATTCATCGCAACCGCGGGTCAGGGGTCGCATAATGGCGCTGAGTGCCATAACGCCTGGACCGCTCGCGAACGCCCGTCTCGTTCACATACTTATGACAGAAATCTTTCCATTTTCTTAACGATCTTGTTTGGACAAACGTCGATATCGTTTCGTAACCTGTTTGAGACCTAAACCCAGTTCGACCTCGAACGTCGACGGCAGTTTAAGGAAGCAATACTTTGAGTCTCGGCTCCGTGCATTCGATCTCGCATGTCATCAGGCGATCACTAGTCGGGGCGGTGGCAGCCTTCGCGGTTTTATCGGGCGTCTGCGCGGCCAATGTGGTCGCCGATCCGGCCGACGATGCGCTGGCAAAGCTCAGCGAGCTATCTCGGCAGGCCGAGCAGACCACCGAAGCGATGCACAGCGCACAGCTAGACCTCGGTCAGAAGCTCGCCGCCCAGCAGGCCGCCGACAAGAAGCACGCGGATGACCAGGCCGCGGCGGATGGGACGAAGGCTCGTCTGGCCACGTTCCAGAACGCCGTCAACAAACTCGCCGCCGCGACTTATATGGGTGGTCGCGTCGACGGTATGGAAGCCATGCTGACCGCGGAATCACCGCAGGGGCTGATCGACAAGATGGCCGTCCAGCGCGTGATGGCGACTCAAATGTCCACGCAGATGGCGAGTTTCCGGGTAGCCGGAGAACAGGCCGCCAAGGCTGAGCAGGCATCGGCGAAGTCCGCCGCCGACGCCAAGAGCGCGGCCGAGCAGGCCGCTGCGGTGCGGGCCAGCCTGCAGTCCAAGCAGAGCCAGCTGCAGGTTCAGATCGCTGTCGTGAAGTCGCAGTACGTGTCCTTGTCGCCGCAGCAGCGCACTGCGCTCGCCGACCCCGGGCAGGTCCCGGCAGCCGCTCCGGCGCCCGGTGCGCCCGCACCGGACGCGTTGCCGCCCGGTGCCCCGCCGGCGCCTGGTGCGCTACCACCGGGTGAGGCTCCGCCTCCGGGTGGAATGCCTGGACTGCCCGGAATGCCTGAAATGCTTCCCGGTGGTGGTGGTGGTGGCCCTGGCGGTGACCGCGGCAACGTCGTCCAGGCGGCGCTGACCCAGGTGGGCACGCCTTATACGTGGGGCGGTGCCGCTCCTGGCGGGTTCGACTGCTCCGGGTTGGTGATGTGGGCCTTCCAGCAGGCCGGTGTCTCGTTGCCGCACTCCAGCCAGGCGCTCGCGCACGGCGGCCAGCCGGTCTCGCTGTCGGAGCTGCAACCCGGCGACGTTTTGACCTTCTATTCCGACGCGTCGCACGCCGGCATCTATGTCGGTGACGGCATGATGATCCATTCGTCCACCTACGGCGTGCCGGTGCGGGTGGTGCCGATGAACTCGTCCGGCCCGATTTACGACGCCCGCCGTTACTGATCGTTTTCAGCCCGGACGATTCCGTCGGCAGCGCCGGTGGCTCCCGATTCTGCTGGCCTGGGTTTTCGTTGTTGAGTTCGCCGCGGCAGCGGCTATGCCGTTCGGCGCGCGTGATGGCCGGATAAGACCCGCACAGCTGGTCGCGCCCACTCGTAGCCACCCGATCCCCGCGCGGGCACCCGTGGTCGTGGGCGACCGCGAGGTGCGATTGCTCGGCCTCGGCGGTCCGGCCGCCGACCACCTGCTGAGCCGGGTCGCATCGGAGATCGGCACCGCGGTCGACAAGGTGGAGGCCTTCTGGGGGGTCGATTGGTCGCGCGATATCTCGGTGGTGGTCGCCGACTCCGACGACCAGTTTCGCGCCGCCGCCGGCGGCGGACCGCCGTCCCAGTGGGCGGATATCGCGGCGGTGGCCGTCGTCGACCAGGTTGATCCCGCCCACCGGGTTGCGGTCGGCCAGCGGATCGTGTTCGCGCCGGGCGCGGCGGCGATGAGTGTATCGGCATTGCGAATTGTGTTGACGCACGAGCTTTTTCATTATGCGTCACGCGCCGACACCGCACTCGACGCGCCGCGATGGCTGGCCGAAGGAGTCGCCGATTTCGTCGCCCGGCCCCATACCCCGGTGCCTGTCGATGCGCGCTCCCAGAAGGTGTCGTTGCCGCTGGACTTCGAGCTGGACACCCCCGGACTGCAGCGCTCGCTGGCCTACGACCGCGCATGGTGGTTCGCCCGCTTCGTCGCCGATACCTTCGGAACGCCGAAGTTGCGCGCCTACTATCTCGCCGTCTGCGGCCTTGCGCACGCCGACCCGTTCGCCGCGGCCCGCGACGTACTGGGCATCGATGCGGCGGGCCTGCTCGCGCGCTGGCAGCAATGGATGGTCGGCGGGGCTTGATTGCCTGACTCGCCCCCTAGCCGCGTCGCGGCTGGGGGTGCCCCCACACCTCAGACCGCTGCGCGGTCTGCATCGTCGCCACGCTAGCCTGACGCAGGTGAGCCGGGTCCTGCTGGTAACCAACGACTTTCCGCCGCGGCGCGGCGGCATCCAGTCCTACCTGCGGGAGTTCGTCGGCCGACTTGTGGACGCCGGGTCGCATTCGGTGCTGGTGTACGCGCCGCAGTGGAAGGGCGCCGACGCCTTCGATGACTCGGCTCGCGCGGCCGGCTATCAGGTGGTGCGTCATCCGGGCACGCTGATGTTGCCCGTGCCGACGGTCGATGCCCGGATGCGCCGGCTGATCGGCGAGCACGGCGTCGACACCGTGTGGTTCGGCGCGGCCGCACCACTGGCGCTGTTGGCGGCGCGCGCCCGACAGGCCGGGGCGACGCGAGTGCTGGCCAGCACACACGGCCATGAAGTGGGCTGGTCGATGCTTCCGGTGGCGCGCTCGGTGCTGCGTCGCATCGGCGACGACACCGACGTCGTAACGTTCGTCAGCCGCTACACCCGGTCCCGGTTCGCGACGGCGTTCGGGCCCGCGGCGTCGCTGGAATACCTGCCGTCGGGGGTCGACACCGACCGATTCAGTCCCGACCCGGCCGGTCGTGAGGAGTTGCGCAACCGCTACGGGCTGGGGGAGCGGCCCACCGTGGTCTGTCTGTCCCGGCTGGTGCCGCGCAAGGGACAGGACATCCTGATCAAGGCATTGCCGTCGATCCGGCAGCGCATCGATGGCGCCGCCCTGGTGATCGTCGGCAGCGGTCCCTACCTCGACACCTTGCGCAAGCTGGCCCAGGACTGCGGGGTGGCCGACCACGTGATATTCACCGGCGGGGTACCGTCCGCCGAGCTACCCGCCCACTACGCAATGGCCGACGTGTTCGCGATGCCGTGCCGCACCCGCGGCGCGGGCATAGACGTCGAGGGCCTGGGCATCGTCTTTCTGGAGGCCTCGGCGACCGGCGTGCCGGTGATTGCCGGCGAGTCGGGCGGAGCCCCGGAAGCCGTGCAGCACAACAAGACCGGGCTCGTCGTCGACGGAAGCTCGGTAACGAAGGTGGGCGACGCCGTCACCGAGTTGCTGACCGATCGCGACCGGGCTGCCGCGATGGGCGCAGCCGGACGCGACTGGGTGACCTCGCAGTGGCGGTGGGACGTTCTGGCCGCCCGGTTGGCCGAGCTTCTGCGAGCCGACGATGCGGGCCGCACGGCGGCCCGCTGAGGAGGCGAGTAATCAGGCCCTGCGAGCCGACGATGCGGGCCGCACGGGCCTGACTCCGTGCCGTCGGCCCGTCAGTCCTTCTCGTAGAGCGCCTCGATATCGGAGGCGAACTTCTCGGCCACCACGTTGCGCTTGACCTTCATCGTCGGGGTCAGCTCGCCGGTGTCCTCGGTGAAGTCGACCGGCAGAATGCGGAACTTGCGGATCGACTCGGCGTGCGAAACCGACAGGTTGGCCTGCTTGACCGCGGCGTCCACCTCGGCGACCAGATCCGGGTCGGTGGCCAGATCTCCCACGGATGAGTCCGCGGGCTTGCTGTTGCGTTGCTTCCAGCCTTCGAAGGCCTCCGGGTCGATCGTGATCAACGCGCCGACAAACGGTTTGGCGTCGCCGACCACCAACGCCTGGCTGATCAGCGGGTGCGCCCGCAGTTGGTCTTCCAGAACGGCGGGCGCGACGTTCTTGCCACCGGCGGTGACGATGATTTCCTTCTTACGGCCGGTGATCTTCAGGAAGCCGTCCTCGTCGAGCGCGCCCAGATCACCGGTTTTGAACCAGCCGTCAGCGAATGCCTCGCCGGTGGCCTGCTCGTTGCGCCAGTAGCCGCTGAACACCACGCCGCCGCGCACCAACAGCTCGCCGTCGTCGGCGATGCGCATGCTGTTGCCCGGCAACAACGTTCCGACGGTCCCGATTTTGACCTTGCCGACCTGGTTGACCGTGATGGCCGAGCTGGTCTCGGTGAGGCCGTAGCCCTCGTGGATGGTCAGGCCCACACCCCGGTAGAAGTGACCCAGCCGTGCGCCCAGCGGTGCGCCGCCGGAGACCGACGCGTGGCAGTCGCCCCCCAGCGCCGCGCGCAGCTTGTGGTAGACCAGCCGGTCGAACAACGCATGCTTGGCGCGCAGCAGCAGCCCGGGCCCGCCACGGTCGTGGGCCTCGCTCCAGTCGACCGCAGTCTGCACGGCCCTCGCGAAGATCGGTCCCTTGCCGTCGGCGGCGGCGTTTTGCTCAGCCGTGTTGTAGACCTTCTCGAACACCCGGGGCACCGACACCACCACCGTCGGCTTGAACACCGCGAACATCGGCAGCAGATTCTTGATGTCGCTGGTGAAGCCGACGGTGACCTTGTTGGCGAACGCGGACAGCGTCAGCGACCGGGCCAGCACATGGGCCAGTGGCAGGAAGATCAGCAGCCGCTGCCCTTCGTTCAACAGCGTGGGGAGGCACTCCTTGGTTCCGCGGGTCTCGTAGAGCAGGTTGGCATGCGTGAGCTGGCACCCTTTGGGGCGTCCGGTGGTGCCCGAGGTGTAGATCAGTGTCGCGGGATCTTCGGGCTGCAACGCTGCCAGCCGGGCGGTCAGCTCGTCCGGATCGACCGACGCGCCGGCCTCGACGAGCTGGTCGAGCGCCTTGGGGCCCGAACCGTCGATATGCAGTACCCGGCGCAGGGCCGGAAGTTCGCCGGTGAGCTCGGTGACCATCGCGGCGTGTGCGTCGGTTTCGGCGAACACCACCACGGCTTCCGAGTTCTCCAGCACCCAGCGCACCTGTTCTGCCGACGAGGTCTCGTAGATCGGGACGGTGACCGCGCCGACGGACAGGATGGCCAGGTCGAGGATCGCCCACTCGTAGCGGGTGGCCGAAAAAATGGTGACCCGGTCACCGGCTTGCACGCCCAGCGAGATCAGACCCAATGCCGCGGAACGGATCTGCTCGGCGGCCTCGGCGCATGTGACGTCGGTCCACACCCCGTCGATCTGCCGCTGATAGATGACGAAGCTGGGGTCGTCGCGCTCGTGCTCGAAGACCATGGCCGCGATGTTGTCGTGCCCGCCGAGGGGGAGGCGGGCAGGAACGCTGTACTCACGCACTCTTTTGACCTCGATTGATCTAGTGACTGGTGGCCGACTTGCTGTCACCAGACTAATCGCGGGATCGGCGCAGCCCGGAGGCAGACGGCTGAGCAGCATCGCGATTGCGGCGACGGGCGCGCGCAGCGCAGTTCGGCTCCGGTGTGGCCTCGCAGCGTGCGACGGATATTGATGTGTGAAGCTGACACGATGCACAGCATCCAGGTGGCGGACCAGACCTATGTCGCTGCCGACAGCGCGCTGGTCGGCGCTGCGGTCGCCGACCAGTCGAGCTGGCGGCGGTGGTGGCCCGATCTGCGGCTGCAGGTCGTGGAGGATCGGGCGGAAAAGGGAATTCGCTGGACCGTCACCGGAGCGGTGACCGGCACCATGGAGATCTGGTTGGAGCCGTCGCTGGACGGGGTGGTGCTGCACTACTTCCTGCACGCCGAACCGACCGGCGTGGCGGCCTGGCAGCTGGCCAAGCTGAATCTGGCGAAAATGACACACCGCCGCCGGGTCGCGGGCAAGAAAATGGCTTTCGAGGTCAAGACGACATTGGAACGGTCACGTCCGGTCGGTGTTTCTCCGGTAGTTTGACTGCGGTCACGGTTCGCACGGGGAGTACCGTTTCGGTCCGAAGAAAGGGTGCTACCCGGAGATGACCGGGGGTGAACCCGCTTGCGGGAGAGAGGGTAGCGGCCAGGTGGCGGAGAAGACGACCCAGACCATTCACATCGAGGCAGATCCGGGCACGGTGCTGCAGGTGATTGCCGACATCGATTCGTACCCGGAGTGGATCTCGGAGTACAAGGAAGCCGAAGTGCAGGAGCGCGGCGACGACGGCTACCCGAAAACCGTGCGATTCGTGATGGACGCCGGCGTCATCAAAGACACCATGGTCATGTCCTACCAATGGCCGGCCGACCACCACTCGCTGAGCTGGACCCTGGTTTCCAGCTCGCTGCTGCGTTCCCTTGAAGGGTCATATCGGTTGGCGGCCAAGGATTCTGGAACCGATGTCACCTACGAACTCTCGGTGGATCTGGCCATCCCGATGATCGGGTTGCTCAAGCGCAAAGCCGAGCGCAGGCTGACCGACACCGCTCTAAAGGATCTGAAGAAACGAGTCGAGGCTGAGTGAGTCCAGCGAATCCCGGGTGCCCGCCCCTTCCCTTTCCAAGGCCCGGATCAGTCTCTTCGTTGGTAAGGGCGGGGTAGGAAAATCCACCCTCGCCGCTGCCAGCGCGGTCTGTGATGCGATCGAGGGGCGGCGCGTGCTGGTGGTCTCCACCGACCAGGCGCACTCGCTGGGTGACGTGCTGGGCATCCCCGTGCCGCCGAGCGGTCGGCGCGAACCGGTTCGGGTGCTCGCCAATGACGCCGAGAAGGGCGGCGGCCGGCTAGACGCGATGGCGCTGGACACCCTGGCCCTGCTCGAGGCCCGGTGGCACGAGGTGGTCACCGCATTGGATCGGCGGTTTCCCGACTCCGAGCTGAGCAGCATTGCCCCCGAAGAACTCTCGGCGTTACCGGGTATCCAGGAAGTGCTTGGCCTGCACGCTGTGGGCGAGCTCGCGGCTTCCGGGCGATGGGATCGCGTCGTCGTCGACTGCGCCTCGACCGCGGACGCGTTGCGGATGCTCACCCTGCCCGCCACGTTCGGGCTTTACGTAGAGCGCGCCTGGCCGCGCCATCGCCGGCTGTCCATCGCCGCCGACGACCCGCGGTCGGCCGCGGTGGTGGAACTGATCGAACGCATCAGCGTCAGCGTCGAGGGGCTCAGCGCACTGCTGACCGACGGCGAGCTGGTCAGCGCGCACCTGGTGTTGACCCCCGAGCGAGTGGTGGCGGCCGAGGCGGTCCGGACGCTGGGTTCGTTGGCGCTGATGGGTGTGCGGGTCGAGGAGCTGATCATCAATCAGGTTCTGGTGGAAGACGAGTCCTACGAGTACCGCAATCTGCCCGAGCACCCGGCGTTCTACTGGTATGGCGAGCGCATCTCGGAGCAGCGGGCGGTGCTCGGCGAGCTCGATGCCACCATCGGCGACGTGGCGCTGGTGATGACCCCGCACCTGGCGGGCGAGCCGATCGGTCCCAAAGCGCTGGGCGGATTGCTCGACAGCGCCCGTCTTCGGCGTGGAACGGCGCCACCAGGGCCGTTGCGTCCTATTGTGGAGCTCGAATCCGGGACGGGGCTTGGGTCGATATACCGTATGCGGCTAACGTTGGCCCAGCTCGACCCCGGATCGCTGACATTGGGCCGGGCGGACGACGACCTGATCATCAGCGCCGGCGGGTTGCGGCGCAGGGTTCGGTTGGCGTCCGTACTCCGGCGGTGCACGGTGCTCGACGCGCATCTGGGAGGCGGTGAGCTGACAGTTCGTTTTCGACCAGATCCGGAGGTGTGGCCCAAGTGAATACGGCGCATCCCGAAATTGGTGCGGAAATGCGCAAGCTTGCCCAGGCGATTCTGGACGGAATCGACCCAGCCGTGCGGATGGCAGCCGCGATGACGGCGGGCAACGGAGTCGGGACCGGCAAATGTCAGCAGATCTGGTGTCCGGTCTGCGCGCTGGCCGCCCTGGCGACCGGCGATCAGCATCCGCTGCTGACCGTCGTCGCGGATCACAGCATCGCCCTGCTGGAGGCGATCCGCGCGATCGTCGATGACATCGACCGACCGGCGCAACCGCCTCCGGACGGGCCGCCTGGGGGCGGCGCGCACGCCGAGGACGCCCCGGCGGATGATGCCAGCGTGCGGACTCGCTACCAGCCCATCCCGGTCACCGTCGAAGAGTGATCCGCAGGCGTTGAATGTGGTTCCTTGCGTCACGGATGGGTACAGTTGGCGCAGAACACCGGCGGGTTCGGGCGAGAAGGAGGGCCATGGCGTACTGGCTATTGAAGTACATCTTCCTGGGCCCGTTGCTGCAATTGCTTGGCCGGCCGAAAGTCGAAGGCCTGCACCATGTTCCGGGCACGGGTCCGGCGATCCTGGCCAGTAACCACCTGGCGGTGATGGACAGCTTCTTTTTGCCGCTGGTGGTGCGGCGCCGCATCACCTTCCTGGCGAAGGCCGAATATTTCACCGGCACCGGGATCAAGGGCTGGCTCAGCCGATGGTTCTTCACCGCCGTTGGTCAGGTGCCGATCGACCGTGCCGATGCCGACGCCGCTCAGGCCGCGCTGCACACCGCGCAGCGGCTGCTGGGTGAGGGCAAGGTGATGGGCATGTATCCCGAGGGCACCCGCTCGCCCGACGGCAGGCTGTACAAGGGCAAGACCGGCCTGGCCCGGCTGGTGCTGGAGACCGGCGTGCCGGTGATTCCGGTCGCGATGATCGGTACCAACGTCGTCAATCCGCCGGGCAGCACGAGGCTGCGTTTCGGGCGGGTGACCGTCCGGTTCGGCAAGCCGATGGACTTCTCCCGGTTCGAGGGACTGGCCGGCAACCGTTTCATCGAGCGAGCCGTCGCCGACGAAGTCATCTACGAGCTGATGGAGTTGTCCGGTCAGGAGTACGTCGACGTTTACGCCTCGACCGTCAAGAACCGCGGCACCGACTCGACCGACGAGGGGTCGACCGACGAGGCCGCGCGAATTCCCGAAACCGCGGCCGGCTAGCCCGCGACGTTGACGTCGCTGATGAGCTGACGGCCGGCGCCGGGGTCGGTGCGCGCCGGCGCATCCCGAGTGGCCATCCGGGTGGTGACCGTGAGTCCGGCGGTGACGATCAGGGCCAGCGCCCACCACACGTAGGACATCCCGAGAAGTTGACGCCACCAGTTGGCGGTCTCCTCATGATGCTTGGGCAGCAGTTCCAGCGGTGTCCAGTTCATCAGCGCCACTCCGGCGGCGGTGACCAGGGCCAGCGCGAGGTTACGGCGCCGCCAGCCCAATATCGCCGTCACCACGACCGCCGGTAGCGCCCACACCCAATGGTGTGACCACGACACCGGCGAAACCATCAACCCGAACAGGGCGACGCAGATCACCGCGAGCGTCGGCTCGCCGGCCTGCAGCACCCGACGCATCGCCCATACGGTCAACGCCAATACGGCCAGGCACAGACCCACCCAGAGCAGGAAACGCAGGTGCTCCCCAAGCCCGATCCGGGCCAGCGCGCCCGCGATGTTCTGGTCGGTGTTCAGCGCCGCAGAGCCGATCCGATCGGTGTGGTGCACGGTGTGTGTCCAGTACTCCCACGAGTCGCTCCAGGCCAGCACGAACCCGATCAGCGTCGCCGCCACGAAAGACGCTAAGGCCGTCAACGCCGAGCGGACGTCGCGACGCACCAGGAAGTACAGCAAGAACACCGCGGGAGTGAGTTTGAGCGCGATGCCCAACCCCAGCAGCAGCCCGCGGGGCCACGGCGTGCGGCGCGGCACACAATCGGCGATCACCAGCGTCATCAGCACAACGTTGATCTGGCCGAAGTCGAAGTTGGAGCTGATGGGCTCGAGCCAGATCGCGGCCGGCGCCACGATGACCACCGCCAACCACCACCGACGCAGCCAGCCCGGCCCGGGCACCAGCGCCGAGGTGTTCCAGACGTCGAGGCGGGTCAGCACGATCACCGTCGAGACGACCAGCAGCACCAGCGTCAACAGCGTGATCGCGACGCTGGCCGCGGGCATGTGCAGCCAGGCGAACGGGCAGAACACGATCGCCGCCAGCGGGGGATAGGTAAACGGCAGATTCAGCCCGATGGGTGTGTGGAACAACACATCGCCCCGGTACAGCGGACGTCCGTCCAGCCAGGTCTGACCGCCCATTTGATAGATGTCGATATCGATGCGGTACGGCGTGTGCGCAAACAAGCCCCAGGCCGTGTAGCCCAGCGCCGCGGCGGCCAACAGCCACAACAAACACCACAACAACGCCCGCCCCAGTCGGCTGCCCACGCCGGGAGCCTGCGAATTACTCATGTTGCAGAACAGCGTAATCGCTGCCCATCGCCGTCATGTTGCGCAGCGCGGCTCCCGCGTTGCGGGGACCTGCGGGCGTAGGTTGCAAACGTGTTGCACTGGTTCGTGCCCAGAGTGGCCCACTGGTTCTCGCATGACATCGTCGCCGGCGGCCGGCTTCCCTTGTTGTGCTGCCTGGTCGCCTTCATCCTGACCTTTTTCGTCACCCGAACTTTCGTGCGCTTCATCCGTCACCGCGTCGCTGCCGGAAGCCCCGCCAGGTGGTGGCAACCGCGCAACGTCCACATCGGGGGAGTGCACATCCACCACGTGACATTCGGGGTGGTTCTGGTGATGATCTCCGGGTTGACGCTGGTGACGCTTTCGGTCAACGGGCGGGAACCCGGAAATACTTTGGTTTCAATATTTTTCGGGATCGGCGCGGCGTTGGTGCTCGATGAATACGCATTGATCCTGCACCTGTCCGACGTCTACTGGGAAGAGGACGGCCGCAGTTCGGTGGACGCGGTCTTCGCCGCCGTGGCGGTGGCCGGATTGTTGATCATGGGGTTGCACCCGTTGATGTTTTTCTTCCCGTTCGCCCATGGCACCGATTCGTTCGCATGGCACGCCGCGGTCCTCGGCGCGATGGTGATGACGCTGCCGCTGGCGGTGGTGGTGGTGCTCAAGGGCAAGGTGTGGACCGGTCTGCTCGGCATGTTCATCGTCGTGTTGCTGGTCATCGGCGCGATCCGGCTGTCACGCCCGCATGCCCCGTGGGCCCGCTGGCGATACACCACCCACCCGGACAAAATGCGGCGCGCCTTGAAGCGGGAACGCAAATGGCGCCGGCCCGTCGTGCAGGCCAAGCTGTGGTTGCAGTGCGCGATCGCCGGCACGCCGCGGCTGCCCGACGAAGGCATGGTCGACGCCCAGCTCGACCACGACGTACATCCCGCGCCGCCGCCCGAGGGAACCGAGCCCATCCTGATCGGCAGATAGCCTGCTTCTAGGCTTTCGGGGTGCGGTACTTCTATGACACCGAATTCATCGAGGATGGCCGCACCATCGAGCTGATCTCGATCGGGGTGGTCGCCGAAGACGGCCGCGAGTACTACGCCGTGTCCACGGAATTCGATCCCGAGCGCGCCGGTGCCTGGGTGCGCGCCAACGTGCTGCCCAAGCTGCCGCCGCCGGCCTCGCAGTTGTGGCGCTCGCGCAAGCAGATTCGTCAGGATCTGGAGGAGTTTTTCGGTATCTCCGGTGCGCAGCGTTCCGGACCGATCGAGCTGTGGGCCTGGGTGGGGGCCTATGACCACGTGGCGTTGTGCCAACTGTGGGGCACCATGCCGGGCCTCCCGAAATCGATACCCCGCTTCACCCGGGAGCTGCGGCAGCTGTGGGAGGACCGGGGATCGCCACGGTTGCCGCCGCGGCCCCGCGACGTCCACGATGCGCTGGTCGATGCCCGCGATCAGTGGCGCCGGTATCGGCTGATAGTGTCCGGCGACGATGCGGGCGCCGAAGCGACCCGCTAAGCAGCCCCAGCCGCGCTGGGGGTACCGGCCGGGGCCTATACGTAACTGGCGTTAGCCCTGGCGGGCCACAGATATCATGGACCGATGAACTGGACCGTCGACATTCCGATCGACCAGCTGCCGGACTTGCCTCCGCTGCCCGCTGACTTGCGGACTCGGCTGGACGCTGCCCTGGCTAAGCCGGCCGCTCAGCAACCGTCCTGGCCCGACGATGAGGCCGCGGCCATGCGCACGGTCCTGGAAAGCGTTCCGCCCGTTACGGTGCCGTCCGAGATCGTCCGGCTGCAGGATCAGCTCGCCCAGGTCGCCAAGGGTGAGGCGTTCCTGCTGCAGGGCGGGGACTGCGCCGAGACGTTCGTCGACAACACCGAACCCCACATCCGCGGCAATGTGCGCACCCTGTTGCAGATGGCGGTGGTGCTGACGTACGGCGCCAGCCTGCCGGTGGTCAAGGTGGCCCGCATCGCGGGTCAGTACGCCAAGCCCCGGTCGGCCGACATCGACGCGATCGGCCTGAAGTCCTACCGCGGCGACATGATCAACGGGTTCGCCCCGGATGCCGCCGCGCGCGAGCACGACCCGTCGCGGCTGGTGCGCGCCTACGCCAACGCCAGTGCCGCGATGAACCTGATGCGGGCGCTGACCTCGTCGGGGCTGGCGTCGCTGCACGGGGTTCATGACTGGAACCGGGAATTCGTCCGGACGTCGCCGGCCGGCGCCCGTTACGAGGCGCTGGCTGCCGAGATCGATCGCGCGCTGAGCTTCATGAGCGCCTGTGGCGTGGCCGACCGCAATCTGCAGACCGCCGAGATCTACGCCAGCCACGAGGCTTTGGTGCTCGACTACGAGCGCGCCATGCTGCGGTTGTCGGAAAGCGAGGACGGCGTTCCGCAGCTGTATGACCTGTCGGCGCACACCGTGTGGATCGGCGAGCGGACCCGGCAGCTCGACGGCGCGCACATCGCGTTCGCCGAGGTGATCGCCAACCCGATCGCCGTCAAGATCGGCCCCACCATGACCCCGGAGCTGGCGGTCGAATACGTCGAGCGGCTGGACCCGCACAACAAGCCGGGCCGGCTGACATTGGTCAGCAGGCTGGGCAACAACAAGGTGCGCGACGTGCTGCCGCCGATCGTCGAGAAGGTTCAGGCCGCCGGCCACCAGGTGATCTGGCAGTGCGACCCGATGCACGGCAACACCCACGAGTCGTCCACCGGGTACAAGACGCGCCACTTCGACCGCATCGTCGATGAGGTGCAGGGCTTCTTCGAGGTGCATCGCGCGCTGGGCACGCATCCGGGTGGCATCCACGTCGAGATCACCGGCGAGGACGTCACCGAGTGTTTGGGTGGGGCACAAGACATTTCGGACCACGACCTGGGCGGCCGGTACGAGACCGCGTGTGACCCGCGGCTGAACACCCAGCAGTCGCTGGAGCTGGCGTTCCTGGTCGCCGAGATGCTGCGCGACTGACCGTCGCTCTAGTGGCCGGCCACGATCGGCGGTTTGGCTTCATGGTGCTCGCGGACGGCCGCTGCGCCTCTGACAAAGGCCGTGGCTGCCCGGGTGAGCGTCCGCGCGAACAGGGTTCGTGTGTTGACCGCCAGGATGCGGGGTAACAGCGCGGGATCCCGGAGCCGCGACTGCAGGTCGATCAGGTTGCTGACCCGGAAGACTCGTGTCGCGAGCAGTGTCATGCGCCTTGCAGGAGTAAGGCTCACAGCAGGCCGGTCAGATTGCTGCCGACCGTCCAGCCCGCCGTTGCGATCAGACCGGTGAGCGCGAGCACGAGCGCCACCCAGATCAGCACCATGCGGCGGGCGTGCTGACGCGCGAGTGCGAATTCGTTCATCGCGATACCGGCGAATTCACCTGAGGCAGATTCGTATTCGTATTCGTATTCGTCGTCGGGTTCGGAGTCGACCTCGGCCTTGAGCCCCGACTCGGGCCAGTCCCCGGGGCCGCGCGTCAATTGGCGGGTGGGCTGGTGAACCGGAGTCTTCGCGGGCGGTGGCTGCGCGGCGGGCCGCTGTGCGCTGATCTGGCTGTGGTGCAGCGCCGCCGACCGGTGCTGGGCGGAGTTGCGCGGCGCCGGCACCCGGAAGTCCGGTAGGTCCAGTTCTTCGGCGATCGCGTCCACTTCGGCGGCCATCTCGATCGCGTCGGCGTACCGGTCGGCGGGGTCGCGGGCCGTTGCACACGCCACGAAATCGTCGAATTGCGCAGGCACACCCTCGATCACGGTGCTGGGGCGTGGCACATCGTTGTCCAGTCGCTGGTAAGCGACCGACAACGGGGAATCGCCGGTGAAGGGTGCGCCACCGGTCAGCAGCTCGTAGGTGAGAATTCCGGCGGAGTACACATCGCTGCGCGGACCGGCGTTTCCGTCGCGCACCTGCTCGGGCGACAGATAGGCCGCGGTGCCCAGAATGACGCTGGTTGACGTGATTCCCGCAGCCGCGACCGCGCGCACCAATCCGAAGTCGGCGATTTTCACGTCGCCGTCGTCGGAGATCAGCACGTTCTCGGGTTTGACATCGCGATGCACCAGCCCGGCGCGGTGCGCGGCGGCCAACCCGCCCAGCACCGGGCGCAGCACCGCCACCACGGCATGCGGGGGCATCGGGCCGCGTTCGGCCAGCAGCTCCCGCAGGGTGCCGCCCTCGATGAGCTCCATCACCAAAAACGGGTGCCGCGCGTCCATGCCCTGGTCGTAGACCGCGACCAGGCCCGGGTCCTTCAGCCGGGCGACTGTGCGGGCCTCGAGCTGGAAGCGGGTCAGGAACTGACTGTCGCCGGTATAGCGCGAATCCATCACCTTCAGTGCGACCGGGCGGTCGAGTCGGACGTCGAGGCCGCGGTACACCGTCGAGGTGCCGCCGCTGGCGATCTTGCCCTGGACCAGGTAGCGGCCATCCAGCAACGTGCTGTCCAACGGGTCTCCCGTTCCGGCTCTGGTCACGGGGCCATCGTAGGTGCGGCCCTGGGATTGGCGAGGAGAACATACGCACAATGCGCCTACCCACCTGAGTGCCGTGGCCCTACACTTGCGCGGTGGGCAGTATTCCGGCCGGCGAAGATGTCTTGGACCCCGACGAGCCAACCTTCGACCTGCCCCGGGTCGCCGAATTGCTCGGCGTTCCGGTGAGCAAGGTGCAGCAGCAGCTGCGAGAAGGCCATCTGATCGCGGTGCGCCGCGCCGAGGGTGTGGTGATACCGCAGGTGTTCTTCACCAATACCGGTGAGGTCGTCAAGACTCTGCCGGGGTTGTTGACGATTCTGCACGACGGCGGCTATCACGAAACCGAGATCGTGCGTTGGTTGTTCACCCCCGATTCGTCGTTGACGATCAGGCGCGACGGCACTCCGGACGCCATCAGCAATGCCCGCCCGGTGGACGCGCTGCATGCCCACCAGGCACGGGAAATCGTGCGCCGGGCCCAGGCCATGGCGTACTAAGCGGCGAGAGGTTCTTCGGCCTGCTCAGCGCGCGCTTCCGGCGCCCGGGACAGCGTGTACCAGGCAACCAGCGCGGACACGGTGGCCATCGAAAAGTGCAGCCACGAATACATGCCGTGCGATCCGTCGGGCTTGAAGATCAGCATGGCCCAGGTCGAGAGCCCGGCGACGATGGCGATCGCCCGTCGCGACTGGGCCAGCGGGGAAGCCACCGCCAGCGGCCACGAGTAGTACCACGGCAGGGCGGCGGGCACGAACAGCACCACGATCAGCATCGACCACGCCATCCCGGTCAGCGCGGCCCGGTCGTCACGCCGGAACCGCCACCACAACAGCGGCAGTGACACCGCGATGATCGCGATTCCGATGTAGCGGGTGACCCGCAGCGTGGCGTAGAAGTTGACCGGGACAAACCCGTTGAACAGGAAGTGAATAACGTTCGCCGCCGCGGTCGGCACGGTCAGCCAGTTGATGATCTTCACCGATCCGGCTAGCGCGGTCAGCCACCCCAGACCGACACCGGCCACCACGGACAAGACAGCGAAGACCACGACGAAGATCACCAGGCCCATCGCGGTGGCCGTCGCAAATGCCCGGGCCGGCCGATATCCCCGTTGGTCGCGCAGATGCCGCATCCACACCCACACCAGAAACGGCAACGACAGTCCGGCGGTGGCCTTGACCGCGACCGCGACCGTGACCAGGGTGACGCCCAGGGCGTGGCGGCCCTGGAAGGTCAGCGCGATCCCGGCGGTCATCAGACCCACCATCAGCATCTCGTTGTGCACCCCGCCCATCAGGTGGATCAACACCAGAGGGTTGAGAACACAGATCCACAGCGCGGTTGCGCCGCTGGTGCCAATGTGGTGGGCCAGTCGGGGAGCGGCCCAGATCAACAGGGCCAGCCCGGGCAGCATGCACAAACGCAGCAGCATGGTCCCGACGATCACGTGATTGCCGACCAGCATCGTGACGAGCTTGGCAATGAGAATGAACACCGGACCGTACGGCGCGGTGGTGATGCTCCAAATGGGGCTTACGTTGTCCAGCAACACATTCGGGTTGGCCACCGGGCCGACCGCGTAGGGATCGAAGCCGTCGCGCAGCAGTGCGCCCTGGGCCAGATAGGAATAGGTGTCGCGGCTGAAGACCGGCACCGAGGCCAGCAACGGCACCAACCAGAAGCCGGTGGTGGCGCGCATCATGAATTCGGTGGTTTCGCCGGCAATGACACGGCGGCCCAATGCCAGCCAGGCGATCAGCATCAGCGCCACGCCGATCCACAACAGAATCGACGACAGCACCAGCCCGTGCCCAAAGCGCAGCCAGGACATGTGAATCGACTCGAGCAGGGGGTCGTGTGGCTTGGTGCTTCCCGCTCCGAGCCCGCCCACGGTGATCAGCACCGAACCCAGGAAGCCCAGCTTTGCCGGGCGGGCCGCCGGCGTGGCGGAGAAAGCCCTCAGCTGTGAAAGATGCTCGGTAACATATCTTTTCGCCACTGACGAGTCGGTTGCGGGTGGGTGAATGGTCATTGGCTCAGGCGGACCGGTTGGTGGCGATCCTGGCCAGTTCTGACAGCCCTGCCTTGGCCGGCGCGTTGATGGGTGCGGCCGCCAGCGCGTCCAGCGCCCGCTGGGTGAGCGTGGCGATGCGTTGTTCGGCTGCGGCCAGGGCGCCGACCGACTCGATGATTTCGCGCAGTTCGCCCACTTGCGTATCGGTCAATGGCGCACCGATCGAGGTCCGCAATAGGTTGGCCGCCTGGGGATCTGACTTGTCCGCTAACTCCACTGCCTCGGCCAGCAGCACGGTGCGCTTGCCGGATCGCAAATCGTCGCCGGACGGCTTGCCCGTCACCGCCGGATCCCCGAACACGCCCAGCACGTCGTCACGTAGCTGGAACGCCACCCCGAGGTCGGTCCCGAACTGGCCGAAGACGGCTTGCACATCCGGGCGGTCGGCGGCGGCGGCGACTCCCAATTGCAGCGGACGCGTCACCGTGTAGCAGGCGGTCTTGAACGTGTCGACGTTCATCGCCGACGCGATCGACTCCGCGGCGCTGGCCTCGGCGACGATGTCGAGGTACTGCCCGCCGAGCACCTCGGTGCGGATGTCGGCCCAGACGCGTTGGACGCGCCGTTGCGCCTGGGGTGCCAGGTTGGCCCCGGACACGATGTCGTCGGCCCAGGCCAGGGCCAGGTCACCCAGCAGGATGGCGGCCGAAATCCCGAACCGCTCCGCAGAGCCCCGCCAATTGCGGCCGCGGTGCAGCGCGGTGAAGTGGATGTGAACCGTCGGCTTGCCGCGGCGGGTGGAGGAGTCGTCGATGACGTCGTCATGCACCAGCGCGCAGGCGTGCAGCAGCTCCAGCGCGGAAAACAGCAGCAGGACTTCCGGATTGGGCTCCGCGTCTGCCACCGCACGCCATCCCCAATACGCGAAGGCGGGCCGCATCCGTTTGCCGCCGCCCAGCACAAAGTCTTCGAGGACCGCGATCAACGTGGCGTAGTCGCTACCGATGTAAGCGGTCTCGCCGCGCCGGTCGTGCAAGTATCGGCGAAGTTGGTCGGCGATGGCGCCGGTCAACTCGGCGGTTGCCGCTGCTGCCGACGCGTCTAGGCTCAGCGCGGCGCCCCTTTCTGCTCGGCATGCCCCCGGGTGATCTCTGGGCCCGACCAGTGTATTCGCCGCGACGGCGGTGGCCATTTCTAGATGTCCTCGGCGCCGCTGTGACCCAGGTTGCTTCGACTAGCTCACTATCGCGCACCTATGCTGGCGAGGTGCGATTCGTCCGATCCAGAGGAGCCGCGTGACTCTCAACACCATCGCGCTCGAGCTGGTGCCGCCGAACGCGGACGAGGGTCGGGAGCGGGCGCTTGACGAGGCGCGGAAGGTAGTGCGGTACTCGGCGGAATCCGGGCTCGACGGCCGCATCCGTCACGTGATGATTCCCGGCATTATCGCCGAGGACGACGACCGTCCCGTTCCGATGAAGCCGAAGCTGGACGTGCTCGACTTCTGGTCCGTCATCAAGCCCGAGTTGCCGGGAATCAACGGCCTTTGCACGCAGGTCACCGCGTTCATGGACGAATCGTCGCTGCGCCGGCGGCTCACCGGCCTGACCGACGCCGGAATGGAAGGCGTGGTGTTCGTCGGCGTCCCGCGCACGATGAACGACGGCGAGGGCTCGGGCGTTGCGCCGACCGATGCCTTGTCGATCTATCGCGATCTTTTGGCCAATCGCGGCGTGATCCTGATCCCCACCCGGGAGGGCGAACACGGCCGGTTCAACTTCAAGTGCGACCAGGGCGCCACCTACGGCATGACCCAGTTGCTGTATTCCGACGCGATCGTGGGCTTCCTGTCCGAGTTCGCCAAGACCACCGATCACCGGCCCGAGGTCCTGCTGTCGTTCGGGTTCGTGCCGAAGATGGAGAGCAAGACCGGCCTGATCAACTGGCTCATCCAGGACCCGGGCAACGCCGCGGTGGCCGACGAGCAGGAGTTCGTCAAAAAGCTGACCGGCAGCGAACCGCCCAAGAAGCGCCAGTTGATGCTCGACCTGTACAAGCGTGTGGTGGACGGCGTCGCCGAGCTCGGCTTTCCGCTGAGCATCCATCTGGAGGCGACCTACGGCCTGTCCGGCCCGGCGTTCGAGACCTTCGCCGAGATGATCGACTACTGGTCACCCGCCCAGCGCGTCTAGCTGGGCGGTTGATTGCGCGGTGTGGTGAACCGCTCGGAGCGGTCCCGGCTCACCCAGGCCAGCAGCGCGACCACGCCGGCCGCCGCAAAGGACGCGATGCCCAGCCATACGCCCGCGCCGGTGAAGGAACGGGTATTGGGGTCGGTGTAGCGGGCCTGAGCGGTCATCGTGCTCACCACACCCGGCTTGAGCTTCCACGACACCGCATCGGGATCGACGCGGTCACCGTTGGTCGACGTCACGACGCCGGGAAAGGCGACGGTCAGCTCGATGTCGGCATCCGGATCGGTCACCGACGTGAGATCCGCCCGGCCTTCCAGGATCACCACGTTGCCGTTGCGGCGCAGCGACACATTCACACCAGCGGCGTCGGAGTTCATGTTGGCCAGCTGCGGCAACTCGCCGAACGTCAAATCGGAGAACACCGCCTGCGACCCGACGTAGCCGTCGCTGTCGTAATTCGACACCGCGACTTTCTGGTTGAACGCCAAGTTGTTGGTGTCGAGCTGCGGTCCGGTGTCTTTGGGAGTTTTCGGTTTGGCCGCCGCGATGATCTCCCCGGACACCAGGTCGTCTGGCGAGATGGTGAGCGACGCTCTGGCCCGCAGGCATCCGGTCGCCAGGGGAACCATCAGCATCAACATGGCGATGGCGAGCACGCGGCGCCGCCGGGCAGTGAACCCTCGGGCAGGACGTGGGGGAGAGCTGGCGCGCACCAGGTCATCGTGCCAGATCCGGTGTGTCGCATCGGCACGTCATCCGATTGCGGGGTCGGCGGGTCGTCCGGCGGGCACCGGTGACGTCGTGCTGCTAGAGCGGCAGTGGGCGGCCCAGGATCGCGAATGCCCGTGGGTCACCGGCGAAGTGGTAGCGACGGATGATGTCGTTGAAGCCCAAACGCCGGTAGAGCCGCCACGCGCGGTTGGCTTCGCCGTTGGTTTCCGGCGTCGAGAGCAGGACGTTGCGCTCGCAGCGACCGGCGAGCAGCCGGCGGGCCAATGCCTCACCGACGCCGCGGCCCTGGGCTCGCGGATGGATGTGCAGTTCGGTCAACTCGAAATAGCTATTCATCAGCTGCGCGATCTCCTGCGGTGGCGAGCCACCGCGTTGCAACCCCAGGACAACCTGTTGCTGCCACCACTGCCCGGGCGCCCCGGGGTAGCCATAGGCCACCCCGAGCAACGGCGCATCGCTCAGTGCCGACGCCGACGGCACAGCACCGCCTTCGGCGGCATCCGCTTCTACCGCGGCAGCTGCCTGCCACCCACGCCGGCGGATGTGCTCGAGCCACATGGCGGCGCGCTGGTTCTCGGTGCCCGGCGGGTATCGCATCGCGTTGACATACACCCTCAGGGCGTCCTTGAGACGGCGCTCCATATCGTTCGGCGGCAGATCGATGAGGAATATCGCCAACTCGCGGTGTCCTCCTCGTCCCAATGATCCGGCCGCACGTACTTACCGCCTTGCGGCGGTGCGTCGGCTCGTTGCCCGTATCGCCATTATCGGGTCCAAGGCTGATCGACCGACGGGTGGTGGCGGCAACCGGCTGGCGACTCCGCACGTTTCGGCAAGGGTGTTGTAACGCATCGCCGTTGCTGCCCGATGATTGTCGGGAAGCAACGGAGATAGAATCGCGGTTGAACCAGTGGTACGGGTCCGATTGACCTCGTATCATTTGACTTAGTTGCCCCTACAATGGGCATCCGCGTGCTATCGATGGTTACGTGTCAACTGTCGGCAAGGAGGGACGAATGCCACTCTCCGATCATGAGCAGCGAATGCTCGACCAGATCGAGAGCGCTCTCTACGCCGAGGATCCCAAGTTCGCGTCGAGCGTACGTGGTGGGGGGCTTCGCGCACCGACCGCGCGGCGCCGTCTGCAAGGGGTGGCGCTGTTCGTTACCGGTCTGGCGATGCTGGTTTCCGGAGTGGCGTTCAAAGCCACGATGATTGGCAGTTTTCCGATTCTCAGCGTCGTTGGCTTCATCGTGATGTTCGGCGGTGTGGTCTATGCCATCACCGGTCGGCGGTTGTCCGGCCGGGTGGACCATTCCGGGCCGGCGCAGGGCCCGCGTCAACGGCGCAATAAGGGTGGCGGGGGCTCGTTCACGAGCCGCATGGAGGATCGCTTCCGCCGCCGCTTCGACCAGTAGCGGAACCACCAAACACGCGGACGATAAGGGGTAGCCGGAACGGCTGCCCCTTGTTTTTGTGCTGGATCCCGATTTGAGGCCCAATCGTGGCCGAGTTGAGCCCCACTCCGCCCCACCTGGTCGCCCCACTTCACCCGACTCGCATCTTTTTGGGTCTTGAAATGCGGTTTCTCAACGCCCTACGCGGGTCCCGAAGTGGTGGTAGGCGGACGCCACGCGGCGTGCCGTGGCAAACGATCTGCAAAACACCGCCACGACACTCCTTTAATGGGGCTGGGTGGGGGATTGTGGGGTATGGTGGCGGAAGTGTTTGGGCGAGGCGAGAGCCGGTCAGAGCGGGAGGTGAGCTGGTGTTTCTCGGCACCTACACGCCCAAGCTCGACGACAAAGGGCGACTCACCTTGCCCGCCAAGTTCCGCGACGCGCTGGCAGGGGGGTTGATGGTTACCAAGAGCCAAGATCACAGCCTCGCCGTCTACCCGCGAACGGAATTCGAGCAGCTGGCCCGCCGGGCGAGCAAGACGTCTCGAAGCAACCCGGAAGCCAGAGCGTTCCTGCGCAATCTGGCCGCCGGCACCGATGAGCAGCATCCCGATGCCCAGGGCCGCATCACCTTGTCGGCCGACCACCGTCGCTACGCGAACCTCTCCAAGGAATGCGCGGTGATCGGAGCGGTCGACTATCTCGAAATCTGGGATGCCCAGGCCTGGCAGGACTACCAGCAAACGCACGAAGAGAACTTCTCCGCGGCCAGCGATGAAGCACTCGGCGACATCATCTGAGGCGCATGCCCGTGCATCGTGGCCTCTGCCCGAACCGACCCTGGCGTACTTCCCCAACGCCAGGTTCGTAAATTCGGACAGGGACCTCGGTGCAGGGGCGGCCTTCCTCGGGGCCGTCCCTCCTTCCGACGTGATTCTCCAGACCCGGGGAGGTGTTGCGGTGGCGGACAAGCCAAATGATCTCGGGCCGAATGGCTTCGGGCATGTGCCCGTGATGCTGCAGCGCTGCGTCGAATTACTTACCCCGGCGCTGACGCGCCACCACGCCGATGGATCCGGTGCGGTGCTCGTCGATGCCACCCTTGGCGCCGGCGGACACGCGGAGCGATTCTTGACCGAATTGCCGGGCCTGCGGCTGCTCGGGCTCGACCGCGATCCCAGCGCTCTGGACATCGCCCGCACGCGGCTGGCGCCGTTCGCCGACCGAATCACCCTGATGCACACGCGGTATGACGGCATCGATGACGCCCTGGCCGAATCCGGTTATGCTGCAAATGAATCGATCGACGGGGCGCTATTCGATCTGGGCGTCTCATCCATGCAGCTCGACCGTGCCGAGCGGGGCTTTGCGTACTCCCACGACGCGCCGCTGGACATGCGGATGGATCCGTCGTCACCGCTGACCGCGGCCGACATCGTCAACACTTACGACGAGGCCGCCCTGGCGAACATCCTGCACCGCTACGGCGAGGAGCGGTTTGCGCGCCGCATCGCCACCCATATCGTCCGCCAGCGCGTCCGTACTCCATTCACCTCGACGGCCGAGTTGGTGGCCCTGCTTTACCAGGCGATTCCGGCTCCGGCCCGGCGCACCGGCGGGCATCCGGCCAAGCGCACCTTCCAGGCGCTGCGCATCGCGGTCAACGATGAGCTGGACTCGCTGCGCAGCGCCATTCCGGGGGCTTTGGACGCACTCACTGTCGGCGGCCGCATCGCGGTGATGGCCTACCAATCGCTGGAAGACCGGATCGTCAAACGCGTGTTCGCCGACGCGGTCGCCTCCCGTACCCCGGTGGATCTCCCGGTCGAGCTGCCCGGTCGCGGGCCGCTATTCCGGTCGCTGACCCGCGGTGCCGAACGCGCCGCCCCCGGCGAAATCGAACGCAACCCTCGCAGTACCGCCGTGCGACTACGGGCCTTGCAGCGGCTGGAACACGAGGTGGAATCACAACAGCGGGTGATAGGGAAGGGCGACTCATGAGAGCGAAAGCCAAGCGCGAGACGCCGAAACGCCGGGGCGGCAGCGGCCGTCGCGGCAGCCGTGACGGTGCTGCCGGCAAGACTCGGCGCAACGCCGCGGACTCGACGGCGCGTCGCACCCGGCCCACGCAGGGCTCGACGGCCGCCCGCGAGGCGCGGCCACCCAAATCCGGACCGCAAACCAGCCCCAATACCCGGCCGGTCGAGCGGTCGGGCCGCCCCAAGAGCAGCGGGCAGGCCCGGGCGCGCGCTAAGGCGCGGAAAGCCAAAGCGCCCAAGGTTATTCGGCCCCGTCTGACTGAGCGTTTGGCCATCCGGCTGGCCTCGATCGACCTGCGGCCGCAAACACTGATGGCCAAGGTTCCCTTTGTCGTCCTGATCATCGGTGCGCTCGGTCTCGGGCTGGCGCTCACGCTGTGGTTGTCCACCGCCTCCGCCGAACGCTCGTACCAGTTGAGCCACGCCCGCGAGAAGACCCGGATGCTGCAACAGCAGAAGGAGGCGCTGGAACGCGATGTGCGCGAGGCGGAGGCCGCGCCGGCGCTGGCTGAAGCGGCCCGCAAGCAGGGCATGATCCCGACGCGGGACACCGCTCATCTGGTCCAGGACCCGTCCGGTAACTGGGTGGTGGTCGGCACGCCCAAGCCAGCCGACGGCGTTCCGCCACCGCCGCTGAACTCCAAGCTGCCCGAAGAAGGTCCTCCGCAGCCGCCCAAACCGGCGGCGCTTCCGCCGGAAGTCGCGGTTCGCGTGCAACCAGATCTCGGTGCTGTTCTGATGCCGGGCCGGCCTGGGAGCCCCGAAGCCCTGCTGCGCGCTCCGGATGGTTCGACGACGGTGGGTGGCCAGCATCTACCGCAGACCGCGCCCCTGGTGCCCGCGATGCCCGGCGCCCCGGCCACCGGGCAACTCCCGGGTGTGCCGCCGACGCAGGGACTTCCGCCGCAAGGACTTCCGATGCCGGGGCTGACCGTGCCGGGCTTGTCGATACCGGGGCTGACCGCGCCGGGCCTGCCGATCCCGGGGCTGCCCGCGCCGGGTGGCCAAGCGACCGCTCCGGTGCCCGCCGAAGTGCCGATCCCGGTCGGGGGCCTGCCTCTCTCGGTACCGGCACCCGCACCGTTGCCGGCGGAAGTCTCGGTTCCCGTGCAACCGGGTAGGGCGCCGCAGGCTCCCGAGGCTGGAGTCCCGGTGCTGCCCGGGCTGCCAGGGCCCCAGGCCGCTCCGGCGCTCGCGCCGCCCGTCGCTGCGACACCAGGCGCTGCTCGGTGAGCCGCGGCGAGAACGGCCGGACCCGACGGCCGCGGCCGACGCGTGGTCCGCGTAAACCGCAGGAAGCCAGGGACGTCCGGCAACCGAACCGGCTTCGGAAGCCGGAAAAGGCACCCAAAGACCGAGATGCGCAGGAACAAAAGGGATTCCGTAAGGCCAAGAAATCCGGCGCGGCGGGGCGGCCCGAGGCGGCGGAGGGCCATTCGGCACGTGAGCGGCGCACCCGGCAAGCCGTCGAGGTAGGGACGCGCGGCGCGTCCTTCGTCTTCCGGCATCGAGCCGGCAACGCGGTCATCTTCGTGCTGATGCTGGTGGCAGCCGCGCAATTGTTCGCCCTGCAGGTGACCAATGCCCCGAAACTGCGGGCCCAGGCTGCCGGGCAGCTCAAGGTCACCGACGTATCAAAAGCCGTCCGCGGCAGCATCGTCGACCGCAACAACCAACAGCTCGCGTTCACCATCGAGTCGCGGGCCTTGACGTTTCAGCCGAAGAAGATTCGTGAACAGTTGGAGGATGCCAAAAAGAAGAACCCGGCCGCCCCCGATCCCCAGGCGCGGCTGCGGGATATCGCCAAGGAGGTCGCCACCCGGCTGAACAACAGGCCGGACTACGCGACCGTGCTGAAGAAGCTGCAAACCAACGACAACTTCGTCTATGTGGCGCGTGCCGTCGACCCGGCCGTCGCCGCCGCGATCTCGGACAAGTACCCCGAGGTCGGTTCCGAGCGGCAGGATCTGCGCCAGTATCCGGGCGGTTCGCTGGCGGCCAACATCGTCGGCGGCATCGACTGGGACGGTCACGGCTTGCTGGGACTCGAGGACAGCCTGGACTCTTCGCTGTCGGGAACCGACGGCTCGGTCACCTATGACCGCGGGTCGGACGGCGTAGTCATTCCCGGCAGCTATCGCAACCGGCACAAGGCGGTCAACGGTTCGACCGTCCAGCTCACCATCGACGACGACATCCAGTTCTACGTACAGCAGCAGGTTCAGCAGGCTAGGAATCTTTCTGGCGCGCACAATGTTTCGGCCGTCGTCCTGGATTCCAAGACCGGTGAAGTGCTGGCCATGGCCAACGACAACACCTTCGACCCGTCCCAGGACATCGGGCGTCAGGGCGACCGGCAACTGGGCAACCTGTCGGTGTCCTCGCCGTTCGAGCCGGGCTCGGTGAACAAGGTGATCACCGCCTCCTCGGTCATCGAATACGGCCTGACGAACCCCGACGAGGTCCTGCAGGTGCCCGGCTCGATCCAGATGGGTGGCGTCAGCATTCATGACGCCTGGGATCACGGCGTGATGCCCTACACCACTACCGGCGTGTTCGGAAAGTCGTCCAACGTCGGAACGCTGATGCTGGCCCAACGCGTTGGCCCAGAACGTTATTACGACATGGTCCGCAAGTTCGGATTGGGTCAGCGCACCAACGTCGGGCTGCCCGGTGAGAGCGCTGGGCTGGTGCCACCGATCGACCAGTGGTCGGGCAGCACGTTCTCCAACCTGCCTATCGGCCAAGGCCTTTCGATGACCCTGCTGCAGATGACGGACATGTACCAGACCATCGCCAACGACGGGGTGCGGATACCGCCGCGAATCATCAAGGCCACCGTCGCCCCCGACGGCACCCGGACCGGAGAAGCGCGCCCCGAAGGCGTTCGGGTGGTGTCGCCGCAGACCGCGCAGACCGTGCGGCAAATGCTGCGCGCCGTCGTGCAAAAAGATCCGATGGGCTACCAGCAGGGCACCGGGTCGGCGGCGGCGGTTCCCGGCTACCAGATGGCCGGCAAAACCGGCACCGCTCAGCAGATCAACCCGGGCTGCGGCTGCTACTTCGACAACGTGTACTGGATCACCTTCGCCGGAATGGCCACCGTCGACAATCCCCGCTACGTGATCGGCATCATGATGGACAACCCCGATCGCAACGCCGACGGTACGCCCGGCCACTCGGCTGCCCCGCTGTTCCACAACATCGCCGGCTGGCTGATGCAGCGTGAAAACGTCCCGCTGTCACCCGACCCGGGGCCACCGCTGACGCTGCAGGCCACCTGAGCGCGGACCCAAACTCAGTGCTGTCAGCGCTGATTCGCAAGCGTGCTACCGTCGGAGTCGATAGCGTCTAGGGTTCCGGCGTGCGAGCGTGACTGGTCCGAGCGACGCCACCGCACCTTCGGATGAGGTGCGGTCATCTGAACGGACAAAAGCCTGGAGGATCTCCGGCGGCGCGCCGCGTGCCGTCGAGAAGGTCCGCGCATGTTCGCTCTTTCTGTTCTGTTTCTCGTTGCTTTGGCCGCTGGTGCGCTCGGCGGCTTGGTCGGCACCGGCTCGTCGCTGGTGCTGCTGCCGATCCTGGTGACGATGTATGGGCCCAGAATCGCCGTGCCCATCATGGGCATTGCGGCGGTGATGGCCAATGTTGGCCGGGTCGCGGCCTGGTGGCGACAGATTTGTTGGCGGCCAGTGCTTGCCTACGCGCTGCCGGGCGCACCGGCGGCCGTGATCGGCGCACACACGTTGCTGACCATCTCACAGACCCTGGTCGACGGCGTGCTCGGCGCGTTCTTCCTGGCCATGGTGCCGGTGCGCCGGATCGTGGCGGCCCGGCAGTGGCGGGTGCGACTGTGGCAGCTGACAATTGCCGGTGCTGTCGTGGGCTTCCTCACCGGCCTGATCCTGTCCACCGGACCACTCAGCATTCCGATGTTCACCGGCTACGGGCTGGGCGGCGGAGCCTTTCTCGGCTCCGAAGCGGCCAGCGCGCTGGTGCTCTACACGGCCAAGATGGCTACCTTCGGGGAGTTCGGCGCGCTCAACGGCACGGTCCTGGTCCGCGGGCTGGCGATCGGAGCGGCCCTGATGATCGGCCCCTTCCTCGCGCGCATCATCGTGCGCCGTGTCCGCCCGCATACCTACGCCCTCTTGATCGACATCGTGCTGTTGACCGCCGCCGGGGGCATGTTCGTCGCAATGTGGACCTAGTGCGTCGACTGTGCGGTGACGGATTCGGGTGTGCGCTGAGGGCGGATTCCGGGTCCGTGTCGCGCCACCACCGCACCCGCGAAGCCCTCGGCGCACGCTCGACGGACGGGCCAACCTCGTTGGCCTGCGGCCCGGGAATGCCTCGTTGGCCGGTACTCCTAGGTAGGGTGTCATGGCCAATCATGGCGATCACGCGGCGTCTTCTCAGGAGGTGTGACCGGAGTGCAGGTGTCCACTGAGCTGCGTCCCAGCGGGGGTGCGGGCGTGCGACTGCCTGCGCTGGCGGCTCAAGTGGGCGCGGTCCTGGCCGACGGCCCGGATCACTGCCCCGATCACGCCCATGCCGTCCCGGACGTGGCGATCACCGGTGTGACGCTGCGCGCCCAGGATGTGTTGCCCGGAGACCTGTTCGCCGCGCTCGCCGGCTCGGCCACCCACGGCGTCCGCTATGCCGGCGACGCGATCGGACGCGGGGCCGTCGCGGTGCTCACCGATGCGGCCGGGGCCGCTGAGATGGCCCCGCTCGCCGGCACCGTGCCGACGCTCGTGCACCCCTCACCGCGCAGCGTCCTCGGTGGGCTGGCCGCCACCGTGTACGGAAACCCGTCCGAGCGGGTGACGGTCGTCGGGATCACCGGCACCTCCGGCAAGACCACCACCACCTATCTGGTCGAGTCGGGGCTGCGCGCGAGCGGCCACACCGCCGGGCTGATCGGCACCATCGGCATCCGGATCGACGGCGCCGACATCCCCAGCGCCCTGACCACTCCGGAGGCTCCCGCGCTGCAGGCAATGCTGGCCGCGATGGCCGAGCGCGGTGTGGACACCGTCGTCATGGAGGTCTCCAGTCACGCGCTTACATTGGGCCGGGTCGACGGCACCCGTTTCGCGGTGGGCGGTTTCACCAACCTGTCCCGCGACCACCTCGACTTTCACCCCACCATGGCCGACTACTTCGAAGCCAAGGCGTTACTGTTCGATCCGGACTCGCCGCTGCGCGCCCGCACGGTCGTGGTGTGCGTCGACGACGACGCCGGGCGCGCGATGGCCGACCGGGCCACCAGTGCGATCACGGTCAGTGCCACCGGCGCGCCGGCGCACTGGCGCGCGATGGACGTGGCGCCGATGGGCGCAGGCGGACAAGAATTCACCGTCGTCGACCCCACCGGAGGCCGCCACCGTATCGGTATTCGGCTGACAGGCGCCTACAACGTCGCCAATTGCCTTGTAGCACTGGCGATCCTGGACGCCGTCGGGGTTTCCCCGGAGCAGGCGTCGGCGGGGCTGATGGACACCCGCGTTCCGGGGCGGCTGGAGGACATCGACCGCGGCCAGGATTTCCTCGCCCTCGTCGATTACGCCCACAAGCCGGGCGCGTTGCGAGCGGTATTGACCACTTTGCTGCGGCCGGATCGCCGGCTGGCGGTGGTGTTCGGCGCCGGTGGCGATCGCGACCCGGGCAAGCGGGCGCCGATGGGTGCCGTCGCCGCGGAGCTGGCCGACTTGGTCGTCGTCACCGACGACAACCCGCGCAGTGAGGATCCCGCGGCAATTCGCCGCGAGATCCTGTCCGGAGCGGTCGAGCACGATGGCGCGACGCAGGTGGTCGAGATCGCCGACCGGCGCGACGCGATCAGGCACGCTGTCGAGTGGGCCGGGCCCGGCGACGTGGTGCTGATCGCCGGCAAGGGTCATGAAACCGGGCAGCGCACTGGCGACGTGGTCCGCCCGTTCGACGACCGGGTGGAGGTGGCCGCAGCGCTGGAGGACCTCGGGCCCCGTGAGGCACGCCGATGATCGACCTGACCGTCGCGCAGATCGCCGAGATCGTCGGTGCCACGCTGGCCGACATCTCGCCGCAGGATGCCGCGGAACTTCACGTCACCGGGACCGTCGAATTCGACTCGCGTGCCGTGGGCCCCGGCGGGCTGTTTCTGGCGCTGCCGGGCGCGCGCTCGGACGGCCACGACCACGCGGCGTCGGCGGTAGCGGCCGGCGCGGTCGCGGTGCTGGCCGCAAGGCCGGTGGGGGTTCCCGCCATCGTCGTTGCCCCCGAAGGGATTTCCGCGTCGCGGGCCGGCGTGCTCGAGCACGACCCCGACGGCTCAGGTGCCGCAGTCCTGGGCGCGCTGGCCGAGCTGGCCAAGGTGGTGGCCCAGGAGCTGGTCGTCGGCGGGCTCACCATCATCGGGATCACCGGCTCGTCGGGAAAGACGTCGACCAAAGACTTGGTGGCCGCGGTGCTGGAGCCGCTGGGTGAAGTGGTGGCCCCGCCGGGATCGTTCAACAACGAGCTGGGTCATCCCTGGACGGTGCTGCGCGCGACGCGGACCACGGATTACCTGGTTTTGGAGATGTCGGCACGCCACCCCGGCAATATCGCCGCGCTGGCGCAGATCGCCCCGCCCGCGATCGGCGTGGTGCTCAACGTGGGCACCGCACACCTCGGCGAGTTCGGCTCGCGTGACGCGATCGCACAGGCGAAATCCGAACTGCCCCAAGCTGTTCCACCGTCAGGCGTGGTGATCCTCAACGTCGACGACCCAGCTGTGGCGGCGATGGCGTATGTCAGCTCGGGCTGGGTGGTTCGGGTCAGCCGGTCCAGCCAAACCGACTCGGGACCCAGCGATGTCTGGGCCGAAAGCGTGTCGCTGGATGAATTGGCCAGGCCGCGCTTTACCCTGCACGCGATGGACGCGCGAGGCGCTCTTGAAGTAGAGGTGCAACTCGGTGTGTACGGCGAACACCAGGTCACCAACGCGCTGTGTGCCAGCGCGGTCGCGCTGCAGTGCGGCGCCAGCATCGAGCAGATCGCTGCGTCGCTTGCCGCGGCGGGTCCGGTGTCACGGCACCGGATGCAAGTGACTAACCGCGCTGACGGCGTGACCGTCATCGACGACGCCTACAACGCCAACCCCGACTCGATGCAGGCGGGGCTGCAGGCGCTGGCGTGGATCGCCCGCGGCGGAGAGAGGCCGGCCTCGCAAAGCAGGCGCAGCTGGGCGGTGCTGGGCGAGATGGCCGAGCTCGGCGAGGACGCGATAACCGAGCACGATCGCGTCGGCCGGCTGGCGGTGCGCTTAGATGTGTCTCGACTTGTTGTCGTGGGAACGGGGAGGTCGGTAACCGCGATGCACCACGCTGCGGTCATGGAGGGCTCGTGGGGCGCCGAGGCTGTGAGCGTGGCCGACGGCGACGCCGCCCTGGCGTTGTTGCGGGCCGAACTGCAACCCGGCGACGTGGTCCTGGTGAAGGCGTCGAACGCCGCCGGACTCGGCGCTGTGGCCGAGGCGCTGGCCGCAGAGGGTCCAGCAAGCACGGACAGCGGGGCTCGCCCGTGAGACAGATCCTCGTGGCCGTCGCGATCGCCCTGACGGTGTCGATCCTGCTGACCCCGGCGCTGATCAGGCTGTTCACCAAGCAGGGATTCGGCCACCAGATCCGGGAGGATGGCCCGCCGAGCCACCACACCAAGCGCGGCACCCCGTCGATGGGCGGTGTGGCGATCTTGGCGGGAATCTGGGCCGGCTACCTGGGCACCCACCTCGCCGGGATGGCGTTCGACGGAGAGGGGATCTCCGCGTCGGGCCTGCTGGTGTTGGGCCTGGCCACCATACTGGGCGGCGTCGGATTCCTCGACGACCTGATCAAGATCCGCAGGTCGCGCAACCTGGGGCTGAACAAGACGGCCAAGACGGTCGGGCAGATCGCGGCCGCGGTGCTGTTCGGTGTGCTGGTCCTGCAGTTCCACAATGCCAACGGCTTGACGCCGGCCAGCGCGGATTTGTCCTACGTGCGTGAAATCGCGACCGTCGCACTGGCTCCGGGACTGTTTGTGCTGTTCTGTGTGGTCGTTGTCAGCGCCTGGTCCAACGCGGTCAACTTCACCGACGGCCTCGACGGACTGGCCGCCGGCTGCATGGCGATGGTCACCGGTGCCTACGTGTTGATCACCTTCTGGCAGTACCGCAATGCGTGTGCGACCGCGCCGGGTCTGGGTTGCTACAACGTGCGCGATCCGCTGGACCTGGCGATCGTCGCGGCCGCGACCGCGGGCGCATGCATCGGCTTTCTGTGGTGGAATGCCGCGCCCGCCAAGATCTTCATGGGAGACACCGGTTCGTTGGCGCTGGGCGGCATCATCGCGGGCCTGTCCGTCACCAGCCGCACCGAGATCCTCGCGGTGGTGCTGGGTTCGCTGTTCGTCGCCGAAGTCATCTCGGTGGTGCTGCAGATCCTGACCTTCCGGACCACCGGACGCCGGGTCTTCCGGATGGCGCCCTTCCACCACCATTTCGAGTTGAGCGGCTGGGCCGAAACGACGGTGATCATCCGCTTCTGGCTGCTCACCGCGATCGCCTGCGGCCTGGGCGTGGCCCTGTTCTACGGTGAGTGGCTCGCCACGGTCGGCGCGTGACATGTCCGGGCTCGAACCGCTGGCGGCCGGTGCGCCCGTCCTGATAGCCGGTGCCCGGGTGACCGGCCGGGCAATTCTGGGTGCGCTGACCCGGTTCGGCGCCCCGGCGACATTGTGCGACGACGATCCGGCCATGCTGCGCCCGTACGCCGAAAGCGGAGTCACGACAGTCGATCCAGCGACAGCGATTCACCAGATCGCGGGATATGCGCTGGTGGTCACCAGTCCCGGTTTCCAGCCGTCGGCGCCGGTGTTGGCCGCCGCCGCGGTGGCGGGCGTGCCGATCTGGGGCGACGTGGAATTGGCCTGGCGGTTGGACGCCGCGGGGTGTTACGGGACGCCGCGCCGCTGGCTGGTGGTGACCGGAACCAACGGCAAGACCACGACGACGTCGTTGCTGCAGGCCATGTTGATCGCCGGCGGGCGGCGCAGCTTGCTGTGCGGCAACATCGGCGACCCCGTTCTCGACGTCCTGGACCAGCCCGCCGACCTGCTGGCCGTCGAGCTGTCCAGCTTTCAGCTGTTCTGGGCACCGTCGCTGCGCCCCGAGGCGGGGGTGGTGCTCAACATCGCCGAGGATCACCTGGATTGGCATTCGTCGATGGCCGAGTACACCGCCGCGAAGGCCCGGGTTCTCAATGGCCGGGTGGCGGTGGTCGGGCTGGATGACAGCCGGGCGGCCGCATTGCTGAGCACCGCGGCGGCGCCGGTGCGGGCGGGTTTCCGGCTGGGCGCGCCGAGCGCGGGGGAGCTCGGTGTGCGCGACGGGCAGCTGGTCGACCGCGCGTTTGCCGACGACCTGGCCATGTTGCCGGCCGCGTCCATCCCGGTGCCGGGCCCGGTCGGCGTGCTCGACACTCTGGCCGCGGCGGCGCTGGCCCGCAGCGTCGAAGTGCCCGCCGCCGCGATCGCGGACGCCGTCTCGACATTTCGGCTGGGCCGGCACCGTTGCGAGGTCGTCGCGGTGGCCGACGGGATCTCCTACGTCGACGACTCGAAGGCCACCAACCCCCACGCCGCCGAGGCGTCGGTGATGGCCTATCCGCGGGTGGTGTGGGTGGCCGGGGGTTTGCTCAAGGGCGCATCGTTGGACGCCGAAGTCGCCAGAATCGCGTCCCGGCTGGTCGGCGCGGTGCTCATTGGCCGAGATCGCCAAGAGGTTGCCGAGGCGTTATCACGACACGCGCCCGATGTCCCCGTCGTCCAGGTTGTGACAGGCGAGGATGCTGGTATGCATGCGACTGCTGATACTGATGTGACAAAAGTTGACAGTCCGGGGGATAGTCTCGGCGCTCGCGTGATGACCGCAGCCGTAGCCGCGGCTCGTGACTTGGCCAAGTCGGGTGACACGGTGCTGCTGGCGCCCGCGGGGGCATCGTTTGACCAGTTCAGCGGCTATGCCGACCGTGGTGACGCATTCGCGGCCGCCGTACGCGCGGCGCTGCGGTAGGCGGGTGTGGGTAACGCGCTGACCCGGCGCCTACGCCGGGGCAAGAAAAAGAACGAGACCGTGCCGGCCGACCAGGGCGAGGCGGCGAATTCCGCCGCCGAGGACGACGCAGCCGCGACGGATGCCGACGCCGTGACGGACACCGAGGCTACGACGGACGCGATGGAAGCCCAGGACGCTCCCGCCGCTCCCGATGCGGACGACGCGCCCCCATCGCCGGCCCCGGCGGCAGCCAAGGCCAAGGTCACGAGCCCAGAGCACAGTCCGCGCGCCCGGTTCGGCGCCTGGCTGGGCCGACCCATGACCTCGTTTCACCTGATCGTTGCCATCGCCGGGCTGCTGACCACGCTGGGCCTGACCATGGTGCTCTCGGCGTCCGGTGTGCGGTCCTACGGCGACGACGGGTCCGCGTGGGTGATCTTCGGCAAGCAGGTGTTGTGGACGGTCATCGGAGTCATCGGGGCCTACATCTCGATGCGGATGCCGATTCGCTTCCTCCGCCGCGTGGCCTTCCCCGGGTACCTGGTCACCATCATCTTGCTGGTGCTTGTCCTGGTTCCCGGAATCGGAAACCTCGCCAACGGTTCGCGGAAGTGGTTCGTCGTGGCGGGCTTTTCGATGCAGCCCTCTGAGCTGGCCAAAATCGCATTCGCCATCTGGGGTGCCCACCTGCTGGCGGCCCGGCGCCTGGAGCGAGCCTCGCTGCGCGAGATGCTGATTCCGCTGGTGCCGGCGGCGGTCATCGCGCTGGGACTGATCGTCGCCCAGCCCGACCTCGGACAGACGGTGTCGCTGGGCATCATCCTGCTGGCCCTGCTGTGGTACGCCGGGCTGCCGCTGCGGGTTTTCGGCACGTCGGTGCTCGCGGTCTTCATGGCCGGCGCGGTCTTGGCGATGTCCGCCGGTTACCGGTCGGACCGGGTGCGGTCGTGGATCAATCCCGAGAACGACCCGCAGGACACCGGCTACCAGGCCCGGCAGGCGAAGTTCGCGCTGGCCCACGGCGGCATCTTCGGCGACGGTCTCGGTCAGGGCACCGCCAAATGGAACTACCTGCCCAACGCGCACAACGACTTCATCTTCGCGATCATCGGCGAGGAGCTCGGCTTCATCGGCGCGTTCGGGCTGCTGGCGCTTTTCGGGATGTTCGCCTACACCGGGATGCGGATCGCGCGCCGGTCGGCCGACCCGTTCCTGCGGCTGCTGACCGCCACCACGACGATGTGGATCCTCGGGCAGGCCTTCATCAACATCGGCTACGTGATCGGCGTGTTGCCGGTCACCGGCCTGCAGCTACCATTGATATCTGCGGGCGGAACATCTACGGCCGCAACGCTTTTCATGATAGGAATCATGTGCAACGCGGCGCGCCATGAGCCCGAGGCGGTGGCCGCGCTGCGCGCCGGGCGTGACGACAAGATGAACCGGATACTGCGGCTGCCGCTGCCCGAGCCGTATGTGCCGACCCGTCTCGAGACGTTCCGCGACCGCAAGCGATCGCGCCCGCAATCGCCGCGGCCGCCGGCTAAGGGACGTGGCCGCAAGGCCCCGCAGCCAGCCACCAGGAAGGCTGGTCGCAACTCTGAGCCGCCACTGCGGCCGGTTTTCCCGCGGACAGCTTCCCGCGCGGGGTCGCGTTCAGGGCATCATAGATCTGGCCAGCGCAATCCCAGTCAGGAATCCGGTCAGCGTCAAACACGGCGCGCTCGCGCACTGGAAGGTCAGCGTTACGGGTGAACCACATGGTCAAGGAGCCGACCGGCGGGCAGGGGGTAAATCCCTCGCCCGCCGGTGCCGCGTTGTCGGTCGTGCTGGCCGGCGGCGGCACCGCCGGCCATGTGGAGCCCGCGATGGCCGTCGCCGATGCGCTCAGCGCGCTGGATCCGCACGTCCGGATTACCGCGTTGGGAACCGCGCGTGGGCTCGAGACCAGGCTGGTGCCCGAACGCGGCTACCACCTCGAGCTGATCACTCCGGTGCCGCTACCGCGTAAACCCAGCGGTGACCTGGCCCGGCTACCACCGCGGGTGTGGCGCGCCGTCCGGGAGACCCGCACGGTGCTCGACCGCGTCGACGCCGACGTGGTGGTGGGTTTCGGCGGCTATGTGGCTCTGCCGGCCTACCTCGCTGCCCGGGGTATCCCCAAGCTCCGGCGTCGGATCCCGGTGCTGATCCACGAGGCCAACGCCCGCGCCGGGCTGGCGAACCGGGTCGGCGCCCGCTCGGCGGATCGGGTGCTGTCCGCGGTGCCGGGGTCGGGGCTGCGGCACGCCGAGGTGGTCGGGGTGCCGATCCGGGCCGCCATCACCACGTTGGACCGCGCGGCGCTGCGGGCCGAAGCGCGCAAGCACTTCGGGTTCGCCGGCGACGCGAGGGTGTTGCTGGTGTTCGGCGGTTCGCAGGGTGCGGTCTCGCTCAACCGGGCGGTCTCGGGGGCCGCCGCCGACCTGGCCGCCGCGGGCGTGTCCGTGCTGCACGCGCACGGGCCCAAGAACACCCTTGAGCTGCGCGAACCTCAAGACGGCGATCCGCCTTACCGCGCGGTGCCTTACCTCGACCGGATGGACCTGGCCTATGCCGCCGCCGACCTGGCCATCTGCCGCTCCGGGGCGATGACGGTCGCCGAGGTCTCGGCTGTCGGCCTGCCGGCCATCTATGTCCCGCTGCCGATCGGCAACGGCGAGCAGCGACTCAACGCGCTACCGGTGGTCAACGCCGGGGGCGGCATGGTGGTCCCCGACGCGGTCCTGACGCCGGACCTGGTGGCCCGGGAGGTGACTGGATTGCTCACCGACCCGCCGCGGCTGGCGGCGATGACCGCGGCGGCCGCGCGGGTGGGGCATCGGGATGCGGCGCGGCAGGTCGCCGAGGCGGCGCTGGACATTGCACGCCAAGCACGCGATAGGGGGCCGCGGTCCGGCCGGAGGGCCGGGAAAACGCCGTGAGCGCCGACCAGTTGCCGCCCGACCTGCAACGGGTGCACATGGTGGGCATCGGGGGAGCCGGAATGTCGGGCATCGCCCGCATCCTGCTGGACCGGGGCGGGCTGGTATCCGGATCCGACGCCAAGGAGTCGCGCGGGGTGCACGCGCTACGGGCCCGGGGCGCGCTGATCCGCATCGGACACGACCCGTCGTCGCTGGACCTGCTGCCCGGCGGCGCGACCGCGGTCATCACCACCCACGCTGCTATCCCGAAGACAAACCCCGAGCTGGTCGAGGCCCGCCGGCGCGGCATTCCGGTGGTGCTGCGCCCGGCGGTGCTGGCCAAGCTGATGGACGGGCGCACCACGCTGATGGTCACCGGCACCCACGGCAAGACCACGACGACGTCGATGCTGATCGTGGCCCTGCAGCATTGCGGCCGCGATCCGTCGTTCGCGGTGGGCGGGGATCTCGGTGAGGCCGGCACCAACGCCCACCACGGCAGCGGCGACTGCTTTGTCGCCGAGGCCGACGAAAGCGACGGCTCGCTGCTCGAGTACACGCCCGACGTCGCGGTGGTCACCAATATCGAGACCGATCACCTGGATTTCTACGGCAGCGCCGACGCCTACGTCGCGGTCTTCGACTCGTTCGTCGAGCGGCTGGCCCCGGGTGGGGCCCTGGTGGTGTGCACCGACGACCCCGGGGGCGCCGCGCTGGCCCAGCGCAGCAGCGAACTGGGTATTCGGGTGTTGCGATACGGGTCTGGGTCGAAAGGGGGGCGGGACCCGGACCTAGCCGGCCGGTTGTTGTCGTGGGAGCAGCAGGGCACCGGAGCCGTCGCTCACATCCGGTTGGGCTCGGAACTAGCCTCAGCGCCGGTGCGCACGATGCGGCTGTCGGTGCCCGGACGGCACATGGCGCTCAACGCGCTGGGCGCACTGCTGGCCGCGATTGAGGTGGGCGCCCCGGCCGATCAGGTGCTCGACGGGCTGACCGGCTTTGAGGGTGTGCGTCGCCGCTTCGAACTGGTCGGAACGGTGGGGTCGGTGCGGGTGTTCGACGACTACGCCCACCATCCGACCGAGATCACCGCGACGCTCTCGGCGGTCCGCACGGTCGTCGAGCAGGGCGGCGAAGGCCGCGCGCTGGTGGTGTTCCAGCCCCATTTATATTCTCGGACAAAGGCTTTCGCTGCTGATTTCGGTCGCGCACTGGATGCCGCCGACGAGGTGTTCGTCCTGGACGTGTACGGCGCCCGCGAACAGCCGCTGGCCGGTGTCAGCGGGGCCAGTGTCGCCCAGCATGTCAGCGTGCCGGCGCGCTACCTGCCCGATTTCTCCACGGTCGCCGAGCAGGTAGCCGCTGCGGCCGGCCCCGGCGACGTCATCGTGACGATGGGTGCCGGCGACGTGACCCTGCTGGGGCCCGAGATCGTGACCGCGCTGCGGGTGCGGGCCAACCGCAGTGCGCCCGGCCAGCCCGGGGTGTTGCGATGACCGAGCCCAACGACACCGCACCCACCGACCTGGTCGCCGGCGCCACCGAGCCGACTGAGTCAACCGTCGATCCTGCCGATAACGCGATCACCGAACCGATCCCAGTCGACGAAGCCCAACCGGAAAACGATCAATCAGAGGCCGAGCAAGCCGAATTCGAGGGGCCACGTCGCCGGGCCCGCCGGGAACGGGCCGAGCGCCGGGTCGCGGAGGCCCGGGCGACCAAAATCGAGGAAGCGCGCCGCGAAGCCAAGCGCCGGGCAAGCGGGCGCCTCGTCAAAGAGCCCAAACCCGTCGCGCGCGGCGTGGTCCGGGGCTTGAAGATGCTGCTCGCCACCGTGATGGTGGTCATTGTCGGGGTCGGGTTGGCGCTGATCCTCTACTTCACACCCGTGATGTCGGCGCGCAACATCGTCGTCACCGGCACTGGCGCGGTGTCCCGCGAAGAGGTCCTTGAGGTGGCAGGCGTGCGGGTCGGCACACCGTTGCTGCAGATCAACACCAACCAGGTCGCCGACCGGGTCGCCGCGATCCGCCGGGTGGCCAGCGCCCGGGTGCAGCGTCAGTACCCGTCGGCCCTGCGGATCACGATCGTCGAGCGAGTTCCCGTGGTGGTGAAGGACTTTCCGGACGGGCCGCACTTGTTTGACCGCGACGGCGTCGATTTCGCGACCGGTCCGCCGCCACCGGCACTGCCGTATATCGACGTCGCCAACCCCGGGCCGACCGACCCGACGACGAAGGCTGCGCTGCAGGTGCTGCTGGCGCTGCGCCCCGAGGTCGCGGGTCAGGTGGGCAAGATCGCGGCCCCCTCGCTGGCCTCGATCGCCCTCACGCTGGGCGATGGGCGGGTGGTGATCTGGGGGACGACCGACCGGACGGATGAGAAGGCCGAGAAGCTGGCCGCGCTGCTCACGCAGCCAGGCAAGACCTACGACGTTTCCAGCCCCGATTTGCCCACCGTGAAGTAGCTGCCCGCGGGGGTGCTCCCAGCTTGCGGGCCCGGTGGGGCGAAAAAATTGACCAAAATTTGCGTGCGGCGCGTCGGCGCGCCTGCGGGGTTCGTGCGTGTCCTGCCCATACCGTTCTGGTTGCGCGGAACTACTTGACATAACTCTAACTCTATGGTTGAGGTTGAGGGTTTGCCAGGGGAACCGCAACCGTTCCGGGAACCGAATTCCCACCAGGGAGGAAGACGAGATGATGACCCCCCCGCATAATTATCTGGCCGTCATCAAGGTTGTGGGTATCGGTGGTGGCGGCGTCAACGCCGTCAACCGGATGATCGAACAGGGCCTCAAGGGCGTCGAGTTCATCGCCATCAACACCGATGCGCAGGCCTTGTTGATGAGCGATGCCGACGTCAAGCTCGACGTGGGTCGTGAGTCCACCCGAGGGTTGGGCGCCGGCGCCGACCCGGAGGTCGGGCGCAAGGCCGCCGATGACGCCAAGGACGAGATCGAAGAGCTGCTCCGCGGCGCTGACATGGTCTTCGTCACCGCCGGCGAAGGCGGCGGCACCGGCACCGGCGGGGCACCCGTCGTCGCCAGCATCGCCCGCAAGCTGGGCGCGTTGACCGTCGGCGTGGTCACCCGGCCATTCTCGTTCGAGGGCAAACGGCGCAGCAATCAGGCCGAAAACGGCATCGGCTCGTTGCGAGAGAGTTGCGACACCCTGATCGTGATCCCCAACGACCGGTTGCTGCAGATGGGGGATGCCGCGGTATCCCTGATGGATGCATTCCGAAGCGCCGACGAGGTGCTGCTCAACGGCGTCCAGGGCATCACCGACCTGATCACCACGCCGGGTCTGATCAACGTCGACTTCGCCGACGTCAAAGGCATCATGAACGGTGCCGGCACGGCGTTGATGGGCATCGGTTCGGCCCGCGGCGACGGCCGGGCGCTCAAGGCCGCCGAGATCGCCATCAACTCACCGCTGCTGGAACAGTCGATGGAGGGCGCGCAGGGCGTGCTGATGTCGATCGCCGGCGGCAGCGACCTGGGCCTGTTCGAGATCAACGAGGCAGCCTCGCTGGTGCAGGACGCGGCCCATCCGGACGCCAACATCATCTTCGGCACCGTGATCGACGACTCGCTTGGCGACGAGGTGCGCGTCACCGTCATCGCAGCAGGCTTCGACGCGGCCGGACCCGGGCGCAAACCGGTCGTCGGCGCCAACGGCGCGGAGAAGGCCGGCGGTGCACACCGAATCGAGTCGGCGAAGGCGGGCAAACTCACCTCGACGCTGTTCGAGCCGGTCGACGCCGTCAGCGTGCCGGTGCACACCAACGGCGCGACGCTAAGTATCGGCGGCGATGACGACGACGTCGATGTGCCGCCCTTCATGCGCCGCTGAACGGACATGTGCGCGACCTCCGGCCCTGGCAGCACGGCGGGGACGGCTGCCCCGCGACGAAATCTCCGATACTGGTCATGTGAGCGTTCGCATCCGGCGAGTGACGACCACCCGCGCGGGTGGCGTCTCGAAGCCACCGTTCGACACCTTCAACCTCGGCGACCATGTCGGTGACGACCCCGCGGCGGTGGCCGCCAACCGCGCGCGGCTGGCTCGCGCCATTGGCCTGGGAGCCGGCCGGGTGGTGTGGATGAACCAGGTTCACGGTGATCGGGTCGAGGTCGTCGACGAGCCACGGGATGCCTCGTTCGACGACACCGATGCGTTGGTGACTCGCCTACCCCGACTGGCGTTGGCGGTGGTGACGGCCGACTGTGTGCCGGTGTTGCTGGCCGACGCGCGTGCCGGTGTGGCCGCGGCGGTGCACGCCGGGCGCGTCGGCGCGCAGCGGGGGGTGGTGGCTCGGACGGTCGAGACGATGCTGAAGCTGGGCGCGCAGGCCCGGGACATCTCGGCGCTGCTCGGCCCGGCGGTCAGTGGACGCAACTACGAAGTGCCCGCGGCGATGGCCGACGAAGTCGAGGCGGCCCTGCCCGCCAGCCGCGCCACTACCGCGGCCGGAAAGCCAGGTCTTGACCTTCGAGCCGGAATCGCTTGCCAGCTAAAGGATCTGGGCGTCATCTCGATCGACATCGATCCGCGTTGCACGGTGGCCGACCCTGCTCTGTTCAGTCATCGCCGGGACGCGCCCACGGGGCGGCTGGCGTCGCTGGTCTGGATGGAATGACTCCCGTGGCGGTTGGAATGTCGGACTCGACAGCAAGTCAGGGCAACCGCGAAACTGAATTAACTCACGCGTTGGCGGCTGTGCGTTCACGACTAGCGGTGGCCGCGGAAGCGGCGGGCCGCAATGTCGGTGAAATTGAACTTCTCCCTATTACCAAATTCTTTCCGGCAACCGATGTTGCGATTTTGTCTCGATTGGGTTGTCGGTCGGTAGGTGAATCGCGCGAACAAGAAGCGTCGGCAAAGGTGGCCGAAGTCACTCGGTTGGCGCAGGATTCCGCTCGGCCGGATTCGCGAGAGTTGCACTGGCACATGGTGGGACACATTCAGCGCAACAAGGCCCGTTCGCTGGCCCGCTGGGCGCACACCGCCCATTCGATCGACAGCCCGCACCTGGTAACAGCGCTGGAACGGGCGGTTACGGCGACCCTGGCCGAAGGTGGACGGCAGCACCCGCTGCGCGTTTACGTTCAGGTGAGCTTGGACGGCGACGTCTCGCGCGGCGGCATCGACATCACGGGGCCGCGGGCCCTCGACGAGGTCTGCGCGCAGGTCGAGGAGTCCCACGGGCTGGAACTGGTCGGGTTGATGGGCATTCCGCCGCTGGACTGGGGCCCTGACGTGGCATTTGACCGGCTGCAATCCGAACACCGTCGGGTTCTCGAAGCGCACCCGAATGCGGTCGGTTTGTCCGCGGGCATGTCCAATGATTTCGAAATTGCCGTAGAACACGGTTCAACGTGTGTGCGTGTCGGTACCGCGCTATTGGGCCCGCGGCGGCTACCGTCACCGTGAGTAGTCACTGTAGTCACACCTTCATCACAGACACCAGAATTCCCAGGGGCTAGAAGGGTCAACGCAATGAGCACACTGCACAAGGTCAAGGCCTATTTCGGTATGGCCCCAATGGACGACTACGAAGACGAGTACTACGACGACCGCGCACCCTCTCGCGGGTTCCCACGTGCTCGCATTGACGACGGATACGGCCGCTATGACGGCCGCGATTACGAAGACCCACGTGGCGAGGCGCCCGAGTACGCGCCGCCCGGCTACCGCGGCGGTTACCCGGAAGAGCCGCGCTACAGTCCCGTCCATCCGCGCGAGTTCGATCGGGGACCCGAAATGGCCCGGCCGCGCCTTGGGTCGTGGTTGCGCAATTCCACCCGCGGCGCCCTGGCCATGGACCCCCGCCGGATGGCGATGATGTTCGAAGAGGGGCACCCGCTGTCGAAGATCACCACGCTGCGGCCCAAGGACTACAGCGAGGCGCGCACCATCGGCGAGCGATTCCGCGACGGTACCCCGGTGATCATGGACCTGGTGTCGATGGACAACGCCGATGCGAAACGGCTGGTGGACTTCGCGGCCGGGTTGGCCTTCGCCCTGCGCGGCTCGTTCGACAAGGTCGCGACCAAGGTGTTCCTGCTGTCGCCTTCCGACGTCGACGTGACGCCGGAAGAGCGCCGCCGGATCGCCGAAACCGGCTTCTACGCTTACCAATAAACACGTGTGCCCCGCTTGACCGCGGGGTCAGGCGTCAGGCACAACCTGCCGATGCGGCACATCTGAGATGTCTGCCCAGCCCGAGTCGGTACTCTTGCGATGGCCGCGCTATCGCGCGGGGATTGACATCTCATCGGTAAGGTCGGGCTCTCGTTGGTGCTGTTCTTTCAGATCCTTGGGTTTGCGCTGTTCATCTTTTGGCTGCTGCTCATCGCTCGGGTCGTCGTCGAGTTCATCCGCTCGTTCAGCCGTGACTGGCATCCCACGGGCATCACCGTGGTGATCCTGGAGATCATCCTCTCGATCACTGATCCGCCGGTGAAACTGCTGCGTCGGCTCATCCCTCAACTCACTATTGGGGCGGTCCGCTTCGACCTGTCCATCATGGTGCTACTGCTGGTCGCGTTCATTGGCATGCAGCTCGCCTTTGGTGCCGCGGCGTGAGTGGGCGGAACTGAGCGACGGTTTGGCCCCGGTTTGGCCTCGGTTTGATGCGCGCGATTTGCAAATTCTAAGGATTGGGATTTTATGGCTCTTAGTGTTTGAAATAGGGTCTTATTTATTGCACTAATCGGCAACCGCCGGGTCTGGTGTGACAGGATGGGCGGCAGTTGCACAACCGCTGCCACTCCGTTCTACACTTTCCAGAACGTTTGACAGGAACTTGAGGGGACGAACAATGCCGCTTACACCAGCCGACGTCCACAATGTGGCGTTCAGTAAGCCGCCTATCGGCAAGCGCGGTTACAACGAAGACGAGGTCGACGCATTCCTCGACCTAGTAGAGAACGAGCTGACGCGGCTCATTGAAGAGAACGCCGATCTGCGCCAGCGGATCGAGGAGCTCGACCGCGAACTGGCCGCCGGTGGCGGCGTTGCTGCCGCCCCCGCCGCTGCTGCCCAACCCGCCCCGGCGGTTCCTGTCTTCGAGCCCGAACCCGAGCCCGAGCCGGTCAAGCCGGCACCGGTGGCGGCTCCCACCGGCACTAACGAAGAGCAGGCCCTGAAGGCCGCTCGGGTGCTGAGCCTGGCCCAGGACACCGCCGACCGGCTGACCAGCAACGCGCAGGCCGAGTCGGACAAGCTACTCTCCGATGCTCGCACCAACGCCGACCAGATCCTCACCGAGGCCCGGCAAACCGCCGAATCCACGGTCACCGACGCCCGGCAGCGCGCCGACGCGATGCTGGCCGACGCCCAAACCCGTTCCGAGACGCAGTTGCGTCAAGCCCAGGAGAAGGCCGACGCCCTGCAGGCCGACGCCGAACGCAAGCACTCCGAGATCATGGGGACGATCAACCAGCAGCGCACCGTGCTGGAAGGCCGTCTCGAACAGCTGCGCACCTTCGAACGCGAATACCGCACCCGGCTTAAGACCTACCTCGAGTCCCAGCTTGAGGAACTCGGTCAGCGCGGATCGGCGGCTCCCGTCGACTCGAGCGCGGATTCGGGTGGGTTCGACCAATTCAATCGGGGTAACTAGCCGGGAGTAGTGCCGGACTGCATGTTCGGCACAATGTGCACTGGACCTGGTAGTCCCGCTCGTCGGCTGGAGGATGACCGATGCTGATCATTGCCCTGGTACTCGCCCTGATCGGGCTTGTCGCACTGGTGTTCGCCGTCGTCACCAGCAATGAGCTGGTGGCGTGGGTGTGCATCGGCGCCAGCGTCCTGGGTGTGGTGCTGCTGATCGTCGACGCACTGCAGGAACGGCAGCGACGTGACGAAGACCACTCGGAACCGCCGGCCGAGAATGACGCGGAGGCCGTCGACTACCCCGAAGAAGTCCCGGACGAGAGCGCCGAGGACGCCACCGCCGTCGAAAAGTCGGCCGACGACGAAACGGCCAAGGATTCGACGGTAACGGCCGAAACCGGCCGCGACGACTCGGCCAAGTAGCGTCCCGCGCCGAGTAGCCGCGGGCTCAGCGCGTCGGCGTATTCAGCAACTCACGTACCTCATCGTCGCTGACCTGGTGAAAATCGCCGTAGACCTGACCCACGGCCTCGAACCCGGGCGGCATGGTCGTACACACGACGTCGTCGGCCACCTGGGCGAGTTCGTTGCAGACCGACTGCGGCCCGACCGGGACGGCAACGACGATCGATTGCGGCCCGCCGGCCCGGATCGCCCGGACGGCGGCGAGCATGCTGGCGCCGGTCGCGATGCCGTCGTCGACCAGGATCACGATCTTGTCGCGCGGGTCGGCGACTGGGCGCCCACCCCGATACGCGTGCTCGCGTCGCGCCAGCTCGACCGTCTCGCTGTCGATTACCTCGCGCACCTGCTCGTCGGTGATGTGCAGGCCGGAAACCACGTTGTCGTTCATCACCACGCCGCCGCCGCTGGCCAGCGCGCCCATCGCGAGCTCCGACCAGCGCGGCACCCCGAGCTTGCGGACCAAGAACACATCCAGGGCGGCGTGCAGCGCCGAGGCGATCTCCCAGGCGACCGGAAGGCCACCGCGCGCCAGGCCGAGCACGAGCACGTTGTCCTTGCCGCGGTGGGCCGTGAGCTGGTCGGCCAGCGCGCGACCGGCTTCGTGACGGTCGCGGAAGGTTCGTGTCGCCGTTCGGCGGAGGAAGCCGTTCCGTGGGTTCATTGGTCGCGCTCCAGCCTACGTGCCTGCGTCCACCTTACGCCGGAGCCCAGGTTCTCCTGATGAATCGGCGAATGGTAAATCGAATATCACTGTCCATCAAGCGAATTGGCCGAGCAGAGAAAAGTCATCCGTTTTTCATCGCGGCGACGATTTCGTCGGTGTAGGCCACGGCGTGTGCCAAAAATGCGTAGTTCACCAGCGCGGCCCGGTAGCCGTCGCCACGGGTCGGGTGCCGCGGCCCCGCCGTGGCGTCGCGGACAACGGCTACCTCGAAACCCTGCTCGAGCAGATCTCGTAGATGCGATTCCACACACACGTTGGCGAGCATCCCGCACAAGACGACCTTGCTGATCCGCCGTTTGCGCAGCTGAAGGACGAGGTCGTTGGTCTGCGGGCCCCACACTTTGTGCGGGCTGGCGACGACGGTTGCCGAGTCCTCGATGAACGGCTTGAACTCATCGAGCCAGTCAGCACCGGATGCGGCGAACCCGTCCAGACTCAGCGCACCAACGCGGGCAAAGGTGTTGGTAGACAGCTCATCTGATTCGAGTGGGCCATTGAAGCCAGGTATGGTCGGTTGGATAGAAGTAGTGCGGCGAGATGAACACCCCGAAGCCGTGCGCCTTGGCGGCAGTGAAGATTGCGATCAGGTGCTCGACTGTCCCATTCTCGGTGACGCTGGCTTGCAGGAGAGCCCAGTTCTTGCCGTTGGGGCTCAGGACGTCGTTCTGTGGGTCGATGACAACGACAGCGGTGTCGACGGGGTCGTACTTCACCACCCGACTTCATCACAATTGTGTCCGAGGGGGGACTTGAACCCCCACGCCCATTAGTAGGGCACTAGCACCTCAAGCTAGCGCGTCTGCCATTCCGCCACTCGGACAAGACCAACCAGAGTTGGCAGCTAAGGCTAGCGGATCGGTCGGTGCGCACCCAACTTAGCTCGCCGACGATGTGGCCCGAGGGTTCCGCTGCCCGAGCCGGGTAACCGTGGCAGTGGTAGGAAAGGTGGTTGTGACAGTTGAGACCGAAGTTCCCGACAATCCGAGCGACGATGTGGTCGAAGTTGTCAGCAGGTTGATCCGGTTCGACACCACCAACACCGGTGAACCCGAGACCACCCAGGGCGAGGCCGAATGCGCGCACTGGATCGCTGAGCAGCTCGCCGAGGTCGGCTACCAGCCTCAATATCTCGAATCCGGCGGGCCCGGGCGGGGCAATGTGTTCGTCCGCCTCCAGGGCGCGGACAGTTCGCGTGGCGCACTGCTGATCCACGGGCATCTCGACGTGGTGCCGGCCGAACCGGCCGACTGGAGCGTGCATCCGTTTTCCGGCGCGATCGAGGACGGTTATGTCTGGGGCCGCGGCGCGGTCGACATGAAGGACATGGTCGGCATGATGATCGTCGTCGCCCGCCAGCTGAAGCGGGCGGGCATCGTGCCGCCACGCGACTTGGTGTTCGCGTTTGTGGCCGACGAGGAGCACGGTGGCCGCTACGGATCGCACTGGCTGGTCGACAATCGCCCCGAGCTGTTCGACGGCGTCACCGAGGCGATCGGCGAAGTGGGCGGCTTCTCGCTGACCGTGCCGCGCCGTGACGGGGGTGAACGCCGGCTCTACCTGATCGAGACGGCCGAGAAGGGCATGCAGTGGATGCGCCTGACCGCCCGGGGTCAGGCGGGGCACGGCTCGATGGCCAACGACCGCAACGCGGTCACCCTGCTCGCCGAAGCGGTCGCCCGGATCGGCCGGCACCAGTTTCCGCTGGTGATGACCGACACCGTCATCGAGTTCCTGGCCGCCATCAGCGACGAGACCGGCCTGGCCTTCGACACCGAGTCCGGCGACGTGGAGGGGGTGATCGAAAAGCTCGGCCCGATGGCTCGCATGCTGAAGGCGATCGTGCGCGACACCGCCAACCCGACGATGCTCAAGGCCGGGTACAAGGCCAACGTGATCCCCGGGTCCGCCGAAGCCGTGGTGGACTGCCGCGTGCTGCCCGGCCGCCAGGCCGCGTTCGAGGCCGAAATCGACGAGTTGATCGGCCCGGACGTGACCCGGGAGTGGATCAGGGATTTGCCGTCGTACGAGACCACCTTCGACGGCGATCTCGTCGAAGCCATGAACGCCGCGGTGCTGGCGGTCGACCCGGACGGCCGCACGGTGCCCTATATGCTTTCCGGTGGTACCGATGCGAAAGCGTTCGCGCGCTTGGGGATTCGTTGCTTCGGCTTCGCCCCGCTGCGGCTGCCGCCGGAATTGGATTTCGCTTCGCTGTTCCACGGCGTCGACGAGCGGGTACCCGTGGATGCGCTGAGGTTCGGCACCGACGTGCTGACCCACTTCCTGACCCATTGTTAGAACGAACCGAATCGAGAGGATCGCCCATGAGCTTGCCGTCCGACCCCTATGACGCGCTGCCCAAACTGCCGTCGTTCAGCCTGACCTCAGACTCGATCACCAACGGCCAACCGTTGGCCACACCGCAGATCAGCGGCATCCTGGGCGCCGGGGGAGAAGATGTCAGCCCGCAGCTGAGCTGGTCGGGGTTCCCGGAGGAGACCCGCAGCTTCGCGGTCAGCGTCTATGACCCCGACGCCCCGACGTTATCCGGGTTCTGGCACTGGGCGGTGGCCAACCTGCCGGTCGACGTCACCGAGCTGCCCGAGGATGCCGGAGACGGCCGCGGGCTACCCGGCGGGGCGCAGCAGCTGGTCAACGACGCCGGCATGCGTCGCTACGTCGGCGCCGCGCCACCGCCCGGACACGGCGCGCATCGTTACTACGTCGCGGTGCATGCCGTCGACGTCGACAAACTCGACCTCAGCGAGGACGCCAGCCCCGCGTTCCTCGGCTTCAACCTGTTCCAGCACGCGATCGCCCGGGCCTACCTCCACGGCACCTACGAACAGACCTGAGCGGGCTTTCCCGACCACACCGCCTTCGGCTCCGAATCAAGATCATGCGGCCTCGCGCGTGTGTGCTCGTCCTGCCGGGCGGCAGGGTGCGCAGCGACGAGGCGTCGCGATGGTGGCAATTGGCCAACATCCGGATGATGTGGGTGGCCGCCGTGTTGCGGTGCCGGCTGGGCGGCGCCGTCGAGGTGCGACGGGTCCAGTACCGCTTTCGCGGGTGGAACAGTCCGCGTTACGACGCGGTCGCCGACGCCAGCGCGGCGCTCGACGCTGTTCGCCACCGGTTCGATCCGAAAAGCATTGTCTTGGTTGGCCATTCGATGGGCGGTCGAGTCGCGGCGCGGCTGGCCGCGGGGGGACAGGTCGGCGCGGTGGTCGCGCTGGCGCCGTACTGGCCCCGCAATGACGTTGACCTGATTCCGGTGTCGACCCGGCTGCTGGTCGTGCACGGCACCGCCGATACCCGCACCGACCCGGACAGCTCGCGCATCCAGACGTGGCGGGCCCGACAGCGTGGGCTAGATGCGCACTGGGTGGGCATCGAGGGGGCGGGCCATTTCATGCTTCGACGACTGGGTGAATGGCACTGCCGCACAGCCGATTTCGTCGCCGAATACCTTCAGTGCTGAGCACCCTGTCTTCCACGGCGCAGAACGGATCAGGTCAGTTAGTGTTCAACATAGGACACATTTGCTTGAGCCAGCTGGCAATTGAGCTGCGATTAGCGTCGAGAGTCGGATCGCTGGGTTGGGCGCCTACCGTGGTGACAAAATGCTCGATCGCGGCTTTAACCGCGTCGGGAGGGCTGTACTTCTCTAGCGTGTCGGCAGCCTTCCGGGCGGTCTCCGGTTTCGACGCGAGTATGAGGTCGTCTTTGGCGCTGCCAAGGTCGTAACAAGTGGAAGTGTCGGGCGGCTCGCCGTTTGCCGTGCCACTCAAGCAGCCCGCAATAACCATTGCGATGGCAGCCGTTCCGACAATCGTCAACCGGTTGAATCGCACCGGAGGTCTCCTTTGGGTGGCTCGATTGTGATCCGGCCAACGTACAGCTATTACCGGCGCGGAGAACAGCGAATCGGAAAACCGCTCGCAGTCAACATCGTTTCGAAAATTGCAACATGTATGCGGCGATTGTTTGTCCGCGAAACGCAAAGATGGTGCCACCGAATGGATCCCACCTCCGCGTCCCGATCACGGCGCTAGGTCGGCGGGGTGCCCGGATTGACCGCCGACCCAACCGCCTCGCTGAGCGAGGCGAACCCGCCGTCGTGCAGCCGCCTCGCGATGCCATCATGAATGTGCTTGGGCCACAAGCCGCCTCCGTAGATGAAGCCGGTATAACCCTGCAGCAGTGACGCTCCCGCGGTGATCCGCTCCCATGCGTCGTCGGCGGTCTCGATGCCACCGACGCTGATCAACACCAGGTGATCGCCTACCCGGCGGTAGAGCCGACGCAGCACCTGCGTGGCGCGGAGCGCCACCGGCGGCCCGGAGATGCCACCGGGGCCGAGCTCGTCGACCCCCGGTGTGCGCAGGCCATCGCGCGACACCGTGGTGTTGGTGGCGACGATGCCGGCCAGGCCCAGCTCGACGGCCAGGTCGGCGATGTCGTCGATGTCGGAATCGGAGACGTCCGGAGCGATTTTCACCAGCACGGGTACCGACGTTTCGGCGAGAACGGCCGACAGGATGGGCCGCAGCGACTCGACCGCCTGCAGATCACGCAGCCCCGGCGTGTTCGGCGAGCTGACGTTGACCACCAGATACGACGCCAGCGGAGCGACCAGCCGCGCGCTTGCCCGGTAGTCCTCGACCGCCTCGGCGGCCGGCGTCGTCTTGGTCTTGCCGATGTTCACCCCGATCGGCACGTCGGGCCGGTGGCGGGCAAGACGGGTGGCCAGCGCCCCGGCCCCGTGATTGTTGAACCCCATCCGATTGAGCAAAGCCCGATCCTGGGGCAGGCGGAACAAGCGCGGAGCCGGGTTGCCGGGCTGCGGGTGCGCGGTGACGGTCCCGACCTCCGCGTACCCGAAACCCAGAGCGCCCCAGGTCGCCAATCCCATGCCGTCCTTGTCGAATCCGGCGGCCAGCCCCAGCGGTGCGGGGAAGCGCACGCCGAACACCGTGCTGGCCAATACCGGATCGGCCGGGCCCAGTAGCCGGTGCAGCCGCCGCCGCAGCACGGCCGCGGCGGTAGCGCCGCGCAGGACGGCGAAAACCAGCGTGTGAATGCGTTCCGGCGGGATCAGAAAGAACAGCTGGCGCAGCAGGCCGTACCCGCGAAGACCGCTCTGACGGCGGGCGTCCGCCGTCACAGCTCTGGCTGATCGGGCCGCCGGTCATTGAGTCGAGATTTCTTGCGGCGCAACAATACCCGTCTGCTGCCATCGGTGTAGAGGCGCACCCGGGTCAGCTCCCAACCGCGATATTCAGCCTCGATGGACAACCGGATCGATGCGCTGAGCCTGGTCACTTCCGGCGGCAGGCGTAACGGCACCCACTCGTACTCGTCGGACATCTCCGTGTCCCAGCCCGCCGGCAGCCGACTCCACCGCGACGCGGACCCGGCACTCAATGGGTGCCCGCCGCGCGCTCGATGACCTGGACTCCCGCACCGGATCCCGATACCACGTACAAGGTGTCCGAAGCTTCGTCAAAAGCCAACGAGTTGGGTTGCTGCACAGTTGGGTAACGCACCTTTTCGACGGGAATTCCGGTTGACAAATCGTAACCAATAACCATATTCGATGCGGTTTGAGACACCCAGGCCAAACCGCGCGAGCCGGCCAATCCGTACGGGGCCTGCCGCACCGGGTAGGCCTGCCGCAAGATCAGCGGGGTCCGCGGCGAACAACAGCCGTACACCAGCAGTTCGTCGCCGCGCGTGTCGACCACCAGAACCCGGCCGACCGGATCGGCGGCCATGGTGGTCGCGCCCTCGCCGGCCCGCAGCGATTGCGCGACACGACCGTCGGGGCCGATCGTCGTCACCGAGGTCTGTCCGCGATCCAGAACCACGGTCGTATTTCCTCGTGCGACAAGATAATCGACCCGGGCGAAGATCTTCGTCCGGTTCTCGACCGTCGCGGTGCCCGCGCCGCCGGACGGCGGGGAGGCGAGGGTGTACACGGCGCCGTCGGCGCTGCCCAACACCAGCTTGTCGTCGGCACGGCGGGCGATCGCGGTGAAATCCACGCTCGCCGAATCGGCGACATTCACCTGGCCGATGTGGCCTGTGGACAGATCGACCACAAAGTAGCCGCCGCGGGCGGCCAGGTAGGCCGTGCCGCGGCCGTCGCCGGTCAACGCGGTGGCCGGCCCCGGCAACACCATGACACGCGCCGCGGCCTGCCCTTGACCGAACACGGTGAGGCTGGCAGACGCTCGCGGATCCGCGCCGGGAGCCAGCACCGCCAGCTGGTGGGTGCCGTCATCGAAGACCGCGGCCGCCGCGGGGCCGGACAGCGGTCGCACCGTGCCGGCCGGATTTTGCGACACCGGCGGCGACTCGGCCGGATGCGCGGCTTCGATGGTGGGCAGGGCGCTGTCGAGCGGATTCGATGAACAGCCAGCGACCAGCGTCAGCAAAATGACCAGGCTAATAAAGCGGCGCTGACCAGTTCGTTTCTCGTATCTATGCCGTGATAGCAACGACCAACCTTGGATTGGCGAACATGAAATTCAAATTCTAAGGAACGGTTCCGCATCCAATGTGGCCATGTTGCCCGCCTCTGGCCGTACTGGAGAGGTATGGTCAAATTATGACCGTCATCGCTGACCGGCATACCGTAGACACGGAGTTTGCTGTCGAAGACATCTCGACAGGAATCTTTGCCAGCGGATACGGGCAAGTCGGTGATGGACGCAGTTTTTCGTTTCACATTGAGCATCTCTCCCTTGTCGTCGAAATTTACCGGCCGCGCCTGTCTGGGCCCGTTCCGCAGGCCGAAGACGTGGTAGCGACGGCGGTCCGCACCCTGGTCGACATCGACCTCACCGACGAGCGCAGTTTGACCGCGGCGGTGCGCGACTCGGTTTCGCGGGCGGTACCCGTCGCGCGCTAGTCGCTTCCAGTAACGGCGACTCCCACCAGGTACGGTCGTCGTCGTGACGACGGTTTTGGCGATGTCTTGGTGGCAGGTCATCGTGTTGTCCGTGGTGCAGGGGGTGACTGAGTTCCTGCCGGTCTCGTCCTCCGGGCACCTGGCGATCGTGTCGCGGGTCTTTTTCGCCAGCGACGCCGGCGCCTCGTTCACCGCGGTGAGCCAGTTGGGCACCGAAGCCGCCGTGCTGGTCTACTTCGCCCGCGACATCTGGCGCATTCTCAAGGCCTGGTTCGCAGGCCTGGCGGTCAAGTCGCAGCGCAATCTCGACTACTGGATGGGCTGGTACGTCATCATCGGCTCCATCCCGATCTGCGTGCTGGGTCTGTTCTTCAAAGACGAGATCCGCTCCGGGGTGCGCAACCTGTGGGTGATTGCGACGGCGATGGTGGTGTTCTCGGCCGTCATCGCGCTCGCCGAATACCTGAGCCGGCAGACCCGTCACATCGAGCAGCTGAACTGGCGCGACGCCCTGGCGGTCGGGACGGCGCAATGTCTGGCCCTGATTCCCGGCGTCTCACGATCTGGATCGACGATCAGCGCCGGGCTGTTTCTGGGACTCGACCGGGAACTGTCCGCCCGCTTCGGCTTCCTGCTGGCGATTCCCGCGGTGTTCGCCTCGGGCTTGTTCTCGCTCCCGGACGCCTTCCATCCGGTCACCTCGGGCATGAGTGCCACCGGCCCGCAGCTGCTGGTGTCCACCCTGATCGCGTTCGTCATCGGCCTCAGCGCAGTGGCCTGGTTCCTGCGGTTCTTGGTGCGGCACAGCATGTACTGGTTCGTGGGCTACCGGGTGGTCGCCGGAACCGTCGTGCTGATCCTGCTGGCGAATGGAACGGTGGCCGCGACGTGACCGTCATCCTGCTGCGCCACGGGCGCTCAACCTCGAACACCGCGGGCACACTGGCCGGCCGCTCCGAGGGTGTCGACCTCGACGACAAGGGCCGCGAGCAGGCCGTCGGGCTGATCGACCGCATCGGCGACCTGCCGATCCGCGCGGTCATCACGTCGCCACTGTTGCGCTGCCGCCGCACGGTCGCGCCGCTGGCCGAGTCGCTGTGCCTGGAGCCGCTCGTCGAAGACCGGCTCGCCGAGGTGGACTACGGGGAGTGGACGGGCCGCAAGATCGGCGAGTTGGCCAACGAGCCGCTATGGCGGGTGGTGCAGGCCCATCCCAGTGCGGCGGTGTTTCCCGGCGGGGAGGGGCTGGCACAGGTGCAGGCGCGCGCGGTGTTCGCCGTCCGCGAACACGATCGGCGGCTCAGCGATGAGCACGGCGGTGACGCGCTTTGGGTGGCTTGCACTCACGGTGATGTCATCAAGGCATTGATCGCCGACGCGTACGGCATACACCTGGACGGCTTCCAGCGCGTCACGGCCGACCCGGCGTCGGTGAGTGTCATTCGTTACACGCCGTTGCGGCCGTTCGTGTTACACGTCAACCACACCGGTGGGCGACTGGCCGCCGCGTTGCGGGCCGGACCCCCACCCAAGAGTGAGGCAGAAAGCGACAAACCGGAAGAGCCGCAACAAGAACCGGCCGGGGCGGCGTCGTCGAGCGACGCGGTGGTCGGGGGATCCACAGATTAATACGCGCAATTTCTGGTGCGGCGCCCTGGATCGAATCGCGTTGCGACGGCAACAGCCGGTATTTTAGAGATGCCATGCCTCGTGCAATCCATGTATTCCGTACACCCGACCGCTTCGTGGCCGGGACCGTTGGTCAGCCCGGAAACCGCACCTTCTACATCCAAGCGGTGGGCGATTCCCGAGTGGTCTCGGTGGTGTTGGAGAAGCAACAGGTCGCGGTGCTTGCCGAACGCATCGGCGCGCTACTGCTCGAGGTGAATCGCCGGTTCGGCACACCCGTCCCGCCGGAGCCCGCCGAGGTCGATGACCTCAACCCACTCGTTACGCCGGTCGATGCGGAGTTCCGGGTGGGGACCATGGGCCTGGGCTGGGACTCGGAAGCTCAGACCGTTGTGGTCGAACTCCTGGCCGTCACCGACGCCGAGTTCGACGCCTCGGTGGTGCTCGACGACACCGACGAAGGCCCCGACGCGGTGCGGGTGTTTTTGACCCCGGAGTCGGCGCGGCAATTCGCCACCCGATCCAATCGCGTGATCTCGGCGGGACGCCCGCCATGCCCCCTGTGCGACGAACCGCTGGACCCTGCGGGCCACATTTGCGCGCGCGCCAACGGCTATAAGCGCAGCGCGCTGCTGGGGCTCAACGATGAACCCGAGGAATGACGAACCCGAGGTCTTGCGGAACGGCGAGCTGACCGTTCTCGGACGGATCCGCTCGGCCAGCAACGCCACCTTCCTGTGCGAGGCCACGCTGGGGGAGCGCAGCGTGCATTGCGTGTACAAGCCGATCTCCGGTGAGCAGCCGCTCTGGGACTTCCCCGACGGGACGCTCGCCGGCCGCGAACTCGCCGCATATCTGGTGTCGAAGCAATTGGGTTGGAACATCGTGCCTTACACGATCGTTCGCCACGGTCCGGCAGGCCCGGGCATGCTGCAGCTGTGGGTGCAGCAGCCCGGCGACGCAGTGGACTCGGCTCCGCCGCCGTGGCCCGACCTGGTCGATCTGTTTCCCGCCGACAAAATTGAGCCGGGTTATCTGCCGGTGCTGCGGGCCCACGACTACGCCGGCGACGAGGTAATCCTGATGCACGCCGACGACATTCGCTTGTGGCGGATGGCGGTGTTCGATGTGCTGATCAACAACGCCGATCGCAAGGGCGGTCACGTCCTTCGCGACCTCGACGGCCACATCTTCGGAGTTGACCACGGCGTGTGCCTGCACGTCGAGAACAAACTGCGCACCGTGCTGTGGGGATGGGCCGGCAAGCCGATCGACGATAAAACCCTGAAGGCCGTCGCCGGTTTGGCCGACGCCCTTTGCGCCGATCTCGGCGATGTGCTGGCCGGGCAGATCACCCAGGCGGAGATCGCGGCGCTGCGCATGCGGGCGCACACGCTGCTGGACAACCCGGTGATGCCCGTCCCGAACCGGCATCGCCCCATTCCCTGGCCCGCGTTTTAGGGCCCGGCATCGCCGTCGGTGATACTGAAGCGGTGAGCCCCGCCGCCGATGAGATGACTGATGCTGCATTGGCCGCCGATCTCGCCGCCGACGCGGGGGAGTTGCTGCTGAAAGTGCGCGAGGAGATCGGTTTCGGTCATCCCTGGATGCTCGGCGACGCGGGCGACAGCTTGGCCAATGAGCTGATCCTGCGGCGGCTGCGGGCCGAGCGTCCCAACGACGCGGTGCTCAGCGAGGAAGCCCACGACGATCTTGAGCGCCTCAACCATGACCGGGTGTGGATCATCGACCCGGTGGACGGCACCCGCGAGTTCTCCACGCCGGGGCGTGACGACTGGGCGGTACACATCGCGTTGTGGCAGCGTCCCACCGGTGGCCAGCGCGAAATCACCGATGCGGCAGTCTCTTTGCCCGCTCGGGATAACATCGTTTATCGCAGTGACACCGTGACGGATAGTCAGGCGCGGGTCGGTGTTCCGCACACGTTGCGGATCGCCGTCAGCGCCACCCGGCCACCGGCCGTGCTGCATCGCATGCGGCAGACCCTGGCCATCCAGCCGGTGGCGATCGGTTCGGCGGGGGCCAAGGCGATGGCCATTATCGACGGCGACGTCGATGCCTATCTGCATGCCGGCGGCCAATGGGAATGGGATTCGGCGGCACCGGCCGGGGTGGTGATGGCCGCGGGCATGCACGCGTCGCGGCTCGACGGCTCGACGATGCGCTACAACCAGCCCGACCCGTACCTGCCCGACTTCGTGATGTGTCGTGCCGAGGTGGCACCGATCCTGCTCGGCGCCATCCGCGCCGCCTGGCTCTAACCGGCCGGCCTAGGCGTGATTGCCCGCTTCTTCAGCCGCCCGCTGCGCGGCCCGCATCGTCACCGGGCCTAGCCCTGATTGCCCGCCTCCTCAGCCGCCCGCTGCGCGGCCCGCATCGTCACCGGGCCTAAAGTCGAAGCATGCAGTCGTGGCCCTCCGCACAGGTTCCGGTGCTGCCCGGACGCGGTCCGGAGCTCCGGCTGTTCGATACCTCGGACCGTCAGGTCCGCCCGGTGGCGGCCGGGTCGACCGCCACCATGTACGTCTGCGGGATCACGCCGTATGACGCCACGCATTTGGGGCACGCGGCTACCTATCTGGCGTTCGACCTGATTCATCGTCTGTGGCTGGATCTGGGGCACGACGTGCACTACGTGCAGAACGTCACCGACGTCGACGACCCGCTCCTCGAGCGGGCCGAGCGCGACGGCATTGACTGGCGTGACCTCGGTGACCGTGAGGTGGCCTTGTTTCGCCAGGACATGTCCGCGCTGCGGGTGTTAGCGCCGCGCGAATATGTCGGGGCGACCGAAGCGATTCCTGAAGTGGTGGAGCTTGTCGAGAAGATGTTGGCGTCGGGGGCCGCGTACGTCGTCGACCCGGAAGTAGGGGAATACCCGGACGTCTACTACCGCGCCGATGCCACACCGCAGTTCGGTTACGAGTCGGGCTATGACCGGGAAACCATGCTGCGGCTGTTCGCCGAGCGCGGCGGCGACCCGGACCGCCCGGGCAAGACCGACGAACTCGACGCGCTGTTGTGGCGCGCCGCGCGGCCCGGGGAGCCCAGCTGGCCTTCACCGTTCGGCGCCGGCCGGCCCGGCTGGCACGTCGAATGCGCGGCGATCGCGCTCAGCCGCATCGGCAGCGGCCTCGACATTCAGGGCGGCGGCACCGACCTGATCTTCCCGCACCACGAGTTCACCGCCGCGCACGCCGAATGTGTAAGGAGCGAAAGAAGATTCGCCAGGCACTATGTGCACGCCGGGATGATCGGCTGGGACGGGCACAAGATGTCGAAGAGTCGCGGCAACCTGGTGCTGGTGTCGGGGCTGCGCGCGCAAGGCGTCCCGCCGTCGGCCATTCGACTGGGTCTGCTGGCCGGGCACTATCGCGCGGACCGATCCTGGAGCCAGCAGCTGCTCGACGAGTCGGCCGCGCGGCTCCAGCGCTGGCGCACCGCGACCGCGCTGCCCGCCGGCCCGGATGCGACCGACGCCATCGCCCGCATGCGCCGGTACCTGGCCGACGACCTCGACACTCCTAAAGCGATTGCCGCACTTGATGGTTGGACCACCGACGCACTCGAGTACGGCGGGCATGACTCCGAGGCGCCGAAGTTGGTGGCTACTGCAGTCGATGCGTTGCTGGGGATCAAATTATCGACGCAGCGGTAAATTTTGCGCGAAGAATTGATCCATCACGAATTCGAGTCAGTGGCACGCATTCTGGGCCATATCAATGCTGCCAGCCAGGCCGCTGGGCTCCAATTATTCAATCGTCTGATCGTTTGCTGGCATCACGTCACCGAAATGCCTGAATACAGCTAAAGTCCCTGTTCAACACGCATAGAGTAGCATCTCCGGCGGGCGACCACCGGTCACAATTTCGTTTGCTTGAACAGTCGCAATTCGGGGTATTAGTAACGCGTGGGTGGAAGATTGGGCGTCCGATGCAAGCTTCGAGTAGGCCGTTGGCGAGCGGTAACGCCGAAATGGGCCGGCCGGCCAAATTGGCGAGCGGCAGTGGGTCCCGGCCAATCGGCGCCGCGTCCTGGTCGATCAACCTCGCGGTCGCGTTCGGCACGACAGCGGTGCGCGGCGGCTCTGCATCATCACGAACCTCAACGGCGATGGCGGTCGGAACAAATCTCATGGCTCTCCTGCACCGCAGGGCGCCTGATGAAGTCTCCGATCCAAGGGATCTGATCCAAGGGATCTGGAGGTACTGGTCCGGTGCAACGGGATAGTGGTGGTTGGCCGGTAGTGGCCCGGGATATGGAGCTCCGGCAGGCGGTGGCGGCGCTCAACGGCGGGGAGTTTCAGGGCGTTGCGTTCGTCGGGGACAGTGGGGTGGGTAAGTCGACACTGGCGCGGACGCTGGCCAAGGTGGCCGAGCATGCTGGGCGCACGGTGCGTTTTGCGTTGGGCACTCATACCGGTTCCGCGGTGCCGTTGGGGGCGTTTTCTCGTGCGGTGACCTTGAATGGGACCCATGAGCCGGCGTTGTTGTTGGCTTCTGCACATAAAACTTTGAGTGCGGACAAGAACCTGGTGGTCCTCGTTGACGATGCACAGTTGCTTGATCCGTTGTCAGCGACGCTGGTGAATCAGCTTGTTGCGAGTCGTACTGCGCGATTGATCGTGACAATAAGGTCGGGCGAGTCGGTTTTCGATGCGGTGACTGCCTTGTTGAAAGAGCGCTTGTTGCTGACGGTTCACGTCGATCCGTTTACCCGTGAGCAGACCGAGACGCTTGCCGGTGCGGTCCTGGATGGGGCGGTGGAGCCTCGGTTGGTTGACGAGTTGCAGGTACGGAGTGCAGGAAATCCTCTGGTGCTGCGCGGCTTATTGAGCGCGAGTCGTGAAGACGGGGTGTTGATTCGTACCGAGGATTGTTGGGAACGGCGGGGGCCCTTGCACGCGGATCGCGAGCTGTACGACCTGTTGGAGTTTAGGTTGCGGTCTCTTTCCTTGGAGGAGTTGGAGGTCGTTGAGGTCTTGGCCACCGCGGAGGTCCTGGAGTGGGACATCTTGCGTGGCATCTGCGATGCCGACGTCGCGGCCGGCCTGGAGCGCCGTGGACTGATGCAGTTGGTTGTCGATGGGTCACATACTTTGGCGCAGTTGAATCACCCCTTGCTTGGCGATGCGGCAACCCGACACGCCGGGGTGGTGCGCTCGCGGCAACTCAACGGCATCTTGGCGCAGGCTCTGCAGAAGCACCTGCAGGCAGGGGGGCATTCGCACCTCGCTGACATGCGCAGCCGAATCCGTTTGGCGCAGTTCATGGTCCGAAGTGACTTGGCGCCGGACCTCGATGTGGTCATCGCGGCAGCGGCGGACGCACTGGCGATGTCGAACATTGCACTCGGAGAGGAGTTGGCGAGGTTCGCGGTTGACCGGGGCGGCGGTCTGCTGGCCGTGCTGGTACTTGCCGAGGCGGTGAGTTGGCAGGGGCGTGGCGACGAGGCCGAGGCCGCCCTTGTCGACGCCGAACCCGAAGGTGATGCCGACGAGTGGCTGATTGCACGGTGGGGCTGTCTGCGGGCTGCCAACCTGTTCTGGGCGTGTGAACGCGTGGCAGCGGCCCAGCAGGTGCTAACCGATGTGCGGTGCCGGGTGGCGTCCAGAGCCAGCACCGATTTCATCGACGCAGTGCAGCTATCTATCGGGCTCTTCTGTGGCGATGTTGCGAAGACGATGGAGGTCGGGCCGAAATTCTGTGAGTCCGATGTGCCACCGATCGCTATCGCATGGGCAGCTGTCCCGACGTGCATCGCGTCAGCGGCTGCTGGGCGATATGCCGACGTCCATTACGTAGCCGATGCCGGGCTGGACGCAGCTGCGCTCGAAGGGCTAGGGCTGCAAAGGTTTAACATCGGGTTGGCCGAAATTATGAACGCCACCGAATCCGGTGAATATCAGGCTGCCGAGCGAATCTTGAAGCGTTACAAGGCGATAGCCGCAGGTGTTCCCGCAGCTGAGGCAATGATGCACACGATGCGGGGATTCGTGCAACTCTACCGGGGTAATCTGTCGTCTGCGTCCTCTGCATTCAAAGACTCGAAAGCAGTATTCTCGCAAGGGTTTCCGTCGCCTTGGATGATGCTGGCGACTGCCCGGCATGCCCAGGCCGAAGGGCAGCGGGGCGACAGTGAAGCGGCCGCCGCGGCGTTGCGCAGTGCGGAGGAAGCGTACGGACCGCATGTCGCGGTTTTCCTGCCGGAACTCGAGCTTGCCCGGGCCTGGCAGCTTGCGTCCGCCGGCGAGACGACTTCTGCTCAGGTGCATGCGATCGAAGCGGCGCAGGTCGCGCTAGAAGCCGGGATGTACGGGGTGGAGATGCGCGCCCTTCATGCGGCTGTCCGCTTAGGTGACCGTGCGCACGCCACACGACTGGAAGAGCTCGCCGGGATCCTGAAGACTCCGTTGGCCGAAACCGTCGCGAGCCATGCCCGCGGTCTGACTCGCCACGACGGAGGTCTGCTCGACGCTGCCGCACATCAATTCGCCGATCTGGGCGCACTGGTTCTCGCTGCCGACGCGTCGGCTCAGGCGGCCGGCGAACACACCCACCGCGGCGAACGCGGCAAACGAGTTGAATCGTCGACTTATGCATATTCCATTGCCAGCCGATGCGGACTGCGTACACCGGCGTTCGAAGCCGCAGCGCGCCCGCTACCGTTCAGCGACCGGGAACGCCAGGTTGCGCTGCTTGTTGTGGCCGGTTTGTCCAACCGACAGATCGCCGACCAGTTATTTGTCTCGGTGCGGACGGTAGAAGGACACCTCTATCGGCTCTTCACCAAACTCGGCATCAACAATCGCGACCAACTCATCCACCTTATCGGCCGGCAGCCGTCCGTGCGAAGCACGCTGTCAACGCGTTGCGACAAGCGTTCGGCGCAACTAGCGCCATGACGACCGAATGGACTCACTGACTTTCCGCGCCAGGGCAGATGGAGGCCCAAAGGCGATTGCAAGCGCGACGCTTGTTGAGGCTCGAGATGTCCATGGTCATGCCGGCGCGTCCACTTTCGCTTTTGCGGTCAAAGAAGGAACTGTTCGGCGGCACTGGAGGCGGGTGTCCACCATTTCGCCAGGGCCCAACAGAGTGGAGCCGGGATTCATCCGTGATGAAGGCATGCACTTTGACCGCGGCGTTTCCCTTCCCTGGGGATTCGCACGAGCACCCCGCATCAGGTGGCTCGCGCGGTCATCCGCGCGATCGAGCGAAATGTCGCCGAAACCGTTGTCGCGCCTCCCGAGCAGCGCTTAGTTCTCGCACTAGGCAGGCTCGCCCTCGCCTCAACGCGAAGGGGCAACAGTAGGTCAGGATGAATCTTGAATCGGTCGGCGGCGCTGATAGGTCGTAGCGTTAACCTCGTCTCATCGCCGCCTATCCGGATCGCGGCTCACCAGCAAAGCCTTTGAGCCATCTCCGCCACACAGCCAAATCGCTTATCGACCTACTCACACCGCCTCGTGCGTAGCGCCGAATGCCTCACGGCTCCCGTCCGCCGTCACGGATCCGGTTCACTGCGACCGCGTTAACCAACTGCCCACCCCTTAAAACTAGACAGACTCACTAACGGCGTCACCAGTGGAAACGGCAGGCACCTACCGGCAATACAACGTTCTGGCATGGAGGGGGTCCGAAGGCTCGCGGGGGGTGCGCAGGAAGGACGTGCGTGTTCGGTCAAGCTGCGCAAGTCGTGGTAATAGACCGCTCCTCGGCGTACTTCTGGACGCCAAACGATGCGCCGGCGGTGCACGTACCGGTCGGTGCGATCGTGCCGGGTGACCCGCCGCGAACCGGCGTCGAGAATGCATCCCCTGCGAAGCTGATGGCCTCAGCATCGGAGCCGCCATCGGCGTCAAAAGATCGCTGCAATGCGGCCCCTCGAGGGAACCTCAGCCGGGATTTCCGACGGAGCCTTCGTGACAGCTGTTTCCGCCAATGTCACCCATGGATTGCGGGCGACCGGGAAGGACCGAAGATTTGTGAATGATGTGACCTCCCCACGGTTATTCGCTGCGGTTACTCGATCTGGTCCCGCTGACTACTCGAGTTGCATCGAATCCGTCGATGCCTCTGCCAGAGGCTCATACGCTCCGGCGCATGACATGCAGTCTGGAGTGCGTTGTTCCACGAGTCCTGAAGCTAACGAATCATGACGTCGATTCGGCCGGCCTTGCAGAGGTGGCCACGCCGACGGAATCCGCTTCACCCGACGACCAACGTTCTCGTGAATTTTCTCGTCGGCCACCACCTTGGCGTCGTTCGACGCGTCAAAAGCTTTGTGTAGCGACAGCGAGTGCAGGACGGTTCGTCGGCGTCAGCCGACGGCACTGGGATGCAAAGGGCGCTTATCAGACACGAGTCTGATAAGCGGTGGATGATGCAATAACGGTCAAATGGGGGGAGGTGCGTCCCAGTGAAGCGAGACAGGGGTGGGGCGTGGCCCATAGTGGCGCGCGATGCGGAGTTTCACCAGGCGCTGGCGGCGCTGAACGATGGCGAGTTTCAGGGCGTTGCGTTAGTCGGTGACAGTGGGGTGGGTAAGTCGACGCTGGCACGGATGTTGGCCAAGGCGGCCGAGTCTGCTGGGCGGCCGGTGCGTTTTGTGCTGGGTACGCAGACGGGTTGCGCTGTGCCGCTGGGGGCGTTTTCTCGCGCGGTGACCGTGGAGATAGCCCATGAGCCTGCCATCATGCTGGCCGCCGCACATAAGACCCTGGGGCGGGACGAGAGCCTGGTGATTGTGGTCGACGACGCGCCGTTGCTCGATCCGTTGTCGGCCACGCTCGTGAACCAGCTTGCGGCTAACCGCAGTGTGCGGTTGATCGTGACTATCAGGTTGGGCGAGTCGGTTCTTGACGCGGTGACTGCGTTGTTGAAAGAGCGGTTGCTGCTGACCGTGCATATTGATCCGTTCACCCGGGAGCAAATCGGGGTATTGGCCAGCGCGGTGCTGGGCGGCGCGGTCGGGCCGAGATTGATTGACGAGCTGTTCGACCAAAGCGCGGGAAACCTTTTGGTTTTGCGCGGCTTGCTGAGTGCGGGCCGTGAAAACGGGGCGCTAGTCCGCGCGGAAGGTGCCTGGCAACTTCGGGGTCCGCTGCACGCGGATCGTGAGCTGTACGACCTGTTGGAGTTTAGGTTGCGGTCTCTTTCCTCACAGGAGTTGGAGGTCGTTGAGGTGTTGGCTGTCGGGGAGGTGCTGGACTGGCAGATTCTGCGTGAGATTTGCGATGCCGACGCTGCCGCGAACCTGGAGCGCCGTGGGCTGATCCAGTTGGTCGTCGATGGGTCACATACTTTGGCGCAGTTGAATCACCCCTTGCTTGGCGATGCGGCAACCCGACACGCCGGGGTGGTGCGCTCGCGGCAACTCAACGGCATCTTGGCGCAGGCACTGCAGAAGCACCTGCAGGCAGGGGGGCATTCGCATCTTCCCGACCTGCGCAGCCGGATTCGGTTGGCGCAGTTCATGATGCGCAGCGATCTGACGCCGGACCTCGATGTGGTCATCGCGGCAGCGGCGGACGCGGTGGCGATGTCGAACGTCGTCCTGGGGGAGGAGTTGGCGAGGTTCGCGGTTGACCGGGGTGGTGGTCTGGCGGCGGCAATGGTGCTTGCCGAGGCGGTGAGTTGGCAGGGGCGTGGCGACGAGGCCGAGGCCGCCCTTGTCGACGCCGAACCCGGCGATGATGCCGACGAGTGGCTGATCGCGCGATGGGGCTGTTTGCGCGCTGCGAATCTGTTCTGGGGTTGTGGGGACATCGAAGCCGCCGCACGTGTATTAACCGAGGTGAAAAATCGCGTTGAGTCCGAGGCGGCCATTCATCTCGTCACTGCGTTAGAAGTATCAAATGGGTTCTTCTGT
>DASYJS010000361.1:0-5614 GCA_035996225.1 Mycobacterium sp. | reverse complement strand
CCGCCGGCGACCAGGTGAGACGGCGGCAATCTCATATTCGCCGTGTCGGCAAAATGACGTTCTCGTTAATTGAACGTGCGTAGATCAACTAAGCAGTACCGTCAGCACTGTCCTGTACATGTGTCCCAGTTCCTCCCCGAGAAGGGCGAAGCGCCATGACTGCTCCGCGGGTCGTCGTTGCGCGTCGCGCAACCCCAGACTGTTGGTCTTACCTGCGATGAAGGCCCACCGCTCGCCATCACGATCTGCCTGGTGGCACGAGTGGGCCGCGCCCCTCTGGATTGGTTGCAACTTCACCGCCTGGACGCGCCTGCTGATCCATAACCGCTTCGCCGTGCACTGGAGCCGCTGGCATTACGCGGTGCTCTACACGGTTCTCAGCGTCGTCAATTCGTTTCTGGGGATGTGGCAAAGGATCGTGTTCGGCAGGCGAGTCGCCAACACGGCGATTGCCGATGCGCCGATCTTCATCGTGGGGCACTGGCGTACCGGGACAACCATGCTGCACGAAATGTTGGTCCTCGATGATCGCCACACCGCTCCCACGACTTATGAATGCATTGCGCCGCACCACTTTCTGCTGACCCAGCGGTTTGCCCGATGCGCGGAATTTCTGACGTCGAAGCATCGCGCCATGGACAACATGGACTTGAGCATGGCGCATCCGCAGGAAGATGAGTTTGCGTGGTGCATGCTGGGGCTGCCATCGCCGTACCTGACCATCGCGTTCCCCAACCGGCCCACCCAAGACGAGCAGTATCTGGATATGGACCAGCTGACATCGCGAGAACTGGAAACGTGGAAACGGACCCTGCACCGGTTCGTTCAGCAGGTGTATTTCCGCCGCCGTAAGGCAGTGGTCCTCAAGAGTCCGACGCATAGTTTCCGGATCAAGGTGCTGCTGGAGATATTTCCGCAGGCGAAATTCATACACATCGTCCGGGATCCGTACGCCGTGTATCCGTCGACCGTCAATCTTTTCAAAGCGTTCTCCCTCGTGCACGGCCTGCAACGGCCGACATTCCAGGGATTGAACGAAAACGTGCTGTCCACCTACGTCGACCTGTATCGGAAGTTGGACGAAGGGCGCGAATTCGTCGACCCGTCAAGGTTTTACGAATTGCGCTACGAGGATCTGATCGGCGATCCCGAGGGGCAGCTGCGCAAAATGTACGAGCACCTGGACCTGGGCGACTTCGAGCGCTACCGGCCGCGGCTGCGGCAGTATCTTACCGACAAGGCGGCCTACCGGACGAACACGTACGAAATGACGTCCGAACAGCGCGCGATCATCGCGGAGCGCTGGGGCGAGTTCATCGATCGCTACGGCTATGGGGCGGCGGCCGAGGATCCGATCCTCGCGTGTGAGAAGGCAGCCCTCGCAGGGTAATTCAGCGGGCTGCGATTTCCTCGATCAGCTCAAGGACTGCCCGGGTGGCCGCGCTGGTTGACCGGGCCGCAGACGTAGTGACGAACAACCGCCATTCGAGGTTGTAGTCGCTCACCCGCAGCGTGGCCAGGCCGAAATCGTCGATTTCATCGAGGATGGTCCAGCTTAGAAAGCCGATCCCCAGACCGTTTCGGATGTAGGTCGCGGCCGTGCCCAGGTCGGCCACCTCCACCGCGACGGTCCGTTCGACGCCGGCGGCGGTGAATGCGTTGTCGATCACGGTTCTGGTGCCGTATCCCGGTGGGCTGTCGACGAACGACATTCCTGCCAGCTCGGCCAATGGCACCGAGTCCCGTTGGGCGAGTGGATGATCGGCGGGGACAACCAGGAGTAGCGGGACGGCGGCAACGAGTCGGGCGGTCAAGTCGGCCGGCGGAGGCCCCGTGAAGACGAGAAAGGCGACGTCGAGATCGCCGTCGCGGAGTTGGGTGGCGAGTCCCGCCGATCCGGCGCTGGCGGCACGCAAGTGAACCGTCACTCCGGCATGCCGGGTGTGCAGTTCGGACAGCACCGAGGGCATGTCGATCACGCTGATCGACGTCAGAATCCCGACCGTGACGGTGCCGCGAACCGAACCGCGGGTGGCGTTGACGGCGTCCTTGGCCGCGCGTGCGGCGTCCAGGGTTTCGCGGGCGCGGGGTCGCAGCTCCTCTCCCGCCGGCGTCAGCTCCACGCCGGCCGAGCCACGGACAAATAACTCCGCGCCGAGCTCCCGTTCCAGGGCCTTGATCGTCGCCGACACACCCGATTGGACGACATGTAATTTCTTCGCCGCCTCGGTGAAGCTCCGGTTGTCCGCGACGGCGAGAAAATACTCAAGATGGCGAAGCTCCATCCAGCTATTATCACAGCCTGTGCTAACAGCCATCAGAACATGTCGTTGGCCCTGATGCCGCACGTCATCGTAGCGTCGACCACGTCGGGCGGGCGTGATCGCCCGTCGACCATCCCAACCGCCGACCGTGCTGGACGTGCCAATGACTCTGCAAGCTCCCGCCCTGACCAGGACCAGAACGCGCTGGTCGTCTGCCTCCACCGACGACCAGTTCGTCGTCGAGAACCCCGCCACCGGCCGGACCGTCACCGTGGTCCAGGGAGCGGGCCCCAACGAGGTAGACCAAGCGATGCGCAAAGCCCATGCCGCACACCTGCGCTGGAAGCAGCGGCCCGCGCGGGAACGTGGCGGCTACCTGCGTGAGATCGCCAAAGTCATCCGCGCGCACGCGGATGAACTCGCCATGCTCGAGTCACGGGAAATGGGTAAGCCCATCGTCCAGGCGCGCGAGTTCGACATCGAAGCGGCGATCTCCATCTTCGAATACTTCGGCAGCATGGTGGAGGCCTTGCCGAACCAGGCGCGCGACTACGGCACGGTCCTCGACGTCACCACGCTGGAACCGTACGGGGTGATCGCCGCCATCGTGCCGTTCAACTGGCCACCCATCCACACCGCGGGAAAGATCGCGCCGGCACTGGCCGTCGGTAACGCGGTCGTGCTGAAACCACCGGAGCAGACGCCCTCGGTGGTGCTGCGCATGGTGGAACTCATCCAATCGGTACTTCCGGACCCCGTGGTGCACGCTGTGCCCGGCAGGGGCGAGGTTGGTGCCGCTCTCGCCGGACACCGGCTGGTGGGCAAGGTCTCTTTCACCGGATCACCGCGGACGGGTTCGGCGGTGATGCGCAACGCGGCCTGCAATCTCACGCCGACGCTGATGGAGCTGGGCGGAAAGAACCCGTTGATCGTCTTCGACGACGCCAACATGCACGAGGCGCTGCTGGCCGCCATCGACGGTGGCTTCTTCAACCAAGGCGAAGCCTGCACCGCGTCGTCGCGAATCCTGGTGCAGGACACGATCTATGACGAGTTCGCCGCGAAGCTGTGCAAGGCGGTGAAACGGCTGCGGGTGGGCGACGGCGCCGACCCCACAACCGACGTCGGGCCATTGGTCACCCGGGCGCAGCAGAAACAGGTTCTGGACTACCTCAAGCTGGGCGTGGTCGAAGGCGCGCACATCGCCGCCCAGGCGCCGCTGCCCGACGACCCCCGGCTGGCCGACGGCTTCTATGTCGCGCCGACCGTACTGACCGACGTGACTCCGCGCATGCGGATAGCCCGGGAAGAGATCTTCGGTCCGGTAGTCACCCTGATCCCGTTCACCGACGAAAGTGAGGCGGTGCGGATCGCCAACAGCACCCCGTTCGGACTCGTTGCGGCGGTGTTCACCCAGGAAAGCGATCGCGCGCTGCGGGTGAGCCGGCAGATCCGGGCCGGCGCCGTCTTCGTCAACAACTACGTACGGATTGCCATCGGCACCGGATTCGGCGGGGTCGGCCATAGCGGTTTCGGGCGCGAGCACGCCGAGGAGACCCTAGCGGAATACGGTTACACGAAGACCATCCGGTGGGCCGCCAAGCGCGACGAGCTGCCGTACTGGACCGCCGCCACCCGAGTGCTGGAGAGCTAAGGGCAACCAGTTGCGGACCATCGCACTCGAAGAGCATTACGCCACAGCGGGATTCCTGCGCGGGCCAGGCAGTTGGCTCGCGTCGCGGGCGGGCGTGATCGAGGCCATCGCCGATCTCGGTGACGGCCGCATCGCCGCGATGGACGAGGGCGGCATCGATCTGGCGGTGCTGTCGCTGGCCGCGCCCGGCGTCGAGCAGCTGGACGGGCCGAAAGCCGTTGAGCTGGCCCGTGAATGCAACGACGAACTCGCGGCGGCGGTCAGCCGGTACCCCGATCGGCTGGCGGGCTTCGCGACCGTGCCGATCAGCGCACCCGACGCAGCGGCCGACGAACTGGAGCGAGCGGTGCGCAAGCTCGGCTTCCCCGGCGCAGTTATCAACGGGCACAGCCAAGGTCGCTACCTGGACGACCCCTACTTCGAGCCGATTGTCGACCGCGCGGCCGCGCTCAACGTTCCGATCTACCTGCACCCCACGATCCCGCCGGCGGCCGTCATCGAGTCCAGCTACGCGGGGTTCTCCGCCGAGGTCACGTTCGCGCTGGCGACAGTGGGATGGGGCTGGCACATCAACACGGCCACACACGTGCTGCGATTGATTCTCGGCGGCGTATTCGACCGCTACCCGGAGTTGCAGATCGTCATCGGGCACATGGGCGAAGCCACGTCGTTCATGCTGCCGCGGTTCGACGCCACGCTGAAGCCGGAACTGACCGGGCTCAAGCACCCGGTCAGCACCTACCTGCGGCAGAACCTGCACTACACCTTCGCCAACTTCAACGACGAAGCGATGTACGCCAATCTGGTCGCGCAGGTGGGCATCGACCGGGTGGCGTTTTCCGCCGACTACCCGTTCGGGTCGATGAAGACCGCTCGCGCCTTCCTGGACAAGCTCCCCCTGACCGACGACGAGCGGGCGCGCATCAGCCACCGCAACGCCGAGAAGTTGCTCGGTCTGTGACCCGCGGGCGACCGCCCATCCGTAACACTTTGCTATCGGCGACATTTCAAAAGCGCGTCGCCGCGGTAGCTTGCCCCACCTCGTGCGTAATCTACGTCTGACATCTCAGATCTTGGGGAGCGACGCGTGCTGTTATCCCAGAATGCACGGCGGGGCCTGGCGGGTGGTTCGTTGGTGCTCGCGGCCTTGCTGGCTAGTCCCGTGCTGATTTCGGGCTGCAGCTCCGTCATCGAGGGCAGGCCGGTCGCCACACCGGGCACCGGACCGACCGAACCCTCGTTCCCGACGCCGAGGTCGAGTACCGCGCCGTCGCCGTCGAACCCCATCGCGGCCCCTCCGACCACGCCGGCGAGCCCGACCCTGCCGGCCGGTGCCATTCCGCTGCCGCCGGACCAGAACGGCTACGTCTTCATCGAGACCAAGTCAGGCGTGACGCGCTGCCAGATCAACAAGGACAGCGTCGGCTGTGAGGCACCGTTCACCGACTCCCCGCTGCAGGATGGCGAGCACGCCAACGGCGTCCACATCACCTCGGGTGGCTCCGTCCAGTGGATATTGGGCAACCTGGGCGCTATCCCCGCCGTACCCATCGACTACAAGACCTACGACGCGCAGGGCTGGACGATCGTCGCTTCCGAAGCCGGCACCCGGTTCACCAACGCAAAAACTGGGCACGGCATGTTCGTCAGTGTCGAGAAGGTCAACACGTTCTGAGCGCCTGAAGGGCGATGCGTG
>DASYJS010000360.1:0-9669 GCA_035996225.1 Mycobacterium sp. | reverse complement strand
AACGACTCACCATCGCGGTTGCATCACGTCGTCTTCGCGGTGGCACGTGAGCGACACGACGTTGTGGGACAACTGTTTGCGGAGCTGGGTTTCAGCTTTGAAGACATCAATCTGGACGAACTCGGGCTCCGCGTGCTCTTGGATTGGAATCGAGGCATCGAGCTGATCAGTCCGAACCCCGGATCCACCGGTACGGTGGCCGTTTCGGTAAGCGAATTTCTGGCGAGTCATGGTGATGGCGTTTTCACGGTAGTGGTGCAGGTTCCCGGAGCGTCGCAGGCAGAGGACATTGCCAAGCGCTACGGCTCGACCACCCGGTTCCGGCAAGGCTTCGACGACAGGACCGCCAGCGGCAACTATCTCGAGGAAATCGACTTGTCGGTGTTCGGATTACCCCTGACATTCCTGTCGACCAACCTGCCATGAGAAGCCGGAAAATCCACGCTACCAATCTCCCTCTCCTACAGACCTTTTAAGGAGCGCCATGAGCGAACTTCGCTTCGATGGCCGCGTTGCCATCGTCACCGGGGCCGGCGGCCAGGACCCGAGCCTAGGCCGTTCCCACGCCGCTCTGCTCGCCGAGCGTGGAGCCAAGGTGGTGGTCAATGACCTTGGCGTGGGCCCCGATGGGCGAGGAATCATGCGGGCGAATGCGGACCAGGTTGTCGAAGAGATCCGCGCCGCGGGTGGCGAGGCGGTTCCCGACCGGCACAACGTCGCTGAGGAAGAAGGCGCCCGCAGTGTTGTGACCACGGCGCTCGATACGTGGGGACAGCTCGACATCGTGGTGAACAATGCCGGGATCTGCTTCATGGCGCATTTCGACGAGATCTCCAGTGCCGACATCCGCAACATCATCGACGTGCACCTGATGGGGACCATGTGGATGTGCCGGGCGGCGTGGCGTCCCATGCGTGAGGCAGGGTATGGGCGCATCGTGAACACCACGTCAACTGCGATGTTCGGGATCGAGAACCTGTCCATCTACGGTGCCGCCAAGAGCGGCATCTTCGGATTGACCCGTGGACTCGCCGTCGAAGGCGCAGCATTCGGTATCAAGGTCAACGCATTGGGACCGGCCGCCAACACCACCGCTATCCGCCACTTCAACGAGACTTCGCCTTTCACCTCATTGATGGAAGCGCACTTCCCCACCAGCCTGGTGTCGCCGGCCGTCGCTTACCTGGCTCACGAGGACTGTGAACTCTCGGGAGCCAACCTCGAAGCAGCCGCCGGCAACGTCGGACTACGCGTGTTCGGCCAGACTGCGGGATACACGGACACCGACCTCACCATCGAGAAGGTGCGAGACAACCTCTCGACGATCGTCGACAAGCGCACGGCGACAACGATCCCCGACCCCGGCGAGCTACCCGCCGGGCCCACCGGGGCGGCCCAGCTCGGCGCCGTTCTCAAGCCCTACCAACCGATTTGAACACGTCGACTGTAGCCAGGGAGAAACCATGACCGTCGGCACGGCAAAGCCGAGTGTCTTTGACGCCGATCTACCGATCCTGAACTACGACGTCACGGACACACCTCAGGAGATCTATCCGCAGTTCCGAACCGCGCAACAGGTGGCGCCGATCGCGCTCGGTCCGGTGGGACCGGAGGTGCTCTCCTACGATCTTGCTCGAACCGTGCTCGGCGACCCTCGGTTTGGGATTCCTCCGGGCATTCACCTCACTGCGCACGGCGTGACGTCTGGTGAGCTGTGGGACCGGGTCGTCCGCAGCATCCTGTGTATGGAGGGCGCGGAACACCGTCGGTTGCGCAGCTTGGTGTCGAGGGCGTTTACCCCACGAGCAACCGCACGCATGGACGAGACCATCCACTCCGTCATCAATGGGCTCGCCGATGCCGTTGTCGCAGAAGGGAGTTGCGAGTTCGTCGAGGAGATCGCGCGTCCGTACCCGATCCCGGTCATTTGCGCCCTGCTGGGTGCGCCACGGCAAGACTGGCAGCTATTCTCGAAATGGGCAGAGGACATATTCAAGATAGTCAGCTTCGACTGCAATCTCGCCGAGGAGGAGCCCAAGGTCCTGATGGCCTGGGACGCATTCGACGAATACATCGATGGGATGATCGCCGATCGGCGCACCGCCCTGACAGACGACCTTCTCTCCGAACTCATCCGGGCCGAAGATCGCGGCGACCGGCTCGATGCCGGTGAAGTCCGGATGTTGGCGTTCAGCATCCTGCTGGCCGGAACCGATACCACCCGTACGCAATTGGGTGCCTCGATGCAAGTCCTATGCGAGCACCCGGAACAGTGGGCGTTGCTTCGCGACCGCCCCGAGCTCGGAATGAACGCCGTCGAAGAAACCATGCGTCACTCCCCGTCGATGTGCAGCACCCTTCGCAGTGTCACTGACGACGTCACGGTCGGCGACTATACCTTCCCGGCAGGCACCTTCATCATCGTGAACACCTACGCCGCCAATCGGGATCCGTCCATTTACGACGACCCCACGCGTTTCGATATCACCCGTAACGATCCACCGCCCATCCTTACCTTCGGCGGGGGGGCTCACTACTGCTTGGGCGCGAATCTCGCCAGGCGGGAACTCTCCGAAGCACTCAAGATTCTTGCCCACCGCTTGCCACATCCGCGGTGCACCGAAAACCCACCGTGGCGACCACTTCTCGGCATGAGCGGACCTACCCGTCTCCCGCTCGAATTCGATCGATCAGACACCGCGAAATAGAAGATGGCTTATATTAGCCAACCGAAAGGAACAGATCCCGTGACCGAGACTTCTGACAGCCAGGGCATCCCGGTACTCGACCTGACCGATCTGCCTATGGCTTTCGACCGCGGCACCGGCTGGGCCACATTGCGGGCTGCTGGTCCGGTGGTATTGAGTGACGGTTGGTATGCCCTGACTCGTCGAGAGGATGTACTTGCCGCACTGCGTAATCCGAGCGTGTTCTCGTCCAAAAAGGCATTCGAAGTGGTCGGCAGCCCACTGCCACTGGTGCCCGCAGCATTCGATCCTCCGGAGCACACCCGATTTCGCAGGATTCTGCAACCCTTCTTCAGTCCGCATGCGCTTGCGGCGATACTGCCGTCCATTCAGAATCAGGCGATCGACATCATTGACGCGATTGCTGAACGCCGCGAGTGTGAGGTGATGGCCGATCTGGCGACTCCCTATCCGTCGCAGGTCTTCCTGACGCTGTTCGGTCTACCGCTGCGGGACCGGGAGCGGCTGATCCGATGGAAAGACGCCATCATCGAGCTCAGTATTCCGAACGCCGCCAGCGAAACCCCAGATCTGACACCGGCACTCGAGCTGTTCGCCTACCTCACCGAGGCCGTTGCCGAGCATCGGCAGAATCCAGGCGACGATGTCCTGTCCCAGGTGCTGGTGAGTCAGGACGCGCTCACCGACGATGAGGCCCTCGGCATGGCTTTCTTCTTCGTTCTGGCGGGTCTGGATACCGTGACCTCGGCTATCGGGGCGGCAATGCTCGAGCTGGCCTGCCATCCCGACCTGCGCAAGAGACTTTGTGAAAGCCCGGACGAGATCGGCGTTTTCGTCGAAGAAATCGTCCGATTAGAGTCGTCGGCTCCGGTCGTCCCCCGGGTCACTACCGAGGAAATCACCGTCGCCGGAATCACCCTGCCGGCCGGCTCTCAGGTGCGGCTCTGCCTGGGGGCCATTAACCGGGACGGCAGCGATGCGATATCCGGTGACGACCTCGTGATGGATGGCAAGGTGCACAAGCACTGGGGCTTCGGCGGCGGTCCGCACCGTTGCGTCGGCTCTCATCTGGCGCGGATGGAAATGAACGTCGTTGTGACCGAATGGCTCCGCCGCATACCTGATTTCGAGCTTCCGGACGGATACCGGCCCGAGATCACCTGGCCTTCCCCGACCTGTACGTTGCCCCGACTGCCATTGCGCATTCTCGCAAAGGAAATGCCTTGACGCGCATTTCATCTCCCCTCCGAGTTGTCCAGTGGACCACCGGGAAAGTCGGCAAGCGCTCCGTGCGGGCGGTCGTCTCGAATCCCGCACTCGACCTAGTAGGGTGTTACGCCTGGTCGCCCGACAAGGTGGGCCGCGACGTCGGCGAACTGGCCGGCATCGAGCCGATCGGCGTAGCGGCGACCGACGACATTGATGCGCCCGATGCCCGCTGTCAATGCAATTGCGGCCGGATGCGCTGCTCCGCCAGGTATCGCAACATACAACGACTTACCGCTGACGCTTCCGCGCGGCGTCGTGAGTGCCAAGTAGATGGCGTACCAGATCGATCCCGAAGTGCCGAGAAGCTGTCACGTGTCTATCCGGACATCATCGATAACAAGCGGCGGCGCTGGATCGCAAGCAGGGCGGGCGGCATATTGGGTAAGGTGCGACCGCCTGCACGTTGCCGCAGCTGCCGTGGAAGGTCATCAGCCGCCGGTAAAGGATCCGATCACCACACCGTATTCATGCGTCCCCTTTCGGATGGCAACGAGGGTCAATCGCCTGGGAGCGGTGGGTCATCTTCGGCGGCCAGCTCAAGCACGCAGATTTCGCCGGTCGTGCCGTCGACCTCGACGAGGGCGCCCGGCGGCAACGCCTTAGTTGCACCGTGGACGTCGACCACACACGGGAACCCGAATTCGCGGGCCACCACGGCGGCGTGTGACATCGGGCCGCCGAGTTCTGTCACCACGGCTGCGGCGTAGCAGAAAGCGGCCGTGTACCCAACGTCGGTAACCTCCGCGACGAGTATCTCGCCCGGTTGCAGATCATCGATGGTCTCGGGCCGCACGATCCGCACCCGGCCCCGCACCCGTCCCCCGCAAACGCCGACTCCGCGCAAGGTGCCTCCGCTGGAAAGAGCCGACGAAGACGTAGTGGACGGCTCCCAGTTCCCGCTGAACACCGTCGGCGGAGTCACCGAAGCCAGCCTGCGCTGTTCGGCGCGGCGCCGTGCTACCAGCCCGGTAACGTCTGCTGGTAATGCGTCGAGTTCGTCGACCAGCAGGTAGAACACATCGTCGGCAGTGTGCAAGATTTCAGCGTCGACCAACCGGCGGCCGTACTCACGCAGCAGACCGCGTAACACCCAGTTGGCCCGCACCACTTTGTCGCGACGAGCTTCTCGGTCACGAAGTTGACGTGCGGCCAGCAGCGCTACGGGCTTGGCCCGCAACGGAATCCGCGGATATCGTGGCTGCGGCGCTTGAGGCGCACTCATAGCTCTGGCCACCATCCGGACCAGCAGTTCGGGATCGTCGGCGTAGCTAGTTGACAGCATCTCGAGCTCCGCTGGGCCACGGTGCCCGATCAGCGCCAGCTCGGTCAGCACCGCGGCGTGAAACTCCGGCGCGTCGACGGCCAGCTTGTCAAGGCGCTCCCCCGGCTCGGTGAGCAGCCGAGCCACGTTCGGATCGCGCCGCGCCGCGACCACCAATCGATGCATGGCCTCGACCGATCGCGCGCTGACCAATTCCGGCCCCGCCGGCGCGGACGTGTCTCGCCCGCACAGGCCGCGCAGCAACACATTAAACGCAGCGCACAGCATGAACGACGCCGAGGCCAGCACCCAACCGTGCACAACATGGTCACGGGCCAACACGATCAGGCTCAGCAGCCGGGAATCGTCGAGTTGGGTCACATCGTCGGCGAGACGTTCCAGTCGGTCGACATCGGCAATGAAGTCGTGAGTATCGCGCGACGCGCCGGAGCTCAAACCCACCAGGTTGACGCCGAACACCCCGATATTGCGGCCGTTACGCAGTTGCCTTCGGGCCCTGCCGATTTCGGCGGGACGCTGCTCACCGAAGATCGGCAGCGAGGCCATGCTGGGGCCGAAGAACCCGCTGTTACTGACGATCATCGACGGCCTGGCGAACGGCACGGTTTCGGCCATGAAGTGCGCCGACGTGATCGCCCCATACAACCGATGAGCGAATACCGCGACTGTTCGCATGGCGATTTCGCGCTGGACCATTCCGCCCGGGCGCAAGCGCTCGGCAATGGTGACGCCGCCGGCGCGCAACCCGCGTACGGTCGCCGAAGCCGACGAGGGCGAAAATGGGCCCGGCAGCGCCTCGGACAAGTTGGTCGCCAGAAAGGTGGGAAAACGCGGGTCGATCGGAGTGTCGAACTCGCCGTTATCTTCCTCTGGGCCGGCCGGTCTGGGGAGCACACCGTCAGCTGCGACCGCATCGACGGCAGGCAGGTCCCCAATGTTGGCTAGCCGCCACGGCAGCGACACGACCCGCTTACCCAGCGCGATGCGGCCGCGCACCGCCAATGCGAAGTCCTCGATACATTCGTCGCAATTCCACGCCGGCTGAAATTTCCACTGGTCGCGCAGCTGTGACGTATCCATCAGCGGGGCGCTTCGCACCAGCTCCAGCTCGGCGAACGCAGTCGGGCCTCGTCGCCCCAGAGCCGTAACCGGGCCACCCATCCGCACGACCGGGCGCCCGAGGCCAGCGGCGATCTGCCGAAACGTCTGCTCACCCGCAGCGGCGAGATTAACTGGACTGCTCGCAATTTCGGTACCCACGACGGCGCGGGTGAATAGCCGAAGCGCGTCATCGAGGTGGATGACTTGCATGCGGCGATCGGCAGACCCGTCAGGGAACGCCGGCAACGCCAGCAGCCGACGCACCCAATTGTCGACGTTGCGACCGACGATGAGCGCGGAACGGACCGCGACCCATTCGGCTCCCGATGCCCCGAGCATGTCTTCGACGCGGGCCTGATGCACCCCGTCAGCCAACACCGGAGCCATCGCCTCGTGCTCGGCTTTCGCCGCGTCTGCGCGGCCATAGACATGTGCCGACGACGCGAAAACGATGCGCCTGGAACCGGTCTCGGCTATTGCTTCCAGAACATTGAGCGCGCCCCCGACGTTGACCTCATGCCCCATACGTTCGTCGGGCCCGGGGCTGTGTGCCCACGCGAAATGCGCGACGACGTCCGCGCCGGCGATACCGCGTCTGACGGCGCCGGCGTCCCGGATATCCGCCTCGATGAAATCAGCAGCACTCGACCAGCTTTCCGGTCGGTGCCGGGCGATCCCTACGACATCGTGACCCTGGCTGAGCAATCGGGCGGTGAGACCGCGGCCGAGCACACCACTGGCCCCGGTGACCGCGACTCTCACTGACTGCCGACTTTCATGGTTATTCGTCGTCGTCCATCAGCGCGGCGTTGACCAGGGCCTCGAGGTCCATGTCCGCGATGTCCTTCTCCGTGCTTGCCCCCGCGGCCACCGCCCCAGTGGTGCCGTCTTCGGTTGCCAACGCCAGCAACAGCTCCAGCACTCCCGCCTGCCGGAGTCGCTTGACCGGAATGGCCCCCACAACACGCTGAATTTCGGCTTCCCCGGGCACGGCAGCCGGGGTGCTTTGCTCCGAAGTCTCAATGAGCTCTTGGTGCATATAACCGGCCAGCGCTGCGCAGTTCGGGTAATCGAAGATCAGCGTGGGTGAAAGCGCGAGACCGGTTGCGGACTTCAACCGATTGCGCATCTCGACGGCGGTCAGCGAGTCGAAACCGAGCTCCTGGAACGCTCTCTCCGGATCGATGGACTCGGGGCTCGAGTTCCCCAGCACCGTGGCGATATTGGAGCGCACCAAGTCCAGCAGAACGTCGTATTGCTCGTCTTCGGGCAGCCCTTCGAGGCGTTGCAGCAGAGCCGATTTCGATTTCGCGGCGGCCAATGAATCGTCGACCTGGCGCCGCGTCGGCGCGTTGATCAGATCGACGAACATCGGCGGCAGCGTCCCCCCATCGAACTTGACCCGCAGCGCCGCGAGGTCGATGTGGGCCGGCATCAGGAACGGTTCGTCGACAATCAGGGCGGTATCCATCAATTCCAGTGCCTGATCGGAGGACATCGCGACGATGCCGTCCCGGCCGAACCGGGCACGATCGGCGGCGCCCAGCGCACCGGTCATGGCACTGGCCTGATCCCACAGACCCCAGCCCAAGGACATCGCCGGCAAGCCGTAGGAACGCCGGTGCACGGCCAACCCGTCGAGGAACGAGTTGGCGGCCGCGTAGTTGGCCTGACCCGACGCGCCCGCCAAGCCGGCCATCGACGAAAACAGAACAAAGGCAGACACATCGAGGTCACGGGTCAACTCATGCAGGTTCCAGGCCCCGTCGACCTTGGCCCGCAACACTGCATCAACCCGCTCCGGGGTCAACGAGGAAATCACCGCGTCGTCGAGCATCCCGGCCGCGTGGATCACGCCAGACAGCGGTCGCTGCACCGGAATATCGGTGATCACCTTGGCCAACGCCTCGCGGTCGGCCACGTCGCAGGCCACCACCTGCACGTGGGCACCGGTGGCGCCGAGCTCGGTCAGCAACTCCGCGGCCCCCGGCGCATCCAGACCACGCCGGCTCACCAAAACCACGTTGCGCGCGCCGTAGCGCGACACCACGTGGCGGGCCAAAGCCGAACCGGCCATGCCGGTTCCACCGGTGATCAACACGGTGCCGGTACCCAGCCCGCCCCCTGGCCCGAAAGGTAGCGTCATCACGACCTTGCCGACATGGCGGGCCTGACTCAAGTACCGCAATGCCGCCGGCGCGCGACGTACGTCAAACCGGGTCACCGGCAACGGCCGTAGCACGTCCTCGCCGAACAGCGCGGCCAGCTCGTCGAGCATCTGCTGAATGCGCTCGGGTCCCGCTTCGAAGAGGTCAAAAGCGCGGTACCGCACCCCCGGGTGTTCCTCGGCGATCACGCCGGGCTCGCGGATGTCGGTCTTGCCCATCTCCAGGAAAATCCCACCGGCGGCAACCAGCCGCAGCGAAGCGTCGACAAAGTCGCCCGCCAGCGAGTCCAGCACCACATCCATGCCGCGGCCAGCGGTGACCGCGCGGAACTTGTCCTCGAATCCCAAGCTGCGCGAATCGGAAATGTGATCATCGTCAAAGCCCATGGCCCGCAATGTGTCCCACTTGCCGCGGCTGGCCGTTGCGAAAACCTCCAGCCCCAGGTGCCGGGCCAGCTGCACCGCAGCCATGCCGACGCCGCCGGCGGCCGCGTGCACCAATACCCGCTGACCGGGCTTCGCCGCGGCCAGGTCCACCAGCGCGTAGTAGGCGGTGGCGAAAACCACCGTGGTAGTCGCGGCGGCGGTGTGGGACCATCCGGCCGGCATCTTGACCAGCAGTCGCTGATCGGTGGTGGCGATCGTTCCGGTGCCGTCCGGGAACAGGCCCATGACCCGCTCACCAATCGCGAAACGGCCATCCTGCGAGGCAGTTTCGACGACGACCCCCGAGGCCTCGATCCCCATCACCGCGTCGGGATCGGGGTAGAGACCAAGCGCGATCATCACGTCGCGGAAGTTGGCCGCGATAGCCGACAGCGCGACCCGAACCTGCCCGGGTCCCAGGGGCGCGTCGGCGTCCGGGATTCGTTCCAATCGCAGATTCTCGAAGGTGCCGTGACTGCTCATGCCCAGCCGCCACGGACCATCACCCGGCGGCACCAGGAGACCGCCGACGGCGCGGCTGCCGTGCACTCGCGCGAGGTACACCTTTGCGCCACGCACCAACAATTGCGGCTCGCCGATGGCCAAGACCGCGGCCACCGCCTCTTCGTCTAGCGCTGCATCGGTGTCGACCAGCACGATCCGGCCGGGATGCTCGGTCTGCGCCGAACGCACCAATCCCCACACCGCGGCGCCCG
>DASYJS010000359.1:0-3814 GCA_035996225.1 Mycobacterium sp. | reverse complement strand
AACACCGCGACAGCGGGGAGCGGTTCGCGCAGTGGGCACTTCGCGCAGACGAGGGCGAGCTCCGATGAGCAGCGACGCAGCCAAGCCGACCGAAGACGAACTGCGCGAGATCGCCGCCCGGGGTGCAGCCGAACTCGAGGGCGCCAGCGCCGACGAGCTGTTGCGCTGGACCGACGAGCACTTCGGCGGCATCAACGGGCCACGCGGCTGGGCGACATGCAATTACATCGTCGCCTCCAATATGCAGGACGCCGTGCTGGTGGACCTGGCGTCCAAGGTGCGCCCCGGCGTGCCGGTGCTCTTTCTGGACACCGGCTATCACTTCGTCGAGACCATCGGCACCCGTGATGCGATCGAATCCGTCTACGACGTACGGGTTCTGAACCTCACGCCGGAGCACACGGTGGCCCAGCAGGACGAACTGCTGGGCAAAGACTTGTTCGCACGAGACCCCGGCGAATGCTGCCGGTTGCGCAAGGTCCTCCCGCTCGGCAAAACGCTCAGTGGTTACTCTGCCTGGGTGACCGGGCTACGCCGGGTCGAGGCACCGACCCGCGCCAACGCGCACGTGATCAGTTTCGACGAGGCGTTCAAGCTGGTGAAGATCAACCCGCTGGCGGCCTGGACCGACGAGGACATGCAGAACTACATCGACGAGCATGACGCTCTGGTCAATCCGCTTGTCTACGAGGGCTATCCGTCGATCGGCTGCGCGCCCTGCACGGCCAAGCCCGCGGAGGGTGCCGACCCGCGCAGCGGCCGTTGGCAAGGACTGTCCAAGACCGAATGTGGGTTGCACGCGTCGTGACTACCCGCGCCGGCGACGATGCAGAGCGAAGCGATGAGGAGGAGTGGCGCTGTCTACCCTCGTGCTGACTGCACACGGAAGTAAGGATCCACGGTCGGCGGCCAATGCGCGGGCCGTCGCGGACCAGTTGGCGCACATGCGGCCGAATCTCGATATGCGACTGGCTTTCCTGGAGCACAGTTCGCCCAGCCTGGTCGATGCGCTCACCTCGGTTGACGGCCCGGCGGTCGTTACCCCGTTACTGTTGGCCAACGCACACCACGCCCGAGTCGACATCCCCCGCCAGATCACTGGTTGCGTTACGTCCCAACACGTGTGGCAGGCGCCCGTGCTCGGCGAGGATGACCGACTGGTTTCGCTGCTGCGTCGGCGGGTGACGGAGTTGGGAGTGTCAAGCCTCGATGACAGTCTTGGTGTACTCGTGGTGGCGATCGGCACATCCGACCTGGCGGTGAACGCGCGCACGGGCAGGGTCGCGCCAAAGCTGTTGGCCGGCACGTCTTGGGCGGGGGCGACCACCGCGTTCGCCACCCACGCGGAACGTTCGCTGGCTGATGCGCTGGGCAGGCTACGCCGCCAGGGCGCGCACCGGGTGGTCATCGCGCCGTGGTTCCTGGCGCCGGGACGAGTACCGGACCAGGTGCAAAGATTCGCCGATAAGTCCGGCATCGAGATGGCGGCCCCGCTGGGTGCGGATCGTTTGGTGGCCGAGACGGTGCTGGATCGCTTCGCCGAGGCGGCCGCCGGGCAGATCGCGGCCTGACAGTACGTCAGAGCGCTCGCACCATTAGCATGGCGCAATGGGCGATCACGACGCGCACCGGCTTGCCGAGAAGTTGGCCGCCCTGCCCCACTACCATGTCGTCGCCCAAAACCGGAACAACGAAGTCATCTACAGCGACGGCTTCACCTGGCCCGGCGCGGAAGGATTTGCTGCAGACCTGATTTCACCGCCGCCGGGCGCCCCGATACCGGAAGTGGAACTCGAAGCGTTGTGGATTTTTGAAGGCGATCCACACCGGTGCCCATTCGCCCATGGCGATAACACCACCGCCGTTGATGAGGAGATGGTCGTCGAATACCTCGAGCGACTGACGCAGCAGCCGCCATACTGGTCGGCGCTGCGATAAGCACGGATTACGCCGGCGTCAGCGTGCTCTGATCCTCGTCAGCGCCGCCGGACGGAAAAGCAGTGATGGGCGGCACGCGGGTGGCGCGCACGTAGACGGTGTCGCCCTCCTTCAAGGCCAGTGCCTCGGCGTCGCCCCGGGTGATTTGGGCGGTGAAACTGCCGCCGGTGGCGGCACTAGTCAGCTCGATGCGTACCTCGAAACCCAGTGCCACCACCCGGTGCACGACGGCGCGCACCACCCCGATCGCCTCGGCCGTGCCGTCACCGCCGGCGATCGCCATCTCGGGATTGCGGCCGACCCGGATGTCATGGGGGCGAACCAAATTGCCGTTTAGCGTCGAGACCGCGCCCAGGAAGGACATCACGAACGCGTTTGCGGGAGCGTCGTAGACCTCGGTCGGGGACCCGACCTGCTCGATGCGGCCCTTATTGAGCACGGCGATCCGATCGGCGACATCCAGCGCCTCGGCCTGGTCGTGGGTGACCAGCACCGTGGTGACGTGTACCTCGTCGTGCAAGCGCCGTAACCAGGCCCGCAGATCCTCGCGGACTCTGGCGTCCAGCGCGCCGAACGGCTCGTCGAGCAACAGCACTTGCGGGTCGACGGCCAACGCCCGCGCCAGCGCCATCCGCTGTCGTTGACCGCCGGAGAGCTGATTGGGGTAGCGACCCTGAAATCCGCTGAGGCCCACGACCTCCAGGAGGTTGTCGACCTTCTCCTTGACCTCCGCCTTGGGACGCTTGCGGATCTTCAATCCGTAGGCGACATTGTCGCGCACGGTCATGTGCTTGAACGCGGCGTAATGCTGGAACACGAATCCGATGCCACGCCGCTGCGGCGGCACCCGAGTGACGTCACGACCATTGATCGTGACCGTCCCGGTGTCGGGCTGGTCGAGACCGGCGATGGTGCGCAGCAGGGTCGACTTGCCCGAACCGCTTGGGCCGAGCAATGCCGTCAGCGAGCCGGTGGGGACCACGAAGTCGACATGCTCCAATGCGACGAAATCGCCATAGCGTTTGTTGGCGTCGCGCACGGTGATCGCGTGGTCGACGGCTTTGACGTCGGTCATGTCCGCTTCTCCTTGTCAGGCCTTGCTCGCTGCTCGTGCCCGGCGGGCATCGAGAATCACCTGGACGATGAGCACGGCCACGGCAACGCCCATCAACAACGTCGACAACGCGTAGGCGCCGTATTCGGCCCCCCGGTTGTAGCGGTCGGAAACCAGCAGCGTCAGTGTTTGCGACTTCCCAGGAAGATTGGACGACACGATGATCACCGCGCCGTATTCGCCGAGCGTGCGGGCGATGGTCAGCACGATGCCGTAGGTCAGGCCCCACCGGATGGATGGCAGCGTGATCCGCCAAAAGGTCTGCCACCAACCGGAACCCAGGGTCGCCGCCGCTTCTTCCTGGTCGGTTCCCAGCTCGTGCAGCACTGGTTCGACCTCGCGGATGACGAACGGCACCGTGACGAAGATGCTTGCCAGCACGATGCCGGGCAGACCGAAGATGATCTTGAAGCCAAGGTCGTTCTCGACGAAGCCCAGCGCACCCGCCGAGCCCCACAGCAGGATCAGGGCGACACCGACCACCACCGGCGATACGGCGAACGGTAGATCGATGACTGCCTGCAACGCGCTCTTGCCGCGAAACTTGTTGCGCGCCAGCACCAGCGCGGTGGGCACACCGAAGAGCACGTTGAGCGGCACCACGATCGCCACCACCAGCAGCGACAACTGCAATGCCGACACCGCGGCTGGCGTCGTGATCGACGCGACGAACTCGCCGAACCCCGGCTCCAATGTGCGCCAGAGGATCAGGCCGACGGGGACGACGACCAGCACCAGGATGTAGGCCAACGCCAGGTAGCG
>DASYJS010000358.1:0-4382 GCA_035996225.1 Mycobacterium sp. | reverse complement strand
CGTCCACGTCGAACAGGACAGCAGGAGCACTCATCGCTGCGGCATACCCGCCTTCGGGCCCGCTGACACGAGCATCGGGTAGGTGCCGACGAGGTCTCCTGGCATGCAACACGTTTCGCGAAGGGTATGAGCCGGCGCTGCGGACTTGGGCGTGCCGAGATTCGCCCACCGTCGTGCCCGTGAGGCCGACCTGCAGTTTGAGGCCATCGAGGTTGCCTCGTGCCCCCAAATCGTCGGGCGCGCAATTTCTTCGGCTGGACCAGTGTGGGGGGCATCAGAACGGGGTACCGCCTCTGCCCAAGGGGGAGTACACGGACGTGCGTCATCCCGCATCCCGCCACCCAGCAGGAAGGAACAGCCATGAAGACCGCAAGCGATTACGACGCGCGTCGCGTGAGCGACATCGAGACCCAAGAGCCGTCCGAACTGCGCCAGCTGGATCCCAAATTGTCGGGGCCGGCCACGGCGGTTGTCGATGACGATCCCAACGATGTGCATTTCTTCGAGCTGCCGGGCGCGGACTTGTCCGGTGAAGAACTGGCCGTAACGGTGATTCCGCAGCGGTCCGACGAGTTCACCTGCTCGAGCTGCTATCTGGTTCAGCACCGCAACAGGATGCGCGTGTCGAGTTCCGGGCTTCCCGTTTGCGCCGATTGTTCGTAGCGCGTCGGGAACTACAATCGACGGTATGCACGGCGTTTTAGTTTTTGACGGTCGGTGCGGAGTCTGCACCCGGGCGGTCAACCTGCTGGCTCGGTGGAATCGAACCGGCATGCTTCGCATCGAACCGATGCAATCGCCGGGGATGGCCGACCGGCTCGGGGTTAGCGACGACCGAATGCTGGAATCGGCGTGGTGGCTCGACTCGTCCGGCGCGATCTTCGCCGGCGCATACGCCATGAATGTCGCCCTGGCCGCGGCACTGGGCACGCGGTTGCCGTTGTGGATCTACCGGATTCCCGGCGTTGGCGCGGCGCAGAACGTCATCTACCGCTGGGTGGCGACACATCGATATCGCTTCCGCGGTGTGACGCCGCTGTGCGAAGCCGAGCCTGAGCGATGCGCGTAGTCGCCGCCCTCTGATTGGCATCGGCGCGTGGCAGCACCCGCCATTCGTGGCGAGAACTCGCGGAATGGCATGAGTCGTCCACCCGGTTTGCCCGCGCCGCGTTTGTTTCGTCCGGCCTTCGCCGCGGCGTACGCACTGGCGTATCTGGTGGGCGGCGAGCGTCGGATGCTGCGATTGATCCGCCGATACGGACCGATAATGACGATGCCCATCCTCAGTTTGGGCAACGTCGCGATTGTGTCCGACCCGGAGTTGGTCAAGCAGGTTTTCACCGCCGCGCCAGGCGTCCTGCTCGGCGGGGAAGGGGTGGGACCCGCGGCGGCGATCTACGGCTCGGGATCGATGTTCGTGCAAGAGGAGCCCGAACATTTGCGACGTCGCAAGCTTCTGACGCCTCCGCTGCACGGCGTGGCGCTGAGCAGTTACCTGCCGATCATGGAGAGCTCAGCACGCGCGGCGATGCACAGCTGGCCCGTCGACCGTCCGTTCCAGATGCTGGAGGCGGCGCGGTCGCTGATGCTGGACGTGATCGTCAAGGTCATCTTCGGCGTGGACGATCCTGACGAGGTGCGGCGATTGGGCCGCCCGTTCGAACGGTTGCTGAATCTCGGTGTCTCCGAGCAGTTGACGGTCCGCTACGCGCTGCGCCGGCTGGGCGCCTTGCGGGTGTGGCCGGCGCGGGCGCAGGCCAACCGGGAGATCGATTCAGTCGTCATGCCGCTGATCGCCGCGCGACGATCCGATCCCCGTCGCAGTGAGCAGCTCGACATTCTGACATTGCTCATGTCCGCGCGCGGCGACGACGGAGATCAATTGTCGGACAACGAGATCCGCGATGACTTGATCACCTTGATGCTGGCCGGTCACGAAACGACAGCAACTACGCTGGCATGGGTCTTCGACCTTCTGCTGCACCATCCCGATGCGCTACGACGTGTGCAGGCTGAAGCCATCAGTGGTGGGGAAGACTTCACCACCGCGGTGATCAACGAGACATTGCGGATACGTCCCCCTGCGCCGTTCACGGCACGCGTTGCCGCGCAACCGTTCCCCATCGGCGGCTACTGTATCGAAGCCGGAACGCGAATCGTCGTGCATATCGTCGCCATCAACCGCAACCCGCAGACCTACGCGCATCCCAACGAGTTCCGACCCGAACGATTCCTCGGTAGCAGCCCGCAAACTTACGCATGGGTTCCATTCGGCGGAGGGATCAAACGCTGTCTGGGCGCGAGCTTTTCGATGCGAGAGCTGATCACTGTGCTGCACGCCCTGTTGCGCGAAGGTGAGTTCAGCGCCGTCGACGAAAAGGCGGAGCGGATCGTGCGGCGCTCGATAATGCTTGCGCCCCAGCATGGAACCCGAGTGCGGTTCCGCCCCCGCGCACCACGCTAATCTTGTGACCATTCCCGCGCGCAGACGCGGCAAGCCCGGGTAACTGTCGCCCATTCCGGTTCGCCCTCGGCGGGCTGATGGACCACATGGGTGGACAGATCGCCGCAGCCGGGGCAGGTACAGGTCGCGCAGTACGGCTCGACCGGTTGCCCGTTCATGAGGTGCAGGTTTTCCGTCCTGGAGAACGGCACGATCGCCAGGCGCTCCGGGCGGGGGCCGCCGCTTGGAGTGTCGAACCATAGCAGGCCACAGACCACCATCGCCACAGCCCCGAAAATGGCCACGATGACCAACGGGATGTTCCATGGCCAGTTCGGTGGAATGGGGGTCAGCGCGAGAAACAGCATCACGGCGGAGATCAGGAAACTGATAATGAAGCCGGGTTTAGCGAATCGGTAGCCGCCGACTTGCAGCTCATCCCATAGGTCGATCTCCAACTGCCGTTGGGCGATCTCTAAAAGCGTTGGGTGGTAGGGAAAGTCGGCGGACGTCGCAGAACCGGCGGGGGTGGCGACGCGTTGGTACGATCCGCGACTCGTTTGCGGCTCGGAGATCGGCCTTACCAACGCCATGTGCGCCAAGTTTAACGCGGGGTGCCCACCTCTGCGAGGCGACGATTATTGCGGGTAGCCGCCGGACCGCCGGCGGTTAGCGCCTGTCGACTGGAGTGCGCGATCCAAATCGTTTGCGAGCTGCGCTTTCGGGTCATTTTGCATCACGGTCGACAGCTGACCGTCGTCGGATTTGCTGTTCTGAAACCCGGTGACAATGTTCGGGATGGATGAGCGCAGCGGGCGGATCAGCCTTTCGGGTGAACCCGGTGCGAAATTGCGAGTCGACCGGGAGTTCGGTGGACGGATTTTTGTTCGCATCGCTGCGGGTAGCGTGGGCCAACCATCGCGGCATTCGGCCGCGAACCGCCGCACTGCTCCCAGCCAGACCGAGTGGTGCCCTGAACGGCGCCCAACTCGTTTAGCAAATGTCGTCCAAAAGCCTTAGAAAAGGCGGCGAGGAATGCTTGGGCCCAGAACAGGAGCTGTTACAGGCGAGATTCCGATGATTTCTCAGCGCTGACTCAGCGACGAGCTTGTACCGTCGGGCGCTGTGAGCAACACCGGTTCCGCGGTCGGTAGCTTTTTGCCCCTGACGCCGAGCAAGGTCGCTAGGGTCACGGTGTGATTCGGGTCATCAAGATCGCGTGCACGACTGGCGGGGAGCGCTTCGCGGACTGGATCGGTGCAATTGGGGATGCGCGGCAAGCGGCCAGGCTGGCGCGGCCTTAAGGGAGTTGGATGTGACTGCAGTGTTGGATTTTGCGTTGCTTCCGCCGGAGGTTAATTCGGCACGCATGTATTCGGGGGCGGGTTCTGGATTTTTGCTGGTGGCGGTGGCGGCGTGGAAGGCCTTGGCGGTGAACTTGCGGTCGACGGCGCTGTCGTATGGGGCGGTGCTCTCGGCGTTGTCCGAGGAGGAGTGGCTTGGGCCGGCCTCGGCATTTCAGAGCACGGCTACCGGTGCGAGGTCTGCGACCCCATCGACCCTCGCCAGTTCGCGGGCTGTCGAGTCAGCCCGGAACCAACTCGCGGATGCGGCTCGCGGGGCAGCCAACGTAGCCGCCACCCGTTAGGCGCCGAGGGGGAACCATGCTGGATTTTGCGGCGTTACCGCCGGAAGTCAACTCGACCAGAATGTATTCCGGTCCCGGTTCGGGGCCGTTACTCGCTGCTGCGGCCGCCTGGAATGCGCTGGCCGCCGAGATGCGTTCGGCGGCAACTAGTTACGATTCGGTGGTTAAGCAGCTGCTCAGCGCAGGCTGGTACGGCCCGTCGTCGACATCGATGATGGCTGCTGCCGAGCCCTATCTGGCGTGGCTGAATGCCACTGCTGCTCAGGCTGAGCAGACCGGTATGCAAGCCAA
>DASYJS010000357.1:0-38031 GCA_035996225.1 Mycobacterium sp. | reverse complement strand
GTCGAGCGCGTCGGAGTCTGCCCGGCTGAGCTGGATGTAGCAGAACTGGTTGAACATCGCCACGATCGCCTCCGCGATCAGCTGCGGGTCATCGCCCGCGCAATAGCCATTGGCTTGGGCGCGCCGAACCGTATCGGCGATGAAAGAGATTGGGATATCGCATATTTCAGCCCAGTACTGTGCGAAATCGTCGTTGATCATCGCCAGCTGAGACACGCTGATCACCTCGGCGAGCCGGTTGCGGTAGGTGTGCCAATGCGCGGCGGCGGCCTCGTGGGCGCGTTCGCGATGGGACAGGCCATGCCCGGTGACCGAGCGCGCGCGCTCGTTGGCCTCGTCGCGGAAACGCATCGCCCACTGGCGGACCATCGCCTCTTTGGAGTCGTAATAGTTGTAAAAGGATGCCGCCGAGCGGCCCGCTTCTGCGGCGATGTCGGCAATGGTCGTCGCCAGGATTCCCTTGCGTGCGATGACCGTTCGCGCAGCGGCGTCGATCGCGGCCTGCGTGCGCCTGCCGCGGTGGGTCGGGAACTCGGCAGGCCGGTTTCCCCGACCTTTGGATTCCGCCGCGATCGACACCTGATGTTCCTCCCCTGGATCAAAACTGAATCTGATGTTAGATTCAGTTTTGCATCTTGGCCAGGCCCACCAATCGATGGGAGCCGCAACATGATCAAGCCGAATAACACCAACACCGAATTCGAACTCGGTGGGATCAATCATGTTGCGCTGGTGTCTTCCGACATGGCTCGCACCGTGGACTTCTACAGCAACATCCTCGGCATGCCGCTGATCAAATCGCTTGATCTGCCCGGCGGTGGCGGCCAGCACTTCTTTTTCGACGCCGGCAACGGCGACTGTGTGGCGTTCTTCTGGTTCGCCGATGCACCTGATCGGGTGCCCGGCATCTCCTCCCCGGACGCCATCCCCGGCATCGGGGACATCACTAGCGCGGTCAGCACCATGAACCATCTCGCCTTTCATGTACCGGCCGAGAAGTTCGACGCATATCGGCAGCGGCTCAAGGACAAGGGTGTGCGGGTTGGCCCGATACTCAACCACGACGAGAGCGAGATGCAGGTTTCCGCGACGCTGCATCCCGGTGTGTACGTGCGCTCGTTCTATTTTCTGGACCCCGACGGAGTCACGCTTGAGTTCGCCTGTTGGGTAAAGGAGTTCGGTGCCGGCGACACCCAGGCTGTCCCCAGGACGGCAGCCGACCGGCGACCCCGGGAGCAGGCCGTAACCTAATCGGCAAAACCGTGGCCGAGCCGGGGGATATCTACCATGACCGACGGCATTTTGACCGATGAGCAGATCGAGGCGCTGACACCCGCGCAGCGACGCGACCTGATCACGCGACTCGAAGCACCGCTGAGCGAAGTGATCGACCCGATGCTGCTGGCGCGGATACGGCGCATCCGACTGGGCCTGATGGTCGGTGGCTCGATCGCGATGATTCCCTGGCTGGTCTATCTCTCTCTGACGTTGCCGGACAACTACGTCGCGCACAACTGGCCCGCGACCTGGGTCGGCTTCGACATCCTGTTGGCCAGCTTCATGACGGCGACAGCGGCTTTCGGTTACTTTCGGCGCCAGGTGCTGATGTTTGCGGCGTTCACCTCCGGCGTGCTGCTGATCTGCGACGCGTGGTTCGACCTGATGACCGCGGGACCCAATGATGTCTGGTTGTCGGTGGTCACGGCGCTGGGCATCGAGGTGCCGCTGGCGATTTTCATGATCACCGGAGCGCATCGCATTTTGCGACTCACCATGATGCGCCTGTGGCTCCTGGATCCGAAGATGCGGCTTTGGCAGCTCCCGTTGTTCCCGTGAGGCCGTACAGCCTTGGATGAGCCAGTTCGTCGAGCAGCGAAGCCAGCTGCTCGACGAGCTCGTCGGGCTCCAGTCGTACGTCCCCGGCCAGCCAGGCGCTGATCATCTGTCCGACGCCACCCACCGCGAAGTGCGCCCCCGCTTTGATCCGATCGTTTGCCCGCATCCGCAGCGCCTCGCCGGCATGCTGGCCGGACAGCATCGCGAACAGCGCGCTGGATTCGGCGCGCTTGCGCACGATCACGGCATCGGCGAGCTGGGTGCTGAACAGCAGTCGCCCGATGCGGCCATCTCCGGCGATCGTCCGCACGATGTTGGCCATGCCGGCGCGGGTCTGCTCGTGCGTCGGCACCGCCGCGACCGCGGCCTGGGTGGTAGCGGCCAGGTCGGCGATCACCCAGTCGAAGACCGCGCCTACGAATCCGTCCCTGTCGCTGAAGCTTTCGTAGAAATAGCGAGGGGTCAGGCCGGCCCGGCCACAGACGGCGCGAACCGTCAACGCCGAGGCATCCTCCTGGTCGGCGCCCAGTAAGTCCAGGCCCGCGGCCAGCAGCCGGCCGCGGCGCTCGGCCAGTCGCCGGGAGGCCTCGACTCCGCGGTAGGGACGCTCGCTTGGGGTCTCCGCCATGAACACCATCTTGACACCGTCGCGATGCCCGGACAATATCAGGAAACATTCGTTGTCACATTTAGCGCACGAACGTCGGAGGGGTTTTCGGATGGCGATTCACGAGGCCGTTGACCGGCCGATTCCGCATGTCGAGCGCCCGGTCGCCGACCCGCCCCTGCCGCGGCGCGCACGGCGCGGGCGCAGGCTGGGGATCGACGAAGGCCTGATGGGCGTGGCGCTACTGGCCGGTCCGGCCAACGTGATCATGCAGCTGGCGCTTCCCGGCGTCGGCTATGGCGTGATGGAGAGTCGCGTCGAAAGCGGCCGGGTCGATCTGCATCCGATCAAACGGGCGCGGACCACCTTCACCTACCTGGCGGTGGCCACCGGCGGCAGCGACGCCCAAAAGGACGCCTTTCGCCGCGCGGTGGACAAGGCGCACGCGCAGGTCTACTCCACTGCTGAAAGTCCGGTCCAATACGACGCTTTCGACCTCAACCTGCAACTGTGGGTCGGGGCGTGCTTGTACAAGGGCGGGGTCGACATCTACCGGATTTTCATCGGTGAGCTCGACGGCGAGAATGCCGATCGGCACTACCGCGAGGGCATGACGCTGGCCACCACGTTGCAGGTGCCGGTGGCAATGTGGCCGACGGACCGGGCGGCCTTCGACCGGTACTGGCAAGAGTCCCTGAGCAAGGTGCACATCGACGACGCCGTTCGGGACTACCTATATCCGATCGCCGCGGGCCGCGTGCGGGGGGTGGCGTTGCCGCGCCGGCTGCAGCGTCGGCTGGACAGTTTCAATCTGCTGATCACCGCCGGGTTTTTGCCGCAGCAATTCCGCGACGAGATGCGATTGCCGTGGGACGCCGCCAAACAGCGTCGGTTCGACCGGCTGATTGCGGTATTGCGAACCGTGAACGGGCTACTGCCGCGGTTCGTCCGGCAGTTCCCGTTCAACGTCCTGCTCTGGGACGTGGACCGCCGGATCAGGACGGGGCGCCCGTTAGTTTAGCTCCACACCGCGGGCCCACTGCTCGGGTTGATAACGATAATCATTTTCAGTAAGCTCCTGGCAGCTTCGTAGTCCCTCCAGCCCAGGAGTTGCCGCCGATGACCGCACCGATTTGGCTGGCTGCACCGCCGGAGCTGCACTCGGCATTGCTGAGCAGCGGTCCGGGACCGGCGTCTCTGTTTGCCGCTGCGGCGGCGTGGAGCTCGATGAGCGCCGAATACGCCTCGGCGGCAGCAGAACTCGACGCGGTGCTGGCGTCGACGCAGGCCGACGCATGGCAAGGGCCGAGTGCGGAGTCCTACGTGGCGGCGCATACCCCTTATCTCGCGTGGTTGACGCAGGCCAGCGCGCACAGCGCGACGGCGGCCGCGCAACACGAGACGGTGGGCACGGCCTACACCGCCGCGTTGGCGGCGATGCCAACCCTGCCGGAACTGGCCAGCAACCACGTCGTCCACAGCGCCCCGATGGCGACGAATTTCTTTGGGATCAATGCGATTCCGATCGCGGTCAACGAGGCCGACTACGCGCGGATGTGGGTTCAAGCCGCGGGCACGATGACGGCTTATGAGGCCGTCTCCACCGCTGCGGTGGCCGCCGCACCGCAGACCGACCCGGCGCCGCCGATCATGAAGGCCGACGACCCGGGGCAGCAGTTTTCCGACCCCATGGTCGACAACCCGCTGAATCAATTCATTGCCCAGATCCTGCGGTTGTTCGGGATCGATTGGAATCCCGCCCAGGCGACTGTCAATGGAATCCCGTATGACGAATATACGAACCCGGGCCAACTGATCCTTTGGATTGTTCGAGCGCTGGAACTCCTCGAGGATTTTGAACAGTTCGGCGTTTACATGCAGACAAATCCGGCGCTGGCTTGGGAGTACCTCGCCTTCCTCGAAGCGGCGGACTGGCCTACTCATATAGCCGAGATCGCCAGCTGGCTATCGAGTGCGCCGGAGTTGCTGCTGGTCCCCATCATCGCGGCGGTGGCCCCCCTCGGGGCCGTCGGCGGATTAGCGGGGCTGGCCGGGCTGGCGCAGGCCCCGGCGCCCGTGGCCGCGCCGGCGCCCCCGCCCGCTGCGCCCGCCCCTAGCCTGCCGCCGGCGCTCGGGACGACGCCGATCGCCGCCCCGGCCGCGGCCCCCGCGGCGGCACCGGCACCCGCGCCCACTCCCACGGCGAGCACCGTGGCCAGTGCGGCGCCGCCCGCGCCGCCGGCTCCCGGCGGGCCCGGCTTTGTGCCGCCCTATTTCGTCGCGCCGCCCGGCATCGGGTCTGGTGCCGGAATGAGCGCGAGCTCGCGCGCGGGCGCGAAAAAGAAGGCACCGGAACCCGATTCGGCCGCAGCGGCGGCCACAGCGGCCGCCCGCGAAGAGGCGCGGTCCCGGCGCCGGCGGCGGGCACGGCAGCGCGGTTATGGAGACGAGTTCATGGACATGAATGTCGACGTCGACCCGGACTGGGGTGGGCCGCCCGATGCCCAGTCGATGGCGTCAGATCGGGGTGCCGGGAATGTGGGCTTTGCCGGCACGGCGCGCAGCGAAACCGGCGCCGCGGCGGGTCTGACCACCCTGGCCGGTGACGAATTCGGGGGCGGCCCCAGCATGCCGATGGTCCCGGGGACCTGGGACCCGGAGGGCGGCGAAGGGCCCCGCCACAGCGACGGCTGACGCCCGGCGCGGCGGCGTAATGTCGGGTGGGTGCGTAGCGAAGGTGATACCTGGGACATCACGACAAGTGTCGGTTCGACGGCGTTATTCGTAGCGACCGCGCGGGCGTTGGAGGCGCAAAAGCCCGACCCCCTGGTCGTCGACCCGTATGCGGAGATCTTCTGCCGTGCCGTCGGTGGTTCGTCGGCGGACGTCCTCGACGGCAATGAACCCGACCACCCACTCAAGAGCGCCGACTTCGGCGACCATTTCGTCAACTTCCAGGGCGCGCGCACGAAGTACTTCGACGAGTACTTCCTGCGGGCCGCCGACGCTGGTGCGCGGCAGGTAGTCATCCTGGCAGCCGGACTCGACTCGCGCGCCTACCGTCTGAATTGGCCCGCCGCGACGACGATCTTCGAGCTGGACCGCCCGCAGGTCCTCGATTTCAAGCGTGAGGTGCTCGGCGGCCACGGCGACCAGCCGCGCGCCGAACGTCGGGAGATCGCTGTCGATCTGCGTGATGATTGGCCACAAGCGCTGCGGGACAGCGGTTTCGATCCCGCTAAGCCCTCGGCGTGGATTGCCGAGGGTTTACTGATCTATCTCCCGGCCGCCGCGCAGGAGCAGCTGTTCACCGGCATCGACGGCCTGGCCGGCCACGGCAGCCATGTCGCCGTCGAGGACGGCGCGCCGCTGCAGCCCGACGAGTTCGAGACCGCCGTGGAAGAGGAACGCGCCGCCGCCGCCGAGGGCGACAAGCGGCTGTTCTTCCAGTTGGTCTACAACGAGCAGCATGCCCCGGCCACCGAGTGGTTGGGCCAGCACGGCTGGACCGCGGTCGGCACCCCCTTGGCCGACTACCTGCGCGAGGTCGGCCGCCCGGTTCCCGGACCGGATACCGAAGCCGGGCCGATGATTGCCCGCAACACCCTGGTCAGCGCCGTCAGGGCCTGATCAACAGCAGCAGCCTCGCTGGCGGCTTTGTCAGAATTTTCGATGAGTTGCACCTGAGCGGGAACTTTTTCGGACTGCCACCCGACTCCTAACGGGGTCGATACGTGCGCCATCTATGCCCAGGCGTCGTCGACTCGCCCCGGCGAGGAGTCCTGGTATGGCACTAGCGGTTCTGTCGCATCGATTGGTCGCATCGCCGGCGGTGTCGCCTTTGATCGCGGGCGGCTGAGAATGACCGCGCCGATTTGGATGGCATTGCCCCCGGAGGTTCACTCCGCGTTGCTGAGTAGCGGGCCGGGGCCCGGCAGCCTGTTGGCGGCCAGCGGCGCATGGAGTTCATTGAGTGCGGAATATGCGGACACCGCAGACGAACTCAGCGCGACGTTGGCGGCGGTACAGGGCGGCGCGTGGGAGGGTCCGAGCGCCGAGGCGTATGTGAACGCACATGGGCCCTACTTGGCGTGGCTGATGAAGGCCAGCGCCGACAGCGCATCGATGGCTGTCGAGCACGCGACGGCTGCCGCCGCCTACACCGCGGCGTTGGCCGTGATGCCGACCCTGCCGGAGCTGGCCACCAACCACGTCGTCCACGGTGTGTTGACGGCGACCAACTTTTTCGGGATCAACACCATCCCGATTGCGGTCAACGAGGCCGACTATGCGCGGATGTGGGTCCAGGCCGCCACCACGATGTCCACCTATCAAGCGGTCTCCACCACAGCGCTGGCCGCGGCACCGCAGGCTGATCCGGCGCCGGTGATCATGCAGGCCGACGACGACAGTGGTGGCGAGAGCGATGGCGACGATGACGACATCGTCGACGATGACTCCGGCAACCCATACCAACTGAGTTGGTGGATAAACCGATTCCTGGAGATATTCAAGACTTTCGCACGCGACCTAAAGGATTTTCAGACGGACCCAATCGGGGCGATCACCCACCTGTTGGCCGACATCGGACCCCTCATCGCCGACGAGCTCGGCCACGCTCTCGAGGCCATTCAAGCCTTTGCGCCCCAAATCGCGATCCTCGTCGCGACCTCCAGCCTGGGGTTTGCGGGAGCCCTCGCGAGCCTGGCTTCGCTGGCCGCGATCCAACCCGCCCCCGCCGCGGCCCCGGCCGTGGCGGCCGCACCACTGCCCGAGGCGCCCAGGGCGCTGGCGGTGACAGGTAGCCCTGCTGCGGCGAGCGCCGCTGCCCCGACGCCGTCTTCTGCCCCGGCTTCGGCTCCGGCATCCGCGCCGGCCTCGACACCGGCAACCGGATCCCCACCGCCGCCCGCCGGTATCGAGGGGGCCGCGTACCCGTATCTGGCGGGAGGCCCCGGCATTGGCGCCGGCGCGGGGATGGGCAGCGGCGCACAGCGCAAGGCTCCGGAGCCCGATTCGGCCGCGGCCCTCGCGGCGGCAGCGGCAGCAGCGAGGGAACAGAGTAGAGAGCGTCGGCGCCACCGGACGGCGATGAGGGGCCACCACCCCGGCTACCGTTACGAATTCCTGGACGGCGAGGATGGGGCAGCGGCCGGCCCGTCAGCCGCCGAGCCCGCAGGGACCGCAGCGTCCGACCGGGGGGCGGGTGCTCTGGGGTTTGCTGGGACGGCCCGCAGGGGCGTCGCCGAGGCGGCGGGGTTGGCCACGCTGGCCGGTGATGAGTTCGGCGGCGGACCGCGTGTCCCGATGCTGCCTGGTACTTGGCAGCCCGGTGACGATTCTGCCGAGGGCCGTGCCCACGACAGCGAGCCCGACCAGTTTTCTGAATGAAAGCAATATCCAGCGTGTTTGGCGGATGCGTAGCGGCGGCGAAACTTGCTGGCCGGGAACTTTTCCGCTCCAGTGGCCGACTAGTACTTGCGTGCTTGCTGAGCCGTCCGCCAGCCTCGGCGGATACCGCACGTTCACCCCGATCGGTAAGGAGTCGTCACTATGACCGCGCCGGGCTGGATGCCACTCCGCTCAGCTGGCAGCGACACGTTTGCTAATGAAAATGATTTTCAGTAAGCTTCGCCGCCAGGACGAGTGCGTCCTGTGCCACAACTGGAGAGGTGCGCCGGTGAATCACGCAGAACACTGTGGTCAGAGCCTCCGCGAGGGCTGGCGGGTGGTCCGTCGCACGGGTCCGGGAGTCCTCGACAGTTAGCTTATGCAATGCTAACTTCAGCAGGTTAAGTTAGGGGAGACTATCTTCATGGAAAATGGCGGCCGTGGAACGCGGTGATAGTGGTGCGCTCGCAGTCCAGCCGGGCACTTCGCGCTTGGACAGCAGAGTCGATGGCGACGTCGTCAGCCGATTTGCTACGTGTCTCCGGGCACTAGGCATCGCGGTTTACCAACGCCAGCGTCCGGCCGATCTCGCCGCCGCTCGTTCCGGCTTTACGGCGCTGACCCGCGTCGCCCATGACCAGTGCGACGCATGGACCGGGCTCGCCGCCGCCGGGGATGCGTCCTTCCGGGTACTCGAGGCGGTTTCGCGCACCGCGGCCACCTCGGGTGTGTTGCAGCGGCAGGTCGACTTGGCGCCCGGCGCCTTGGGCTTCCACTACGACAGCGGACTGTATCTGCAGTTTCGCGCCACCAACCCCGACGAGTTTCATCTCGCCTATGCGGCGGCGCTGGCAACGGAGGGGCGGTTTGCCGATGCGGACGAGATCGTTACCGCGCTCACCGCGCGCCGCCCGAGCTCGCGTGAGGCGCGGTGGATCTCGGTCGTCGTCAACTACCGCGCCGAGCGCTGGTCTGACGTCGTCAAGCTGCTGACCCCGATCGTCAACGACTCCGATCTCGACGAGGCCTACGCGCACGCGGCCAAGATCGCTCTGGGCACCGCGCTGGCCAGGCTGGGCATGTTCGCCCCCGCGTTGTCGTATCTCGAGGAACCCGACGGCCCGGTCGAGGTGGCCGCCGTCGATGGCGCGCTGGCAAAGGCGCTCGTCCTGCGCGTGCACGTCGACGAAGAGTCGGCGAGCGAAGTCCTGCAGGACTTGTATGCGGCACACCCCGAGAACGAACAGGTCGAAACGGCGCTGTCCGACACCAGTTTCGGGATTGTGACCACCAATGCGGCCCGCATCGAGGCCCGCACCGATCCCTGGGACTTAGAAACCGAGCCCAGCGCCGAAGACTTTGTCGACCCCGCCGCCCATGAACGCAAGGCCGTGCTGCTGCACGAGGCCGAACGCCAGCTCACCGAATTCATCGGACTGGACGAGGTGAAAAACCAGGTATCGCGGCTCAAGAGCTCGGTGGCCATGGAACTGGTCCGCAAGCAGCGCGGACTCCAGGTTGCGCAACGCGCCCACCACCTGGTGTTCGCCGGGCCGCCCGGGACCGGTAAGACCACCATTGCGCGTGTGGTCGCCAAAATCTATTGCGGCCTCGGCTTGTTGAAGCGGGAGAACATCCGAGAAGTGCACCGCGCCGACCTCATCGGTCAGCACATCGGCGAGACCGAAGCAAAGACCAACGCGATCATCGACAGCGCACTGGACGGGGTGTTGTTCCTCGACGAGGCCTACGCCCTGGTGGCCACCGGCGCGAAGAACGACTTCGGCCTGGTGGCCATCGACACGCTGCTGGCCCGCATGGAAAACGACCGCGACCGGCTGGTGGTGATCATCGCCGGCTACCGGGCGGATCTGGACAAGTTCCTGGACACCAACGAGGGTTTGCGGTCGCGGTTCACCCGCAACATCACCTTCCCGTCGTACAACTCCCACGAGTTGGTGGAGATCGCCCACACGATGGCCGAGCAGCGAGACAGCATCTTCGAAAAATCCGCGCTCGACCATATGGAGGCGCTGTTCGCGAAATTGGCGACGGCCAGCACTCCCGACTCCAACGGAATCGAGCGCCGCAACCTCGACATTGCGGGTAACGGCCGTTTCGTCCGAAACATCGTCGAGCGCTCCGAGGAAGAGCGCGAATTCCGGTTGGACCATTCAGAACAGGCGGGAACCGGTGCGTTCACCAATGAGGAGCTGATGACGATCACCGACCGGGACGTCAGTAATTCGGTAGAGCCGTTGCTGCGCGGCCTGGGGCTCTCGGTGCCGGCATGACCACCAACAATGAGCCGGATGGCGAATGGGCCGGGGCACGACGTTCGTTTACCTCACGTACCCCTGTGAACGACAACCCCGACAAGGTGGTCTACCGCCGCGGTTTCGTCACCCGGCACCAAGTGACCGGCTGGCGCTTCGTGATGCGCCGCATCGCCGCCGGAATCGCCTTGCACGACACCAGGATGCTGGTCGACCCGCTGCGTACCCAGTCGCGCGCGGTGCTGATGGGCGCGGTCATTCTGATCACCGGCTTGGCGGGTTGCTTCGTGTTCTCGATGATCCGGCCCAACGGGCAGGCGGGCACCAACGCGGTGCTTGCCGATCGGTCGACCGCCGCACTGTACGTGCGGGTGGCTGACGACCTACATCCCGTGTTGAACCTGACCTCGGCCCGGCTGATCGTCGGCAAACCGGTCAACCCCACCACCGTGAAAAGCAGTGAGCTGGACCGGTTTCCGCGCGGCAACCTGATCGGTATTCCGGGCGCGCCAGAACGCATGGTGCAGAACACATCTCATGACGCGAACTGGACGGTATGCGATGCGGTCAACGAGGCCGCCCAGGGTTCGCACGCTGTGCACAGCACCGGTGTCACCGTGATCGCCGGCACGCCCGACAGCAGCGGCGCACGTGCCGCCGCAATCGCGGCCGGGCATGCGATCCTGGTCGAGTTCACCGGTGACAAGGGCACCAGCACCTGGCTGCTGTGGGACGGCAAGCGCAGCCAGATCGACCTGACCAACCACGCGGTCACCAACGCACTTGGCCTCGGTGCCGACGTGCCCACACCGCGGCCCATCGCAGCGGGGCTGTTCAATGCGATACCCGAAGCGCCGTCGCTGACCGCGCCGGGCATTCCGAACGCCGGCGCCCCGGCGAACTACCCAGTTCCAGCGCCGATCGGGGCGGTAGTGACGTCCTACGCCGTCGATCCGGGCAGCCTGCGGCACTATGCGGTGTTGCCGGACGGCCTGCAACCGATCTCGCCGGTGCTCGCCGCAATCCTGCGTAACACCAATTCCTATGGCCTGGACCAACCGCCGCGTCTGGGCGCCGACGAGGTGGCCAAGCTGCCGGTGTCACGGATGCTGGACACCACGCGCTTTCCCGACCGCCAGGTGTCCCTCGTCGACGCGTCAAAAGATCCCGTCACCTGTGCCTACTGGGGCAAGCCGGCCGGGGCCGCAAGCAGCTCGCTGAGCCTGCTGGCCGGCTCGGGGCTGCCGGTGCCCGACGCGGTTCGCACCGTGAACCTGATCGGTGGTGGCTCCCAAGGAATAGCCACCCGAGTCGCCCTGGCACCGGGCACCGGCTATTTCACTCAGACCGTGGGCGGTAGCGCGACCTCGCCCGGCACCGGCTCGCTGTTTTGGGTCTCCGACACCGGAGTGCGCTACGGCATCGACAACGAGGCCGAGAACGGAGCCGCCGGACGCGGCAAAACCGTTGAGGCCCTTGGCCTAACCCCAACCCCCGTTCCTATTCCGTGGTCGATACTGTCGCTGTTCGCGACGGGCCCGACGCTATCGCGCGCCGACGCGTTGCTCGCACACGACGGCTTGGCGCCCGACAGCAGGCCCGGTCATGCGGTGTCGGCCGAAGGAGGACCCCGATGAGCCGACTGATCTTCGAAACGCGCCGGCGGCTGGCGCCACCGAGCACCCGCCAGGGCACCATCACCATCGAGGCGCCTCCCGAACTGCCCCGGGTGATTCCGCCGTCATTCCTGCGGCGCGCGATGCCTTATGTGATCGTGATCCTGATCGTCGGCATGATCGTCGCGCTGGTCGCCACCGGAATGAAGGTGATTTCCCCGCAGACCCTGTTCTTCCCGTTCGTGTTGCTGTTGGCGGCAACCGCGCTCTATCGCGGCAACGACAACAAGATGCGCACCGAGGAGGTCGACGCCGAACGCGCCGACTATCTGCGCTACCTGTCGGTGGTTCGGGACAACATCCGCACCCAGGCCGCCCAGCAGCGGGCCGCCGCGCAGTGGTCCCATCCCGAGCCGGCGGCACTGGCCACGGTGCCCGGATCTCGCCGTCAGTGGGAACGTGACCCACGCGACCCCGACTTCTTGGTGTTGCGGGCCGGGCGTCACCAGGTTCCCCTGGCCACCGCGGTACGGGTCCAGGACGCGGCCGACGAGATCGATCTGGAACCGGTGTCGCACAGCGCATTACGCAGCCTGCTCGACGTCCAGCGAACGGTGCGCGATGTGCCCACCGGAATCGATTTGACCAAGGTCTCCCGGATCACCGTCCTCGGCGAGCCAGACGAGGTGCAAGGCGTGTTGCGGGCCTGGGTCGCTCAGGCGGTGACCTGGCACGACCCGACGGTGCTGGGGGTGGCGCTGGCGACCCGCGATCTGGAGAACCACGACTGGTCCTGGCTGAAGTGGTTGCCCCACATCGACATTCCCGGCGAGGTGGATGGCGTGGGGCCCGCCCGGCTCCTGGCCACCAACGCCGATGAGCTGGTCTTGATGCTGGGCACCGCGCTGGCCGACCGCCCGGCGTTCACCGGGGGGCCGTCTGATGCGCTGCGGCACCTGTTGATCATCGTCGACGATCCTGACTACGACGTGAATGCCTCGGCGCTGGCGATCGGCCGGGCCGGGGTCACCGTCGTGCACCGCAGCAGCACAGCGCCGAACCGCGAACAGTATTCGGATCCGGAAAAGCCGATTCTGCGCGTCATCGGGCGGGACGGCGGGGGCAGCCGAGCCGGCGCCATCCAACGCTGGCAGACCGGCGGCTGGCAGGCCTACATCGACAACGCGGATCAGTTCGGCGTCGACGAGGCGGCCCACCTGGCCCGTCAGCTGTCGCGCTGGGACTCCAATCCCACCCATACCGGGCTGCGCTCGGCGGCAACTCGTGGCGCCACGTTTACAACGCTGCTGGGTGTTCCGGACGCATCGCAGCTTGACGTGCCGACGCTGTGGGCACCGCGTTGCCGCGACGACGAGTTGCGGGTACCGATCGGTGTCACCGCGACCGGTGAACCGCTGTTCTTCGACCTCAAGGACGAAGCCGAGGGCGGCATGGGTCCGCACGGCCTGATGATCGGTATGACCGGTTCCGGCAAGTCGCAGACCCTGATGTCGATTCTGTTGTCGCTGTTGACAACTCATTCGGCGGATCGGCTCATCGTCATTTATGCCGACTTCAAGGGTGAGGCCGGTGCTGACAGCTTCCGGAACTTCCCGCAGGTCGTCGCGGTGATCTCGAACATGGCCGAGAAGAAGTCGCTGGCCGACCGGTTCGCCGACACGCTGCGCGGCGAGGTGGCCCGACGCGAAACGCTGCTTCGCGAGGCCGGCCGCCGGGTTCAGGGCAGTGCGTTCAACTCGGTGGTCGAGTACGAGAACGCCATCGCCGCCGGGCATGATCTACCGCCGATCCCGACACTGTTCGTGGTCGCCGACGAGTTCACGCTGATGCTGGCCGACTACCCGGAGTACGCGGAACTGTTCGACTACGTGGCGCGCAAGGGCCGCTCGTTCCGCATCCACATTCTGTTCGCGTCCCAGACACTGGATGTCGGCAAGATCAAGGACATCGACAAGAACACCTCGTACCGCATCGGGTTGAAGGTGGCCAGTGCCAGCGTGTCTCGCCAGATCATCGGCGTGGACGACGCCTACCACATCGAATCGGGCAAGGAGCACAAGGGCATCGGCTTCCTGGTGCCCGCTCCCGGTGCGGCCCCGATCAAGTTCCGCAGCACCTATGTCGACGGCATCTACGAGCCGCCGCAGACCGCTAAAACCCTGGTGGTGCATTCTGTTCCGCAGCCGAAGCTGTTCACGGCCGGCAGGGTGGAGCCCGATCAGGGCACGGTGATCACCGGAGCCGACGAACAAGACCTGGCCGAACCGCCGCGCAAGCTGATCGCCACCATCGGTGAGCAACTCGCCGGCTATGGGCCGCGGGCACCGCAGCTGTGGCTGCCGCCGCTGGACGAGCCGATCCCGTTGACCGCGGTGCTGGCTCACGCCGGAGTGCCGGACCGGCAGTGGCGCTGGCCGCTCGGTGAGATCGATAAGCCATTCGAGATGCGCCGCGACCCGCTGGTGTTCGATGCCACGTCGGCGTCCGGCAATATGGTGATCCACGGGGGCGCTAAGTCCGGCAAATCGTCTGCGCTGCAGACCTTTATCCTGTCGGCAGCCAGTCTGCACTCGCCTCGTGATGTCACGTTCTACTGCCTGGACTACGGGGGCGGGCAGCTACGCGCGCTGGAAGATCTGGCGCACGTCGGCAGCGTCGCGTCGCCGCTGGAGCCCGAACGTATTCGCCGCACCTTCGGTGAGCTGGAGCAGCTACTGCTTTCCCGGCAACAGCGAGAGGCCTTCCGGGACAAGCATGGTTCGACTCACGACGACGGCTTCGGCGAGGTGTTCCTGGTCGTCGACAACCTCTACGCATTCGCCCGGGACAACACCGACCAGTTCAACACGCGTAACCCGTTGCTGGCCAAGGTGACTGAACTTGTCAATGTCGGTCTCGCATACGGCATCCACGTGATCGTCACCACCCCGAGCTGGCTGGAGGTGCCGCTGGCGATGCGTGACGGCCTCGGGCTGCGCCTCGAGCTCAAGCTGCACGACGCGCGGGACAGCAATGTGCGGGTGGTCGGGGCCCTGCGCCGTCCGGCCGACGCCGTGCCGGCCGACCAGCCCGGTCGCGGGTTGACCATGGCCGCCGAGCACTTCCTGTTCGCAAGCCCCGCGTTGGACGCGGAAACAAACCCAGTGGCCGCGATCAATGCCCGCTACCCGGGCGTGGCCGCACCGCCGGTCCGGCTGCTGCCCACCAACCTGGCCCCCGATGCCCTCGGGCCACTGTATCGGGGATCCGAACAAGTGGTCATCGGTCAGCGCGAAGAGGACCTGGCACCGGTTGTTCTCGACTTCACCGACAACCCGTTGCTGATGGTGTTCGGTGACAGCAAGGCGGGCAAGACCACGCTGCTGCGCCACATCATCCGCACCATCCGCGAGCATTCCACCGCGGACCAGGTGGCTTTCACGGTGCTGGATCGCCGGCTGCATCTCGTCGAGGAGCCGCTCTTCGCCGACAACGAATACACCGCGAACATCGACCGGATCATCCCGGCGATGCTCGGGCTGTCCAACATCATCGGATCGCGGCGCCCGCCGGCGGGCTTGTCGCCGGCGGAGTTGGCCCGCTGGAGTTATGAGGGCCACACCCATTACCTGATCATCGACGACGTGGACCAGATTCCGGATGCACCGGCGATGAGCGGCCCGTACATCGGGCAGCGCCCATGGACCAGCCTGATCCCGGAACTCAGCCAGGCCGCTGATCTGGGGCTGCGGGTGATCGTCACTGCACGGGCCACGGGGTCGGGGCACGCGCTGATGACCAGTCCGTTGCTGCGCCGCTTCAACGACTTGCAGGCAACCACGTTGATGCTGGCGGGTAATCCGCAAGACAGCGGCAAGATCCGGGGTCAACGATTTGGCCGGTTGCCTGCCGGACGGGCAATTCTGTTGGGAGACAGTGAAAGCCCGACGTACGTGCAGTTGGTCAACCCGTTGGTTGGCGAGTCTGTTGTAGGGGGAGCCGACGATGGTTTCGCCCGCTGATGGTTAGTGAAGCGCAACAAAAGGAGCCGTTATGACGTTGCGAGTAGTTCCTGAAGGCCTGGTGGCGACCAGTGCTGCGGTGGAGGCGCTGACGGCGCGGCTGGCGGCCGTGCACGCGGCGGCCGCTCCGGCGATCACGGCAGTGCTGCCGCCCGCGGCGGATCCGGTGTCGCTGACGACGGCCGCCGGGTTCAGCGCCCAGGGCCAGATGCACTCCGCGGTGGCCGCCGAGGGCGTGGAAGAACTCGGCCGCGCCGGTGTAGGCGTGGCCGGATCCGGGGCAAGCTATCTCGTCGGTGACACCGCGGCGGCCGTCACGTACGGAGTGGCAGGCGCCTGATAATGACCGCGCCTATCTGGATGGCTGCTCCGCCGGAGGTGCATTCGGCGTTGCTGACCGCCGGTCCGGGACCGGGGCCGCTGTTGGCGGCTGCCGGCGCGTGGACCTCGCTCAGCGCCGAATACGCCGATGCGGCAGCCGAACTCAGTGGGCTTCTGGGGGAGGTACAAGCGGGGGTGTGGGAAGGGCCCAGCGCCGAGCAGTACGCGGCCGCGCACGTGCCGTATCTGGCGTGGCTGATGCAGGCCAGTGCCGACAGTGCGGGTGTGGCCGCGCAGCATGAAGTCGCGGCGGCGGCGTATACCGGGGCCTTGACGGCAATGCCGACGCTGGGCGAGTTGGCCGCCAACCACACCATCCACGGGGTGCTGGTGGGGACGAATTTCTTTGGGATCAACACGATCCCGATTGCGGTCAATGAGGCCGACTACGCGCGGATGTGGGTCCAGGCCGCCACCACGATGAGCACCTATCAGGTTGTCTCCGATGCGGCCCTGGCGTCGGCGCCGCAGACGGACCCGGCGCCCAACGTGCTGCGTCCCGGTGCCGAAGCCAACAACGTGTCGACCTTTGCCGCGCAACAGGCCAACGACTCCGGGAACTGGCTGGAAAACCTCCTCAAGCAACTGCAGCAGTTCTTCCAGAATCTGTCCGACATGATCCAGCAGTTCATGCAGGCCTTGGGGCCGTTCCTGGTGGCCAACGGCCCGCTGCTGTTCTTCATCGCCTACGAGGCGTTTTTCATTCCATTCGGTACTACGTTCTGGACCGTGCTGTTGACCGCACCGTTCCTGCTGATACCGCTCGTTATCGGCCTCGGTGCCTACTTCTATTTGCAGAATCCCGACGCCGCGCCGGCGGAGGCTCTGCCACCGGCACCCGCTCTCGCGTCTCAAGCTCCCTCGATGCCTCCGGTGGCCGCCATGGCCCCGACGGCGCCGGCGCCCGCTTCGGCTCCGGCGACCGCGCCGGCCCCGGCTGCCAGTGCGGCCGCCCCTGCGGCACCGGCGCCGGCGCCATGGGCCTTTCCCTACGCGGTGGCCCTCGGCGGTGGCCCAGAAGGCGGCTTCTCGCCGACGGTGGGTGGCCGTAGTGGGCTCAAGGCCCCGGCCGCGACCATTCCGGCAGCCGCCGCGGCGGTGCCGGGTCGGGCGGCCGCGGCGCGGCGGCGCCGGCGGGCCGCAATGCATGATCACGATGATGAGTTCCTGGACATGAATGTCGACGTCGACCCGGACTGGGGCGGCCCGGCCGATGAAGAAGAGCGGCTGGCCGCCGCGACGGCTTCCGGCAGTGGGGCCGGCAGGCTGGGGTTCGCCGGAACCGCGCACAAAGACGCGGATCTACCGGCCTCGGGGTTGACCAAGCTGGCCGGCGATGAGTTCGGCAGCGGCCCACGGATGCCGATGGTGCCGGGCACCTGGGATCACAACGGCGAGGCCGCGGGCGAGCCCGGTGAGGCGGGGGGAGGGGGCCCCGAAAGTTAGCAAGACAATTAGCCGCATGTCAGCCAGTAATCGAAATCGTAAGGGACAGAAGAGAAAGGAAACGTTATGAGTCTTCTGGATGCTCACATTCCACAGTTGGTGGCCTCGCAGTCGGCGTTCAGCGCCAAGGCGGCGGTGTTGCGCAGCACGATCAACCAAGCCGAGCAGGAAGCGATGTCGGCCCAGGCGTTCCACCAGGGTGAGTCCTCGGCGGCGTTTCAGGCCGCTCACGCCCGGTTTGTGGAAATGGCCGCACGAGTCAACACCCTGTTGGATATCGCCCAGGCCAACCTCGGTGATGCAGCGGGTACCTATGTGGCCGCCGACGCCGCTGCCGCGTCCGGCTACAACGGGTTCTGAGCCGACCACCAATAACCACGAAAGGACTTGTGATGTCACAGATTATGTACAACTACCCGGCGATGCTGAGCCACGCCGCCGACATGTCGGGCTACGCCGGCACGATGCAGGGGCTGGGCGCCGATATCGCCACCGAGCAGGCCGCGCTGCAGAACGGCTGGCAGGGCGACACCGGTATGAGCTACCAGCTCTGGCAGGCCCAGTGGAACCAGGCCATGGAGGCATTGGTGCGGTCCTACCAGTCGATGGCCAGCACGCACGACTCCAACACCCTGGCCATGTATGCCCGCGACACGGCTGAGGCCGCCAAGTGGGGCGGTTAGTCCCGTCTCGATGAGTGTCGAGCCCAATGCCGTCGAGCTGACGGTCGAAAACGCGTGGTTCATCGCCGAAACCATTGGAGCGGGCAGCTTCCCATGGGTTTTGGCGATCACGACGCCCTACCGCGATGCCGCGCAACGAGCCGCGTTCTGCCAAGGTCAGCAGGAAGAATTGACCCGGATGGGTCTGATGTCGCCAGACGGTGTCGTGAATCCGGCGGTCGCCGACTGGATCAAGGTGGTGTGTTTTCCCGACCAATGGCTTGATCTGCGCTACGTGGGCTCCGGCGCAGCCAGCGGTGCCGGCGAGCTGCTGCGCGGCGTGGTCGCGCGGCGGGCCGGCACCACCGGCAAGTCGTCGGTGACCATCGTCGCGCTGCGCAGCGCACAACTGGTCACGTTCACTGCTATGAATATCGACGACGCCCGGGCGCTGGTTCCGGTCCTCGGCGTCGGGCTGGCCCAGCGCGCGCCCGCGCAGTTCGCGGAGTTCAGCATGCCGACACGCGTCGGAGCCCGGGCCGACGAGCGACTGCGCGCCGGTGCGTCGCTGGTGGAAGTCCTTGACTACCTGGGGATTCCGGAATCTTCGCGAACGGTGGTGGAATCGGTTTTCACGGGTCCACGCAGTTACGTCGAAGTCGTCGCCGGCTGCCATCGCGACGGGCAGCATGCCACTACCGAAGTCGGAGTGAGCATCGTGGACACCACCGCGGGCCGGCTCGTGGTCAGCCCGTCCCGCGCGTTCGACGGCGAATGGGTCTCGACGTTTCGCCCAGGAACCCCGTTCGCAATTGGCGTCGCCATCGAGCACTTGACCGCCTCCCTGCCCTATGGTCACTGGTTCCCCACCCAGCGGCTGTCCCGAGATTTGTCCACCCAGTACGCGTAACCACAACGAGATAGAGAGAGAGCACGATGTCCCAGGAACGGCCCCAGTCTAATTCGAGGGTCCGGTGACCTCCGGCGCCGTCATGCCCGTCGTTCGCGTGGCTATCCTCGCGCACAGCAGGCTGACAGAAATTGCGCTGCCCGCCGAACTGCCGCTGCGCGAAATCCTGCCCGCGGTACAGCGATTGGTGGTGCCGACGGCCCAGAACGGCGATGGTGGTGACCTCAATGACGGTGCAGTGGGCACCGGCGGGGTTTCCCACCTGAGCCTGGCACCCATCGGGGGAGCGCCGTTCAGCCTGGACGCCAGCCTGGACACCGTCGGAGTCGTCGACGGGGATCTGCTTGCGTTGCAGCCGGTTCCGATCGGCCCGGCCGCGCCTGGCATCGTCGAGGACATCGCCGACGCCGCGATGATCTTCTCGACCTCCCGGCGCAAGCCCTGGGGGGTAACGCAGATCCAGCGCGGGGCGCTGGCCGCCGCGATCGTCGTGGTTTTCCTGGCGACAGGCCTGGGAGTTACCTACCGGGTGGCCACCGGTGGACTGACCGGACTGGTCGCGGTCAGCGTGATCGCGGCGGTGACCGCGATCGCCGGCTTGTTCGTCACGCTGCGTTCCGAACGCACCGGGATGGCCCTGTCGGTGGCAGCGCTGGTGCCGATTGGCGCCGCCCTGGCGTTGGCGGTACCGGGGAAGTTCGGGGCGGCACAGCTGGTGCTGGCCGCTGCCGGCGTCACCGCTTGGTCGCTGATCGCCCTGATGGTGCCGAGCACTGAGCGCGAGCGGGTTGTCGGTATCTTCACCGCGACCGCAGTGGTCGGGGCTGGGGCGTTGTTGGCCGCCGGTGCCGAATTGCTGTGGCAGCTACCGATATTGACCATCGGCGCCGGCCTGATCGTGGCGGCTCTGCTGGTGACCATCGAGGCCGCGCAGCTTTCCGCGCTGTGGGCGCGCTTCCCGTTGCCGGTCATTCCGGCACCCGGTGATCCGAGCCCATCGGCGCCGGCGCTTCGGGTGCTCGAGGATCTGCCCCGGCGGGTGCGCATCGCCGACGCCCACCAGAGTGGCTTCATCGCTGGTGCCGTGCTGCTCAGTGTCCTGGGATCGGTGGCGATCGGGTTGCGCCCCGAGTCGCTGAGCGGTTGGGGATGGTATGTGGTCGCGGCAACTGCGGCTACGTCGGTCTTGCGGGCCCGCGTGTGGGATTCGGCCGCGTGCAAGGCCTGGCTGCTGGCTCAGCCCTACCTCGTCGCCGGTGTTCTGCTGGTGTTCTACGCCTCGACCGGACGCTACCTCGCCGCACTGATCGCGGCGGCGGTGCTCGTCGTGCTGGTGTTGGCGTGGGCCGTGGTGGCGCTGAACCCGGGCATCGCCTCGCCGGAAACCTATTCGTTGCCGCTGCGCCGGCTGTTGGGCTTCGTCGCGACCGGTCTGGATGCTTCGCTGATTCCGGTAATCGCCTATCTGGTCGGCCTGTTCACCTGGGTGCTCAATCGATGATCCGTGTCGGATTCGCCTGCCTCACAGCGGCTTTGATTTTTTCGCAGGCCGTTGCGCCGTGGGCTTGTCCGTCGGCGTCCGCGATCAGCCAGCCGGTGGTCGACCCGGGCGTGCAACCGCCTCCCGGGACGGCGGGACCGGTGCAGCCGATGGAGCAGCGCGGGCCCTGTAGCACCTCCGGTGTGATACCCGGTAGCGATCCCGCTGCGGTGACGCCAAGCCAGGGAATGCTGAACCTTCCTGCGGCATGGCAGTTCTCCCGCGGTGAAGGCCAGCTGGTCGCGGTGCTCGACACCGGTGTGCGGCCGGGGCCTCGGCTACCCAATGTCGATCCGGGTGGTGATTTCGTGGAAACGACCGACGGCCTGACCGACTGTGACGGGCACGGAACGCTGGTCGCCGGAATCGTCGCCGGCCAGCCGTCCAGTGAGGACGGTTTCTCGGGGGTCGCGCCCGCGGCGCGCGTGTTGTCGATCCGCACGGCGTCGGGCAAGTTCTCGCCGCGCACGCCGGGTGGCGATCCGATGGTCGCACGGGTGTCCCTCGAGGTCGCGACGCTGGGTCGGGCAATCGTGCACGCGGCCGATCTGGGTGCCCGGGTGATCGATATCTCGGACGTGACCTGTGTGCCCGCCGATCGGCCTGTCGATCAGGCCACGCTCGGCGCGGCGATCCGCTACGCGGCGGTGGACAAGGACGCGGTGATCGTGGCGGCCGCGGGCAACACCGGGTCGACCGGATCGGTCGGCGGCGGAACGTCCTGTGAGTCAAACGCGCTCACGGATCTCGGGCACCCGGATGATGCGCGGAATTGGGCCGGCGTCACGTCGGTCTCCACGCCGTCGTGGTGGCAGCCCTACGTGCTGTCGGCGGCGTCCTTGACACCGGATGGGCAGCCGTCGAAATTCACCATGTCGGGGCCGTGGGTCGGTATCGCGGCCCCGGGCGAAAGGATCGTGTCGGTGAGCAATCGCGACGGCGGCGGCCTCGCCAACGGCCTGCCCGACGAGCATCAGCAACTGGCCGCGCTCAGCGGCACCAGCTACGCGGCCGGCTACGTGTCGGGAGTAGCGGCGCTGGTGCGCAGTAAGTACCCCACCCTGTCCGCCACGGAGGTGGTGCGCCGGATCACCGCGACCGCGCACAACGGCGCCCGCGCGCCCTCCAACATCGTCGGCACCGGCAGCGTCGACCCACTGGCAGCCCTGACTTGGGAACTGCCCGCTAGTACCGGACCGGCCGGAACGCCGGCGAAGCCGGTCGCCGTTCCCCCGGCACCGGCGCCGAAAGACAACACCCCGCGAACTGTTGCGTTCGCCGGGACTGCCGCGCTGGCTTTGGTTGTTGCGGCTGCTGCTGCGGCGGCCGCGATCGCCGCGCGCCGACGGAAGGAGACCACCTCGTGAGCTCGATCCCGATCCCAGGGAGCGCCCGAATTACCTTGGCGGCGCTGGCGGTGGTGCCCGCGGCGCTGGCCTACCCCTGGCACTCGGCTCGCGCCTACTGGTTGCTCGGTATCGCCGGTGTCGTGGTGATGGTGTTGTTCGGCTGGTGGCGTGGATTGCATTTCACCACGATCCTGAGGCGCCGGCTGGCCATCATGGGCCGCGGCTCCAACCGAGCCGGCGAGCCCGTCACTGAATCGGTTATCGCCGCAAAGACAACCGCGTTGGTGCGGATCGGGCCGTCCACCACCGGCGGGGCTGTGCTCCCCCTGGAGTTGATCGCCGGATACCTAGACCGCTACGGCATTCGCGCCGACAGGATCCGTATCACGAGCCGCGACAACGCATCTGACGCCTCGCGACGCGAGACATGGATCGGTATCACGGTGTCGGCCGCCGACAACCTGCCGGCGCTGCAGGCGCGCTCGTCGGTGATCCCCCTGTACGAGACGGCTGAGGTCGCGGCGCGGCGGCTTGCCGACCACCTTCGCGAGATCGGCTGGGAAGCCACTGCGGTCGCATCCGACGACGTGCCGCGCTGGCTTACTGCCAAGGCTCGCGAGACGTGGGGTGCGGTGCAGCGCGGCAACTCGGATTATGTTGCGGCATACCAGATCGTCGTCGACTCGGCCCTGGCCGAGACGCTGGAGGCCATCCGGTCGCATCCGGCACGCGAGACGTGCACTGCACTCGAGATCGCCGGTCCGCGATCGGGAGACCAGAATACGATCGCGGCCGCGTGTGCATTCCTCACCGATGCGCCGCCGCACGGCGCGCCGCCGGTGGGCGGACTGATTCCGCAGCGCGGCAACCAAGGGCCGGCGCTGGCGGCGTTGGATCTGTTGTCTACGCAACGACTTGACGGCCACACCGACGCGCCCGCCGACGTGCTGGCGAGCCTGGACTGGCCGACTCCGGTGGCGGGGGCCCATCGGACGGCACGAACCGAGGCGGCTACTCCAGCATAAATCCGTGCAGGAAGCTGGTCATCCGGCGCAGATAGTCCAGTTGACTGACGTGCAGCACGTGACTGCCGGGAAACCAGTGCAGCGCACAGCGATCCCAGTGCTCCCACAGCATTTCGGCCTGCCCCGGGGGAGCCATCCGGTCGGCGAGGCCGGTGATGATCATCCGCCGGTCCTTGGAAATCAGCGGCTGGTAGTTCAGCGGGCAGTGGTAGGCCAGCCCGGCGTTTAATTCGTCGCGGTTGATATTGGACAACAGCAGCCCCAGGCCGACCAATTTGTTGGCCGGGAACCACTGGTCGAACATCGTCGCCGGCGTGACGACCGGGCAGTTGGGGATGACGGCCTCAAGCCGGTCGTCAACCGAGCCGATCAGCGCGGAGGTGTAGCCGCCCAGCGAAATACCGGTCAGCGCAATGCGGTCAACACCGGTGTGACGCAGATAGTCGACGATGGACCGGAAGTCGTGCACGGCCTGTGCCATCGATTCGGCGAAGCCGCTGAGCCCACCGGCGAAGTAGCCGAAACCGCTGAACGGTGAATACTTTTCGGCGCGCTGGCCGTGGAACGGCAAGGTGTACATCAAGACGTCGTAGCCGGACCGGTAGTACCACGGCAGCGAGAAGAAGCGGCCGTTGGCCAGATACGACGACCCCATGAACCCGTGGATGACGCACAGCGTGGGATGCGGTCCGTCGTCGTGGCGCCAATGCTGAGCGCGCACGATGTTGTTGGATCCCCACGCATTCCACCGTTGGCGCATCGCGGGATTGATCGCCGCGAAGCTGCTGGCGAACGAGATGTTGTCGACGGTGCCGCGCGCGATCCATTTCGCGAGTGGTCCCGCCGGCCGCGATGACACCCGGGGCAGCTGGGTGGGAGCCGGAAACGACCTCGCCGGGTCATGCTCGGCCGCCAACTCGGCGTAGAAGTTCAAGTTGCTGCGCTCGGTGCCGGATTTGGTGTGGCGCAACGAGGTGGCGACAACCGCGGGTGCCGCCGTCGCGGCCAGCAGCGACGACACCCAGGTGCGCAACGCGAGATCACCGACCGCCGACGCCGCGACCACCCTGCGCTCATGCGGCGACAACGCCGAGAGCGGGGGCAATCCGTCGGCGCCGGCCGCTACGTCGGCACCGGGAACATCGGGAACGGGAATGGGCGGATCGATGGGATCTGTGTCGGACGCCACGAATGCCGATGCTATCCCGCCGGACCGGCGGATCCCGCGCGTTTGACACCATGCGGTAATACGGTTTTGTCTATATGGCCGATTGGCGGCGGTGTTGATCAGGAGGACCGACATGTGGGATCCAGACGTCTACCTGGCCTTTGCAGACCATCGCAGCCGCCCGTTTTACGACTTGCTGTCGAGGGTGGGGGCCGAGCGGGCGCGCCGGGTGGTCGACCTGGGCTGCGGTCCCGGCAACTTGACGAAGTACCTGGAGAAGCGCTGGTCCGGCTCGGTCATCGAGGCGATGGACACCTCGCCGGAGATGGTCGCCGCCGCCCGGGAACGCGGGATCGATGCCTCCGTCAGCGACTTGCGCGACTGGAAGCCGAAACCCGACACCGACGTGGTCGTCAGCAACGCGGCCCTGCATTGGGTGCCCGAACACGCCGACCTGCTGCTCCGCTGGGCCGGCGAACTACCGTCCGGGTCCTGGATCGCGGTCCAGATCCCGGGCAACTTCGAAACGCCGTCGCACGCCGCCGTACGGGCGGTGGCACGACGCGAGCATTACGCAAAGACCTTACGCGACATACCTTTCCGAGTCGGCGCGGTGGTCCAGCCGCCGGCGCATTACGCCAATCTGCTGATGGACGCGGGCTGCCGGGTCGATGCCTGGGAGACGACGTACCTGCACCAGCTGACCGGGGAGCATCCGGTGCTGGAATGGATCACCGGCACCGCGCTGGTTCCGGTGCGTGAGCGGCTCGATGACGCGGGCTGGGAGCAATTCCGGGCGGAGCTCATCCCGCTGCTGGACGATGCCTACCCGGCCCGGGCCGACGGCACGACGATCTTCCCGTTCCGGCGGGTGTTCATCGTCGCCGAGGTCGGCGGTACCCATCGCACAGGTGGATAGCCGGGGATTGCTTACTCTTCGACGCCGCGGTCGGCGGCGATCGCCGACCGGCTTGTCGGCGTCGTGTGATGGATCTGTAGATACGTCTCGCTATAGCGCATCGCGATGCGACTGCCGGCGAAGTCCGACGGGATGACGTCGCCGGTGCGCTGGCGCCAATCATTAAGGCGGACGGCCAAGTCCGCGGCGATCGCATCCATGCCGGAGTCGCTGTCGGCCAGCAGATTGGTGGTCTCGGTGGGATCGGTTCGCAGATCGTAGAGTTCGCGCTCCGGACGTGGCGACTTGACGAACGGCGCGACCGCCAAACCCGACGGGCTCTGCTCGATATCCCAGGGCAAGTCCAGCAACGGCCGTGGCACGTAGTTCTCGATGTAGCTGTATTCCTTTGTGCGGATTGCCCGAATCGGGTCGAACGAGTCGTGGTAGGTCTTCATCGTGTACACCTGCTCACGCACCGGATCGGCCGGCGTGTTCGGTGCGAGCAGGGCGTGCGCGTGCGACACGCCCTCGATCTCGCCCGGGACGTGGAGGCCCAACAGCTCCAGCAACGTCGGGACCAGGTCGACTCCGCTGAACAACTCGTCGTAGACGCGGGGCCCCGCGGCCCGGCCGGTGGGCGGTCGGATGAGCAGCGCAATGCCGGTTCCGGCGTCGTACAAGGTGGATTTCGCGCGGGGGAGGGCGGGACCGTGATCGGTGAAGAACACCACCCAGGTGCTCGCATCCAGGCCGGTCTCGGCCAGCGTGTCAAGTATCTGGCCGACCGCGGCGTCGGCCGTGGTGATGGCCCCGTAGAAATCGGCGAGATCGCCGCGGACCTCCGGGGTGTCGGGCAGATAGTCGGGCAGGTCGACGGCCGCGCTGTCGGCCGGCTGGTAGCGGTCCCGCGGGTAGGGACGGTGGGTTTCGAAAAATCCCGCGGTCAACAGGAACGGTTGCTCGTCGGATCGCGGGGCTTCCTCCAGCAGCCATTCTTTGACCTTGTCCACCACGTAGTCGCAGTAGGAGTTCGACACGTCGAACTCGTCGAAGCCCAGGCGTTTTGGGTAGGACGTCTCGTGCTGCATACCGAAAAGCGCCGAACGCCAGCCAGATTCGGACAATATCTGGGGGAGGGTCTGGACTCCGGTGCGGTATTCCCAGCCGTGGTGGGCCAGGCCGACGAGCCCGTTGCTTTGCGGGTAGCGGCCGGTGAACAACGATCCCCGCGACGGCGTGCACAGCGGCGCGGTGGCGTGGGCCCGGGTGAACAGGATGGAATCGGCGGCGAGCCGGTCCAATCGTGGGCTACAGACGTCCGGGTGACCGTAGGCACCGAGATAGCGCCCGAGGTCGTGCCAGTGCACGATCAGTACGTTGTCGCCGGTCATTTCCGTCATCTCTATCACCTTTGCCTTGCGACCGGCGACGATACCGCAGCTAGCTGCGATGAATCTGGGTGTGTCACCCAGTCAGACAACAGGAGACGGCCCGCTGGTCGAAACGATCTTCGCGAACAGAAATCGGAAGGCACGCACAATGGATGCTCTGATCACCGGGTTGGGGCTGCTGGAGTCGCCGCGCTGGCAGGACGGGCGGTTGTGGGTGGCCGACTGGACGGCGGGGCTGATCCGCGCCATTGACCCGGCGGGTCGGGCCGAGGTCGTGCTCGAACACCAGTCATTGCCAATGTGTTTCGACTTCCTGCCGGCAGCCGGAGGGCTGGTGCTGACATCGAGCTCGCAGCGGGCGCTGCTTCGGTTGTCCCCAGACGGCACGCTGTCGCGATATGCCGACCTGTCGGCGCTGTCGCCGCACGGCCCCAACGACGTCGTGATCGACGGTCGCGGCAACACCTATGTCAACAACGTCAACTTCGACTTCGCCACGGGGCCGCCCGCCGGTGATCCGGCTCCCGGGTTCGTTGCCCTGGCCAGTGCGGGGAGCGCCCGGGTGGTCGCCGACGACTTGGCGTTTCCCAACGGGATGGCGGTTACCGCGGACAACGCCACGCTGATCGTGGCCGAGTCGTACCGGCACCGGCTGACCGCCTTCGACATCGGCGCCGACGGGTCGCTGTCGAACCGCCGGGTGTGGGCGGACGTCGGGGATCACTCACCCGACGGGATCTGCCTCGACCGCGACGGCGCGGCGTGGTACGCCGATGTCGCCGATCGCTGCTGCGTGCGAGTCCGCGAGGGCGGGGGGGTGCTGGCTCGGGTCCAACTCGATCGTGCGGCTTTCGCCTGCATGCTGGGCGGGAACGATCGCCGCACCCTGTTTGTGGTTGCCGCGCATTGGCCCGGCCCGCAGAACTTGATGCATCACACCGAATGGGACGGCACCGTCCTGGCCGTTCCCGTGCCTGTTCCCGGCGCGGGCTGGCCGGGCCGGGGGTCCGGCGGCTGACCCCATCGGTTTTCCGAGACGAACTCCGACAGGGGCCGCGCGGAGGTCCACCCGTCGAGCTCCAATGCCGGCCGATCCGGAAATTCGGGCACCGGGCCCACGCACAGGATGGCCACCGGCTCGGCGCCGGCGGGCATTGCCAGCAGGGCGGCCAGGGGTTGCGGATCGAACAGCGAGACCCAGCCGACCCCGAGTCCTTCGGCCCGGGCTGCCAGCCACAGGTTCTGGATCGCGCAGGACACCGACGCCAGATCCATCTGCGGTAGCGTGCGCCGGCCGAAAATGTGGGCATCGCGATTGTCGGCCAGCGCCACCACGAGGAGTTCGGCGCATTCGAGAATGCCCTCGACCTTCAGCCGCAGAAATTCCTCGCCCCGCTGTCCCAGTGCCTGCGCGGTCCGCGGGCGTTCCTCGTCGACGAGCGCGTGGATGCGCCGGCGCAGCGCGTCATCGGTGATCCGGATGAAACGCCACGGCTGCATCAGCCCGACGCTGGGCGCGGCGTGCGCGGCCTGTAACAAGCGGGCCAGCACTTCTTCGGGCACGACGCTGCCGGGCACGAATTGGCGCATGTCTCGCCGTTCGGCGATCACCCGGTAGACGACGCGGCGGTCCGATGAGCTGAACGCATGTTCGCTCACAGCGCCGTCGGAGAATTCGCCAGAGGAGAATGGCATTAACGTCAATCTATCAACGGTGCAGGCCGACAACACGAGCAAGGGAGCGTGCAGTGAAGTATTCCGACGTGCTCGACCAGCTGCCCATCGACCGCGGCGCCCGGCGTGTCTACGGCGAGCCCTACGAGACCGCCGACGGTGCCACCGTGCTCCCGGTCGAAAAGCCGCTCGGCGTCTTCGTCATCAGCGCGGGCGAGGCGTCCTGGGTCCCCGCCGTCGACGCTAATCGCGTCGCGCTGATCGGAGTGCTCACCGGCCTGCTCGCGGCGGTGATCGGCAGCCTGGCGGTGCTCCGGCAGCCGCCATGGCCGCGGATCACGATCACGGACTATAGGTAACGCCGACCGCGCGGACCACGCAGTCCGGCGCCATGTCAAAACTCAACGACCGCGCCGGCAGCCCGCTGAGCACATCTGCCGGGATGGTGGCCTTGTAGAGCAGCGAGAGTTCGCCGCTGAACTTCTCGTCGACCTGCGAGACGTCGACGTTGACCGCCAAACCCGCCGACGAGATCTCGGCTTTGGCCGCGCCGGTCTGGGCATCCCAGGACGCGTCGACGGTCACGCCGGCCAGCTTCGGCAGCATCGACAACGTCGCCAGCACCCGGTGTTTGGTGAGCACCAGCGAACCGGTGTAGTAGGCGACACTGTGCGGCAACCGCACACCGGGGACGACGCCGCTGAACCGCCTGGTCACCGCGACGTAGTCGGCTAGATAGAGCAGGCCCTCCGCCTCGACCTGAGCATGCAGATCCTCGGGTAACTTGCCGATGCCGAGCAATCTGCGGACAAAGACCGCCATGACGCCAGTATGGCCCTTCCCAGGGGCGTCGAGTGTGGGGGTTGGCGGTCCTGGTATCGCTTAGGGGGTGATCCGCCCCCGGCTCGCCATGGCCGTCTACGTCGCTCTGGTGGCCGCCGTCGTCTATGCCGTGATGTGGGTGGGTTACCGCCAGAATTGGGGTTGGCTGCGTGGCCTCGATTGGTCGTTGCTGAATGCCTCCCACGACATTGCGATGAAACATCCGGCGTGGGTGCGGTTCTGGGCGGTGGTGTCGGTCGTGCTGGGCCCCGTCCCACTGCGGCTACTGGACACGGTGGCGGCGGTGGGGGCGTTGGTCAGCCGCAATGTGCGCGCGGCGCTGCTGTTGTTGGCCTGCGGACTGTTGAACGGATTCGTGACGCTGGGCGCCAAGGCCCTGGCCAATCGGCCCCGACCGCCGACCATGCTGCTAGCCACACCCCAGACGTCGTTTCCCTCGGGGCATGCGCTCGAGACGATGGCCGCCTTGCTCGCCCTGCTGGCCGTCGTATTGCCGATGATGAGTCGGACTTCGGGCCACGTCGCGATCACGGTGAGCGCGCTCATTCTGGTCTTGGTGGGCATTTCCCGGGTCGCCCTGAACGTGCATCACCCGTCTGATGTGTTGGCCGGGTGGTCGCTGGGATACCTCTACGTCCTGGGGTGCCTTTGGGTGCTTCGGCCTAAACCATTGCCGCGGTGGGCTTTCCGTTGATCACGGTGCTGTGACCCAACTGGGGCTAAAGCTTGACTTGACCCTGGGGCCGGTGTCACCGGACGATGGAATGTATGCGCCGACTGCTAGTTTCACTATCTGCCGTGGCGTGCTTCGCTTGGGTATCGGTTGTGCTCGCGCCGATGGGAGGCGCCGCTCCGGCGGGCACCGCGCCCGGCACTCCGTGGTTTGCGACCGCGGTTGGCAATGCCACACAAGTGGTTTCGGTTGTCAGCACCGGCGGCTCGAACGCGACCATGGATATCTACCAGCACACCGCCGCCGGCTGGCAGGCGCTGCGCACCGGTGTTCCGACGCACGTCGGTTCGGCGGGCATGGCAGCGCAGGCCAAGAGTGGGGTTCCGGCTACGCCGATGGGCGTGTACAGCCTCGACTCCGCGTTCGGCACGGCAGCGAATCCCGGTACCGGGCTGCCCTACACCCAAGTCGGCGGGTCGAATTACTGGTGGAGCGGCGACGACCACAGCCCGACCTTCAATTCCATGCAGGTCTGCCAGAAGGCGCAGTGCCCGTTCAATACGGCCGACAGCGAGAACCTGCAGATCCCGCAGTACAAGCACGCGGTGGTGATGGGCGTCAACAAGAACAAGGTTCCCGGTGGGGGAGCGGCGTTCTTCTTCCACACCACCGACGGCGCGCCCACCGAGGGCTGCGTGGCGGTCGACGATGCTCAGTTGGTGTCGATCATGAAATGGCTGCGGCCCGGCGCGGTCATCGCGATTACGAAGTAGCAGTCACCTCTTCAAAATCCGCCCGAGCGCGACCGGGCTTGACCTTGAAGTTCAGCTGCGCCACCGACATCGTTGCCTCGTAGGTGCGGTCGTAGCCGGTGCTGCTGATCCGCCATCCGTCGGCGGTGCGACGATACTGGTCGCGGTAGAAGGCCGCACCGAGCAGCATGAAATTGAATTCGGCGACGATGACCCGGTCTTGCAGATACCAAATGCCCGAGGCGGTATCGCCGGTGACGGTGATCTCCGGATGCGTCACCCGGTGTTCGGTGATGACGCCGGGACCCATCGCCGAGCTCAGATACTCCACCAGGTCCACGCGGTTGTCGAAGTGCAGCTCCTTGCCCAGCGACGATCCGTAAGCGCCGACGATGTCCTCGGTCATCGTTGCGGCGAAGTCGTCCCAGTGCTTGGTGTCCATCGCGCGCAGGTACCGATACTTGACCTGCTTGATTGCTTCGACATCGGCTGCCAGATCATGAGGGCTCATCCCGTCATTGCAGCACACGGGTGACCATGTCGATCAGGGCCCGTCGTTCCAGGCTCCAATCGACGGCCGTGCCGGTGACCATCTGTGCCAGCACCACCCCTCGCAGCGTAGCCCAAATCACTTCGGCCACACCAGCATTCGCCGGGTCGGTGGTGATCAGTCGACCGAGCTGACCGATCGCGGAGTTCATTTCGAGCAGATGTCGCCGCGACGATTCACCCAGGCCGCCGCGGGTTGCCCGCAGGATTTCGAAGGCGGCCATCGACGTCGGACTGCTGTAGCAACTCCACGCGGTGTCGATGACGACTTCGATGCGCTCTTGCGGCGGTAACTCGCTGACGTCGGCCGACGACAGGCTCTCGATCAGTCTGTCCACCCCGTCGTCGACGACGGCCATCAGCAGGCCGTTGCGATCGCCGAAGTGGTATTGAATGACGCCCCACGTGACGCCGGCGCGCTCGGCCACGTGTTTGGCGGTCGCGGCGGCGAAACCTTCTTCGATGATGCAGCGGACCGTCTCGCCGATGATCTTTGCCCGGGTGTCGTCGCCGCGTTTGCGCGGCGCGCTGGTACGCCGGGTCGGGCTGACGGATCGCCCGGACGTCTGGCCTGCAGCAACGGACATTATTGACTTTATAACATAGTCGAGTTTATTTTTGTACTGTGAGCAGCCCTTCACGTTATGCGCAATTGTCCCGCAAGCAGCTGGCCGTCTTGGTTCCCGAACTGCTGTTGATCGGGCAGCTGATCGACCGGTCCGGAATGGCCTGGTGTATCAGCTCGTTCGGCAGAGACGAGATGGTGCAGATCGCCATCGAGGAGTGGGCGGGAGCCAGCCCGATCTACACCAGGCGAATGCAGCAGGCGCTGAAGTACGAGGGCACCGATGTGCTCACCATTTTCAAGGGCTTGCAGCTCGACATCGGCGCACCGCCGCAATTCATGGATTTCCGGTACACCGTCCACGACCGATGGCACGGTGAATTCCACCTCGACCACTGCGGTGCCCTGCTCGATGTCGAGCCGATGGGCGAACAGTACGTGTTCGGGATGTGCCACACCATCGAGGATCCGACGTTCGACGCCACTGCGGTGGCGACCAACGCGCGAGCCCAGGTGCGACCCATCCACCGGCCGCCGCGGGTGCCCACGGACCGCCATCCGCACTGCGCGTGGACCGTCATCATCGACGAGTCCTACCCCGAGGCCCAGAGCATCCCGGCGTTCGACATCGTTCGCCGAACCCGGGCCGCGACATGGGAACTCGGTCCCATCGACTCCTCCGACGAGGGGCAGGCGGACTACTCGGGTGCATTGTTGTCCGATTTCGACTTCGCCGCCTTTTCGCATTCGGCACTGGTCCGTATGGCCGACGAGGTCTGCCTGCAGATGCACCTGTTGTATCTGTCGTTCGTGATTGCGGTCCGGGCGCGTGCCGCCGACGAGGCCCAAGCCGTTTCGGTGTGCACCCGCGGCTTGATCGGCATCGCGGGCGTGGCCGCCGAGCGCATTCACCACGCACTGGGACTTCCGGGGGGCATCGAAGGAGTGCTGCGGGTCCTCGAGTTGCACCCGCTGCTGAACCCCCTGGGCTACGTTGCCGCAGAGGTCGAATCGAACCAGCTGCTCGTCCACCGGTCGCCGGCGCACGACGACGGGTCCTGGATCTCGTTGTGCTCGCCGGACTCTGCGCAGCCGCTGCAAGCGATCGCTACCGCGGTGGATCCGCATATCGAGGTCCGTGTTAGCGGGACAGGCACCGACTGGACCGCAGAACTCACCGAAACCGACGCCACCGCAACCGAACTACCTGAGGTGGAAGTGGTCAAGTTCAGTGGCGGCGCGTCTTTTCAGTTCGAGCCGAGGCGTTCGCTGCCGCTGACTGTCGTGTGATCTCAGCGCGTTTGTCAAGGGGTATTTGATACCGCTTCGGTGACACAACCGCATCGGGGCGATACCAATGGCATTGCAAGCCATCGGCTTTCCGCGTGTCCGCGGCTATCGTTAACGCTGGCCACGACCCCTTTAGACGGAAGCATTCGCTTTATGTACGACCCCCTTGGGTTGTCGATCGGGACCACGAACCTGGTCGCTGCGCGTGACGGAAACCCACCGGTTTCACGTCGTGCGGTACTAACGCTGTACCCGCACTGCGCACCGAAAATTGGTCTGCCCGAAGAAGACCCGAACCCGACTGAACCCGGTATGCGGCTGGGCGGTTTTGTCGAGCGCATCGGCGACTCGGTGGCGCTGGTGTCGGGCGACGGCTCCGCTCACGACCCGGAACTGTTGATGGTCGAAGCGCTGGATGCGATGGTGCTGGCGGCGGGTGCGGACGCGGGTTCCTCGGAGATCTCGATCGCCGTTCCGTCGTACTGGAAACCCGGTACCACACAGGCATTACGCAACGGATTGCGAACACATCTGGGGTTCGTCCGAAGTGGCATGGCGCCGCGCCTGGTTTCGGACGCGATCGCCTCGCTGACCGCGGCGAACGCGGAGCTGTGCCTCGCGGCAACCGGAGTCGTCGGATTGGTTGATTTCGGCGGCTCAGGTACTTCGGCCACGCTGGTAGACCTGGCGGGTGATTTCAAACCGCTCAGCGCCACAATGCGTTACGCGGATCTCTCCGGCGATGAGATCGACCAGGCTTTGCTGCTCTGCGTCTTCGAGGAGCTGGGACACGGCAGCGGGATCGACCCGGCCAGCACCGCCGCGGTCGGACAACTCGCCCTGCTGCGGGAGCAGTGCCGTACCGCCAAAGAGCAGCTATCCACGGAAAGCGCAACAGAATTCGCGGCTGAGCTCGGCGGCCGTAGGGCCACCATGAAGTTCACTCGTGACGAGCTGGGCGACCTGATACAGGACCGGCTAACCGGCTTCATCTACGCCTTCGACGATATGCTCTCCCGGCACCGTAAGGGTTGGTGCGACCTCGCCGCGGTGGTCACCGTCGGTGGTGGTGCCAGCATTCCGCTTGTCAACGAACGCCTTTCGGTGCACAGCCGTAGACCGGTCGTGTCGCCGTCGCAACCCGCATCCGCAGCCGCTGCCGGCGCGCTGCTGCTGGCTTCCCGTGGTGAAGACGTCGACATCCGCACCCGCACGTCCGTCGCCTTGCTCGCCGCGTCGTCGGGAAGCGACATCATCGAACTTCCCGCCGGCGACCTGCTGGTGATCGACGAGGAAGCACTCACCGATCGCGAGTTGGCCTGGTCGCAAACCGAATACCCCGGCGATATCCGGGTGCCCTACACCCCCGAGGCCTTCGACGAAGACAATCCTGCCGGCTGGTCGATGCGCCTGAACGTGATCGACCCACCCCGGGCCCGGGCGTGGCGGAGTGTGCGGCTGTCACAGTTGGTCGTCGGGATGTGCGCACTGGTCGCGATGACGGCGATCGGCGGCGTGGCGTACACGTTGACGGGGATAGAAAACCACCAGGCTCCTCCGGTGCCCTCCGTCGCACCGATGCCGCTGCCACCGGTCAGCTCCCTGATACCCAGCCCCGTCCCGCCGCCTCCTACGGCCGTGCCGCCGCCGCCCACCGCTGCGCCGGTTCCCAGCTCGGTGCCCCCACCCCCGCCCCCGCCGCCCGAACCGCCGCCGTTGCCCCCGCCACCACCACCACCGGTCGTGGTGACCCCGGAGCCGCCGCCGGTCGTCACGCATCCGCATCCGCGCCCACCGCAGACGACTCAGCCGCCGGTGACGACGGTCATGACGACGCCTACCACGCCGCCACCGCCGCCTCCCACGACGACTCCGCCGCCTCCGCCACCGACCACCACCACGACGGTGCCGATGACAACCCAGTGGATCCACGTTCCGCTGCTTCCGGTGCCGATCCCCATCCAGGTTCCGGCAAGTCAGGCCCCCGCGAACCCGGCTCCGCAGTATCCGGGCCAGCAGTACCCCGGATATCCGGGCGGTGGGTATCCCGGCGGCGGGTACTCCCAGAACCCGTTCCTGGGCCCCGGCTATTAGTGGGTGGCGTTTTCCCTTGGAGCAAAGTCCATGGCGGATCGCCGCGCGCGGGCGCACACTGGGCATTAACGCTACGAGCTGCAAAGGAGGCCGCGTGGGCGAGTACGGTGCGTTCGGTTTTGATCCCGAGGACCTCGATCGGGTGATCCGGGAGGGCAGCGAGGGGCTGCGCGACGTGTTCGAGCGGATCGGCAGGTTCGCCGCTGTTCCAGGTGCCCGGATGGGTTGGTCGGCGCTCTTCGACGACCTGTCACGGCGGCCCCGTTCCGCCCCGGAGACCGCCGGCGAGGCCGGCGACGGCGTATGGGCGATCTACACCGTGGACGCTGCGGGTGGCGCTCAGGTCGAACAGGTGTATGCCAGCGAGCTCGACGCGCTGCGGGCCAACAAGAACAATGTCGATCCGAAGCGCAAGGTGCGCTTTCTGCCCTACGGCATTGCGGTCGGCGTCCTCGACGATGACTCGGAAGAGCCTGCGTAACCACGGATTGCCGTCGGTTCCCCCTGGCGGGGAATACCCCTAGGGTCGAAGTCGTGACGGCCTCAGTGTCCGTGTGCAACGTGTGCGGCACCCAGCCGCGCAACGGTGCGCGTTTCTGTGATGCCTGCGGCACTGCCCTGACGCAGAGCGCCCAGCCTGCCGAATACAAGCAGGTGACCATTCTGTTCGCCGACGTGGTGCGGTCGATGGATATTGCCGCGGCGTTGGGGCCCGAGCGGCTGCGCGAGGTGATGACCGAGCTCGTCGATCAGTCGGCGACCGTGGTGCAGCGCTACGGCGGCACCGTGGACAAGTTTACCGGCGACGGCATCATGGCGTTGTTCGGAGCGCCAATCACGTTGGAAAGGCACGCATTTCGCGCGTGCCTCGCGGCCCTGGACATTCAGCAAGTCGCTCAGCGCTTGGCGGTCGAGGTTGCCCGCCGCGACAGGATCGACCTGCGGTTGCGCGTCGGGCTGAATTCCGGCCGGGTGATCACCGGCGAGGTCGGCGCCACCCACCTCGGTTACACCGCGCTCGGTGAGCAGGTAGGGATGGCGCAGCGGATGGAAGCCGCGGCACCGCCAGGCGGTGTCATGCTCAGCGAGTCGACCGCCCGGCGCGTCGAGGATCGAGTTGTGCTCGGTGAGCGCGAGACGGTGCACATCAAAGGCGTCGACGTCGGCGTGCCGGCGCGTCGCCTGATATCCGCGGACGTCGAACATCGGCTCAAACCCCGTCAGGAGTCCCGGCTGGTTGGACGCCAGTCGGAGAAGAGCACCATCGCGGGACTGCTGGACCGGGCCGGTGCCGGCACGGGAACCGTAATCACGGTGACGGGCCGGCCCGGCGTCGGCAAGACACGGTTGGTCCGTGAGGCCGTCGCGATCGCGCGGGGTAGCGGCTTCGAGGTGTTCGTCACGTACTGCGAACCCCACACCCGCGATGTCCCGTTGCAGGTGATCTCCCGGCTGCTGCGCGCGATCTTCGGCATCGTCGGCCTCCCGCCTGAAGAGGCCCGGACCCGGGTCCGCAGCCAAATCCCCGAGGCCGGGGCGGAGGATCTGCAGCTGCTCGATGACCTGCTGGGCATTTGCGGTGGGCCGTGTCCCGATATCGATCCGGATGCCCGGCGTCGTCGTCTTGTTGAGCTCATCAAAACCGTATCGCTGGCCCGCCCCGCGCCGGCGATTTACCTGGTCGAGGATGTGCAGTGGATCGACAGTGTCAGCGAGTCGCTGCTCGCCGACTTCGCGGCGATGGTGCCCAGAATGCGCGCGACGCTGCTGGTCGTCTACCGGCCCCAGTATTCGGGTTCGCTGTCGGCTATCGCCGGGGCGCACCCGGTCAAGCTTGAGCCGCTGTGTGATTCGCACATCGGCGAGTTGATCAACGGATTGCTGGGTACCGATCCTTCGGTCGCCGGGCTGCCGGCGGTCATCACCGAGCGGGCGGCAGGCCTGCCGTTCGCTGCCGAGGAGATCGTGCGCGACCTGGTCGAGCGGGGCGAACTCGAGGGTGATCCGGGCGCCTACGTCTGCGTTCGGGAGGTCGGTGATATCCATGTCCCGGCCAGTCTGCAAACGATCATCGGAGCCCGCATCGATAGGCTCACCCCCACGGCGAAGCGTACGTTGCACGCCGCAGCCGTCATCGGCCCACGGTTCGATACCGAGCTGCTGGAAATCCTTTTGGACACACCGGATTTGGCGCCGCTCGTGGAAGCGGATCTCGTCGAGCAGGTCGCGGCCACGCCTCAAGCGACTTATGCGTTCTCTCATCCGCTGATTCACGCGGTGGCGTACGAGGTCCAATTGAAGGCCGCGCGCGCAGAGCTGCACCGCCGAGTAGCCGCGGCAATGAAGGGAAGGCCTGGCGGGTTTACCGGCGAACAGGCCGCGACCGTCGCCACCCAGTCCGCCGCCGCCGGTGATCTGCGCGATGCATTCGACTGGCACATGCGGGCGGCCACCTGGTTCGGCGCACGGGATATCCGGGCCGCGCGGGAGAGTTGGCGACAGGCGGTCCGAGTCGCTGACCAGCTTCCCGCCGACGACCCCGATCGGCTGACCTCGCGGATCGCTCCCCGAGCACTGTTGTGCGGGAGTGCTTTTCAGGTGGGGGGCACACCCGCCGACACGGGCTTCGAGGAATTACGTGAGCTGACCATCATCGCCGGTGACAAGAGATCGCTGGCCCTCGGCATGGCGGGCCACCTCACCACGCTGACGTTCAACGCGCATCACCGCGAAGCGGCAGGCATGGCGTCCGAATTCGCCACGCTCGTCGAGTCGATCGGTGACCCGGCGATGACCGTCGGGTTGTTCTACGCGGCCGCCCAGGCCAAGTGGGAAGTGGGTGAAACGGCCGAAAGTCTGCGGCTGGCCCAGCGTGTCATCGACCTGGCTGACGGCGATCCCACCATGGGTGACTTCGTCATCGGATCGCCTCTCGCCTGGGCGCTCACCCTCAAGGGAGCGGCCAGGATGGTCCTGGGACAGCCCGGGTGGCGAAGCGACCTCGAGGCAGGCGCCGCCATCGCCCGGTCGGTTGATCCAGCTGCCAAACCCTTTGTGCAGCTGTATAAGT
>DASYJS010000356.1:0-8970 GCA_035996225.1 Mycobacterium sp. | reverse complement strand
CTGGTCACACGAGCACGGCAAGGGCAGTGTGGCATTACGGGGCGGCGCCACCGAGCTGTTGCTGGCGATGGCGCGGCGAACGTCGCTCGCCGAGACCGGTATCGAGATGTTCGGCGACGACGCTGTGTGGCAAAACTGGCTGGAGCGCACGCCTCTCTAGCAACGCCGGGGAAATGACGTGCCGGGCAGGGGCACACGGTAATTTGCAGTCATGACCACTTCGGAGCTCGCCACCGTTATGGCTTGGCACGATGCCCTCAACGCCTCGGACCTCGATACCCTGGTGGCCTTGTCCAGCGACGACATCGACATGGGCGAGGCCCACGGAGCTGCACAGGGCCACGAGGCGCTGCGCAGATGGGCCACCTCCCGCCAGGCGAACACGGAGCTCGGCCGGATGTATGTGCACGACGGAGTCGTGGTCGTCGAACAGAAGGTCAGCAGCCCCGACAATCCCGGGGCGGTCACCAACACGGCGTTGGCGTTCCGGGTGGTCCACGATCGTGTCACCTCGGTGTTCCGTCATCAGGACTTGGCGTCGGCGCTGGCAGCCACCGAACTCACCGACGCCGACGTCGTGGATTGAGGCAGAGGAGCCCTACATGCGTGGAATCATCTTGGCCGGCGGTTCGGGCACTCGTCTGCACCCGATCACGATGGGTATCAGCAAGCAGTTGCTGCCGGTCTATGACAAACCGATGATCTATTACCCGTTGTCCACATTGATGATGGCCGGCATCCGCGACATTTTGGTGATCACCACCCCCCACGATGCGGCCGGCTTTCAGCGACTCCTCGGCGACGGCTCGCAATTCGGAATCGACCTCAGCTATGTCAAGCAGGAACAACCGGACGGACTTGCACAAGCTTTCGTCCTCGGCGCCAAGCACATCGGCAATGATTCTTCGGCTTTGGTGTTGGGGGACAACATCTTCTACGGCCCGGGTTTGGGTACGAACCTAAGCCGCTTCCAATCCGTCAGCGGCGGAGCCATTTTCGCGTATTGGGTGGCGAATCCGTCGTCCTATGGTGTCGTCGAATTCGGCGAGGACGGGATCGCGCTGTCGTTGCAGGAGAAACCAGAAACACCGAAGTCGAAGTATGCGGTGCCGGGGTTGTACTTCTACGACAACGACGTGATCGAGATCGCCAAGGGGTTAAAGAAATCGGACCGCGGCGAATACGAGATCACCGAGATCAACCAGATCTACCTCAACCGCGGCCGGCTGTCGGTCGAGGTCCTGACCCGCGGTACCGCCTGGCTGGACACCGGCACGTTCGACTCGCTGCTGGATGCCAGCGACTACGTCCGCACCCTGGAACGTCGGCAGGGCCTGAAGGTCGGTGTTCCCGAGGAGATCGCTTGGGGGCAGGGCTGGATCACCGACGAGCAGCTGGCGAAACGCGCACACACCATGGTCAAGTCCGGGTATGGGGGCTACCTGCTGGAGCTGATGGAACGGGGCTGACGTCGCTCGGTTTGGCCAGCACCGCGGCGATCGCCGTCGTCAACGGCACCGACAGCGCCAGCGCGATTCCTCCGACCGCGGAGCGCACGAGTTCGATGGCCACACTCTCGCTGATCAACACGTCGCCCAGCGACCGGTTGGCGACACTGAAGAGCAACAGCAGCGGCAGCGAGCTGCCGGCGTAAGCCAGCACCAGCGTGTACACCGTGCTGGCGATGTGATCGCGTCCCACCCGAATTGCGCTCAGGAAAATCCCCCGCCGGGAGGTGTCGCCGCCGACATGGGCGAGCTCGAAGACGGTCGAAGCCTGCGTCACCGTCACATCGTTGAGCACACCCAGCGATCCGATGATGAACCCGGCGAGCAGCAGGCCGCTGATCGACACACTGCCCAGATACGCGCTGACCGCAGAATTCTGTTCATCCGAGAGTCCGGTCAAATGAGCCAGTCCGATTGCCGCCCAAGATAATCCGGCGGCAAGCAGCAACGACGACAAGGTGCCCAACAAGGCGGCACTGGTACGCAGGCTGACGCCGTGCGCCAGATAGATGACGACGTACAGGATCGCCGCCGACGCCACCAGGGCCACCGGAACCGCGGGTGCGCCGTCGCGCAGCGCCGGCAGCAAGAACACCACCAGCACCAGAAACGCGACCACGATGCCCACCAGCGCCAGCAACCCGCGCCAGCGCGCTACAGCCACGATGACCACCGCGAACGCCAGGCCCAGCCCGACCAGCGACCAGCCCCGCTCGAAGTCGTAAAACGCATAGGTTGTGGCGCCTTGGGCGTCGACCTGCCGCACGACCCGGATGTGGTCATCCGCCCTGAATTGCGGCTGACCGGGGCCCGGTGAGGACTCCAACAGGGTTTTCGCGCCGGCATTCGGCCCAGAATCGATTGCGACCAGCGTTTCCACGCATCGTCCCGTGCCCGGAGCTCCCGGCTGTGGCGCCGTGGTGAGTACCTGACTGGCCGACGGGCTGCCGCAGTCGCCCAGCCCGCTGGACAGCACGTGCGCGCGCTGGGTGCTCACCGCACCGCCGGTCGCGCTCTGGAACGGCATCGGGACGTCGACACGCTCGCGGCTCGGCCACAACAACGCCGCAGCGGCTATCACGGCTATTCCGATCGCAGCCAGCAGCCCCACCACGATCTTGGCGGGCAGCGGCCCAAATGGGGACGGACCTGCCGATAGGTTGTGCGAGTGCGAGTGGGTCACCCGCTCTACCGTAGAGGCGGCTGCAGCCTGCTTACTGTCGATAGCTGGTCAGGAAGTTGCCCAGCCGGTCGATCGCGGCCGACAGATCACGCGCCCACGGCAGCGTCACGATACGCAGGTGATCCGGTGCCGGCCAGTTGAATCCGGTGCCTTGCGTTACCAGGATCTTTTCCTGCAGCAGCAGGTCGAGGACCAGCTGCTCATCGTCGGCGATGTCATAAACCTCGGGGTCCAGCCGCGGAAACGCGTACAGCGCGCCATCCGGCTTGACGCAGGACACTCCCGGGATCGCGTTGAGTTTGGTCCACGCGACGTCGCGCTGTTCGAGCAGCCGGCCGCCGGGCAGCACCAGGTCTTCGATGCTCTGGTGACCGCCGAGGGCAACCTGGATCGCATGCTGGGCAGGAACGTTCGGGCACAACCGCATGTTGGCCAGCAGGCTGATTCCCTCGATGAAGCTGCCGGCGTGGTCCTTGGGCCCGGTGATCGCCAGCCAGCCGGCGCGGTAGCCGGCGACGCGATACGCCTTGGACAAGCCGTTGAAGGTCAGGCACAACACGTCCGGGGCGAGGGTGGCCAGGCTGATGTGCTCGGCGTCGCCGTAAAGGATCTTGTCGTAAATCTCGTCGGCGAGCAGCAGCAGCTGATGCTTACGCGCCAGCTCGACCAGCTGGGCGAGGACTTCGCGGCTGTAGACGGCACCGGTCGGATTGTTCGGGTTGATCACGACCAGCGCTTTGGTGCGTTCGGTGATCTTCGATTCCAGGTCGGCGAGATCCGGCTGCCAGGCCTGCGTCTCGTCGCACAGGTAGTGCACCGGTGTGCCTCCGGCCAGCGAGGTCGACGCCGTCCAGAGCGGGTAATCCGGGGAGGGAATCAACACCTGATCGCCATTGTCGAGCAGGGCCTGCAGCGTCATCGTGATCAGCTCGGACACCCCGTTGCCCAGGAAGACATCGTCGACGTCGAATCGCGGGAAGCCGTCGACCAGTTCGTAGCGGGTGACCACCGCGCGCCGGGCCGGCAGGATGCCCTTGGAGTCGGAATATCCCTGGGCGTAGGGCAGCGCCTGGATCATGTCGCGCATGATCACATCGGGTGCATCGAAGCCGAACGGCGCCGGGTTGCCGATGTTGAGCTTGAGGATGCGGTGCCCCTCGGCCTCCAGCCGCGCGGCCTGCTGATGCACCGGGCCGCGGATTTCGTACAGAACGTCCTGCAGCTTGGACGACTGCGCGAACGTCCGCTGCCGGGTATGGCCGGCGTTGTGCACGGGCAGCTGGTGAGTGGTCACGTCACCTATGGTGCCATTGCTGTCCACTGAAATTTGCTGACAGACGCCAATCTGTGATCAGTGCTTGCCCGGCGGACGGGCGCCGCGCGCGATGCCCAGCCCCTTAACAGGTGCTGCCGGGGGCGCCGCATCGCCGTTGGTTTCCTCGGACGGCTCCGTCTTCGGTTCCGGTTTGGCGTCCGCCTTTTGCTCGTCGGGCGCTGGAGCCTCCGCTTTGGCTTCGGCTGCCGGGGCCGGGGGTGCCGCTTTCTTGGCGCCGGGACGCTTGGCACCTGCGGCAATACCCAACCCCTTCACCGGGGCGGCCTCCGCCTTGGTCTCCGCGGCCTCCACCTGCGGTTTCGCGGCCTCCGCCTTGGGTTCCGGGGCTTCCGCCTTTGGCTCGGCGGCCTCCTCGGCTGCCGGTGCATTGGCGGCCGGGGCCGCTGTTTTCTTGGCGCCGGGTCGCTTGGCGCCGGCGGCCAAGCCCAATCCCTTGGCGGGTGCGGCGGGCGCCTTGGCTTCTGCGGCCTCGGTGCTCTGCTCGGCTGCCGGTGCTTCGGCGGCCGGAGCCGCTGTTTTCTTGGCGCCGGGTCGTTTGGCCCCGCCGGCGATACCCAGGCCTTTGGCGGGTGCGGCGGGAGCCTTGGCTTCTGCGGCCCCGGTGCTCTGCTCGGCTGCCGGTGCTTCTGTTTTCTTGGCGCCCGGTTTCTTGGCGCCGCCGGCGATACCCAGCCCCTTCGCGGGCGCCGCGGCGGCCTTGGTGGGCTGCTCCGGCTCGGCAGCCGCGGGTTCCTCGGTCTCAGCGGGCGCCTCTGCGGGTGCCGTCGCGGCGGGAGCAGCGGCCTTGGGCTTGGCTTTCGCCGCCTGTTCTGCCTTTTCTGAAGCTTCCTTCGCGGCCGTGCCCTTCTCCGGCAGCGTTGCCTTCTCGTACTCGAGCGACCCGAGCAGGATCTGCGCCACGTCGAGCACTTCGACCCCGCTGCGACCGGCCTCTTCCTGCCGGTCGTTGACGCCGTCGGTGACCATCACCCGGCAGAACGGACAGGCGGTGGCGATGGTGGCGGCATTGGTGGCCAGCGCTTCATCGACACGCTCGTGGTTGATGCGCTTGCCGATGTGTTCTTCCATCCACATGCGCGCACCGCCGGCGCCGCAGCAGAAGCTGCGGTCGGAGTTGCGCGGCATCTCGGTGAGGTTCGCCCCGGCCGCCCCGATCAGCTCGCGCGGCGCCTCGTACACCTTGTTATGCCGGCCCAGGTAGCAGGGGTCGTGGTAGGTGATGTCCTGCGAGACGGGGCTCACCGGCACCAGCTTCTTGTCGCGCACCAACCGGTTGAGCAACTGGGTGTGGTGCAGCACGCTGTAGTTGGCGCCAAGCTGGCGGTATTCCTTACCGATGGTGTTGAAGCAATGCGGGCAGCTCACGACGATCTTGCGGTCGACGGTCTCCACGCCCTCGAACACCCCGTCCAGGGTCTCGACGGCCTGCTGAGCAAGCTGCTGGAACAGGAACTCGTTGCCCGACCGGCGTGCCGAGTCACCGTTGCAGGTCTCCCCGGTGCCGAGCACCATGAACTTCACCCCGGCAATGGCCAGCAGCTCGGCGACGGCCTTGGTGGTTTTCTTGGCCTTGTCGTCGTAGGCGCCGGCGCAGCCCACCCAGAACAGGTACTCATAGCCGTCGAAGCTCTCGACGTCTTGGCCGTAGACGGGGACGTCGAAGTCGACCTCGTCGATCCAGTTGGTGCGGTCCGAGGCGTTCTGTCCCCACGGGTTGCCCTTGTTTTCCAGGTTTTTGAACAGCACCGACAGCTCCGATGGGAACTCTGACTCCATCATCACTTGGTAGCGGCGCATGTCGACGATGTGGTCGATGTGCTCGATGTCCACCGGGCACTGCTCGACGCAGGCACCGCACGTCACGCACGACCACAGCACGTCGGGATCGATCACACCGCCCTGTTCGGCAGTGCCGACCAGCGGGCGGGCTGCTTGCTCGGGTCCGGAGCCGAGGACGCGACCGAAGCCCGACTCGGGGACGTGGTGCTCCTCGGCGTGCTTCTCGCCGCGCACTTCCTCGCCGAGCCCGCCCTCGGGGGTGCTTTCGAGGGGAGTCTCCTTCTCACCGAGGATGTAGGGCGCCTTGGCCATCCAGTGGTCGCGCAGGTCCATGATGACGAGCTTGGGCGACAGGGGCTTTGCCGTATTCCAGGCTGGGCATTGCGACTGGCAGCGCCCGCACTCGGTACAAGTGGCGAAGTCGAGGTTCGCCTTCCAGGTGAAGTCCTCGATTTTGCCGCGGCCGAAAACATCGTCCTCGCTGGGATCTTCGAAGTTGATCGGCTTGCCACCGGACTCCATCGGCAGCAGCGGGCCCAGGCCGTCGGGCAGGCGTTTGAAGGTGACGTTGACGGGTGCCAGGAAGATGTGCAGGTGCTTGGAGTGCAGCACGATGAGCAAGAAGAACAGCGCCACAGCTATGTGGGCGATCAGCGCGAAGGTTTCGATCCACTCGTTGGCAGTTGTGCCCAGCGGATGCATGAGCGCGCCCATACCGTGCGAGAAGAACGCGCCCCCGTGGTAGGGGAAGTTTCCGGTGTTGACCGCGGCACCGCGGAAGATTGCGAAGCTGAAGATGACCAAAAAGATCATGAACAGGATCAGCCAGGCACCGCCGGTGTGTGAGCCGTAAAATCGTGACGAACGACCGTGCTCCTTTGGCTCGCTGCGCAATCGGATGATTGAGAACGTGATGATGCCGGCCAACACGGCAAGGGCGATGAAGTCCTGCAAGAAACCCAGCGCGTCCCAGCGGCCGACGATCGGGATGTGGAAGTTGGGTTGGAACAGGGTGCCGTACGCCTCTATGTAAACCGTGATGAGGATGAAGAATCCCCACATGGTGAAGAAGTGGGCAAGGCCGGGGATGGACCACTTCAGCAGCTTGCGCTGACCGAACACCTCGGACACCTGCGCCCAGATTCGTGAGCCGACGTCGTCGGTACGTCCGCTTGCCGGCTGGCCGGACATGATTAGCCGGGACAGCCACCAGACGCGTTTCAGGGCAAACAGGACCACGACCCCGGTCAAGCCCAGTCCCAGCACCATTCTGATGAGCGTCTGCGTGGTCACCGAAGGTTTCTCCCCAATGCATAGTCACTCGACGGAAATTCGCTCGATCTTTGCTAGCTCATAGTGACATCTGTGCCGCTATCGACGCGAGAAAGGTTCCCCTAACTGGCGTTCGCCGAAGTCCTTGACCAGCGGCTTAGCTCTCCGGGGCCAACATGGCACGCAACATAGACAGCATCTCGGAACGCGATCCGGCGCCGAGCCGACGGCGGATCCGGGCGACGTGGTGCTCGACCGTCTTCGCCGAGATGAAAAGTTGTCCGCCGATGTCGCGGTACGGCAGGCCCAGCAGCAGGAGTTCCGCGACTTCGCGTTCGCGATGGGACAGCGGCGATCCCGACGATGGCTGGCGTGGTGGCGACGGGGTAGCACCCTCGGGTTCGTCGTCGGACAGCTCGCTGGGGACATCGCCCGGGGTCGCGCGCAACTTGAGATCCCTGGCTAGTTGCAGCATCGCGCCGGACACCCTTCCGTCGGGTGTCTGCAGCGCGGCCTGGCCGGCCAGCCGGGTCGCGTCGGAGGTCAGCCCGACATGCGATAGCGACCGGGCCGACGCGGTGACCTCGTCGACGTCGACCTGGTTGGCCAGCACGTGCAGCCAGGTGCGGCCGGCGCCCGAGAGGGCCTGCGCGAGAGTGCTGGCTCCGGCCGCCGCACCGAGGGCTTGTCCATGTGGGGCTACCAACTCCGGCACGTTGGCGAGGATTCCCGCGTGCACCCCGGCCCAATGCAGTGGGATTGACCACAATGCCGGCTTGCCCAGCGATTCCAGCAGAGCGAACGCCTGATCCAGGGCGTGTCGCAGCTGTTCGACCTGGCGTATCCGGGCGGCCGCCACCCACAACTCGCCCAACGGCAGCAGCGCGAACAGGTCGACGGAGTACTCGGCGAGCACTTCCATGCCTGCGTACCAATGCTTCTGCAGCGCGCCGGTGTCGCCGCTGCGCCGCGCGATCGCCGTCTGCAGTGCCGCGGCCCACAACGCGTCGCGCCGGTGCAAGCCGGCAGAGCCGACCGCGGCGACATCCGCGCTGGCCGATGCCAGCTGCCCGTCCTGCATTTTGATCCAGCCCGACAGCAATATGTGTCGAGCCTGAAACAACGCGTCACCGTCGGCGCGCACGGCCCGACCGATCACGCTGCGGGCGCGGACCGGATCGCCGCCATGTATCGCGGCTAACGTCACCAGCGCGGCCGGGCTGTCGGGAATGACTTCGCTCATGGATTGTTCGGCCGCGACGGCCTGACCGAGTTTCGTCATCGCAGCCGGATACGGGTGGTCCATAGTCAGCAGCAGCCCTTCGGCGAGACTGCGCGAGGTGCGGGCGGCCATGGTCGGTGGACCGGAGTCCTTGAGACGCAGAGCGTCACGTGCCGTTTCCAGGTCACCGGTCGCGGCGAGCACGATCGCCGCGGCCGCGCCGACCACCGCGTCCGGTTGCGGGCCCAGCCAGCTGAATAATTCTGCCGCCTGGTTTGCGTTGCCCTCATGGGCTGCAACGCTGGCCGCGATCCGAACTGCCGCGGCGCGTTCGGCGGAATCGGGGGAGCTGAGCAGACCGTCGGCGAGTGCTGCCGCGTCGGCGCATTCTCCGGTGCGGGCCAGCGCGTCGGCGACGCGGGACGTCAGCCCTTCGGCGCCGGCGTTGACCGCCGCCCGGTAAAGCCTTGCGGCCCTGATTGACTCGCCCTGCGCGGCCGCGGCTTGCCGAGCGAGAATGGCCGCCAGTCGGTCGTCTTTTAGCCCGTGTTCGGCGAGCTGCAGCGCGAGCTGCGGCGAAACCGTCGACATGTCGAGTTGTGAACGCAGGAGCGCGGTTTCGACATCGCGGTGGTGGGAATTGCCGACGATCTGGGCGATCGCGCCGTGC
>DASYJS010000355.1:0-14788 GCA_035996225.1 Mycobacterium sp. | reverse complement strand
TCGCTCATGCTCGGCCCGCCCCGCGTCCGCACCAAAGAGCAACTGGCACAAGCACTGTCGATAGCCGTGCCGAATCCCGATGGATGGATCCGGGCGATCGGCTACCACCAATCCGTTGCCGGTGAGTTGGATCGGGCTGCGCTCGACGCCGTCGTTCCCGACATTCCAGTTCGCGTCCAGCACCGCAGCGGCGCCTTGTGGATCCTCAATTCGGCGGCTCTGGGCCTGCTCGGAATGCCCGAACACCCCGATGGGCGGCTGCGTGCCAGCGACCGGTGGTCCGAGGCGCTGCACCCTCGAGACACCGACCTCGCCGAACTCAGTCGGCGCCTCACCGCGCTCGGTGTCAGCGGAGTCACCGACGCCACACCGGATCTCGACGCGGACGACATCGTGTCGCTGTTGGTGGCGCATCGGCGCGGGGAGTTCGCGCCACGGGTGTCGTTCCTGGCCCCGGGGAAGAAAATACTGCACGATGACCGCCTCGACCTGGAGTCGCTCACCGGCTGGATCGCCGATCACCACGCCGGCGGACAGCCGGTAGTCGTGCACTGCGTGACCGCAGCCCAATTGGTGGTGACCATCGCGGCCCTGCGCGCCGCCGGTAGCCATCCGCTGGATCGCATCGAGCATGCCGCCGTCGTCGACGACGACAATCTGGCCGACCTTGCCGACCTTTCTGAGTCGAAGGGCCTCACGGTGGTGACCCAGCCCAACTTCGTTGCCGAGCGCGGCGATCAGTACCTCGCCGAAGTCCCCGCCGCCGAGCATCCCGCGCTATGGCGGGTCGCGTCACTGCGGAAAGCGAAGGTGCGCGTGGCGCTGTCGACCGATATGCCCTTCGGTCGCGGTGACCCGTGGGCGGCGATGCGGGCCGCGGTGCATCGCACCACTGAAAGCGGGGCCGTGCTGGGAGCCGACGAATGTGTCTCGGCGACAGAAGCTTTGACGATGTTTCTGGGCTGTGCCGATCAGCCGGGCCGGACCAGGGTCGTCGGCGTCGGACAGCCAGGGGACCTCTGCCTGCTGACCGAGCCGCCCGCGGTGGTGCTGGCCGAGCTGGAAGCCGGGCTGGTGGGTGCGACGATCATCGGCGGCGCCATCGCCTACGCGGCGAACTAGCGCGCCGACGAGGCCAGCGCAGCGCGCAGAGTATCGCACTGGCTGTCGAAAAAGTGCTGTGACACTCGCACTTTCGGAGCCACCAGATCGAAGCCGTGGAAGGCGCCGGGGATGATCTCGACCTCGCACGGCACTCCGGCGCCGCGCAGGCGCTCGGCGTAGGCGAGGTCTTCGTCGTGGAACAAGTCGTGCGTCCCCACGCCGATCCACGCCGACGCCAAGCCGGCGAGGTCGACCCGGCGCGCGGGGACGGCGACCTGCCGATCGGCGTCGCCCAGATACGCCGTCCAGCCGAACTGATTACTGCGGGTGTTCCACAGGCGGTAGGTCGGCTTCTCGGCAGTCAGCGAACTTCGATCGTCGAGCATCGGGTATGCCAACAGCTGGAACAGGGGCGTGACCTCGCCGCGGTCCCGGGCCAGGAACGCCAGGGCCGCCGCAAGACCGCCGCCGGCACTGGCGCCGCCGATCGCCACGCGCGTCGGGTCCACCGCGGGAAGCCCGGCCAGCCAGGCCAGCGCCGCGTAGCAGTCCTCGAGCGGTGCGGGATACGGATGTTCGGGCGCCAGGCGGTATTCCACCGATGCGACGGTGATGCCCAGCCTGGTGGCGAACCCGTGGCACACCCGATCGTCTTGCTGGGCGCCGCCCATCACGTAGCCGCCGCCGTGCATCCACAGCAGCGCCGGTGCGGGTTCGGTGACACCGGCCGGCCGGAACAGCCGGATACCGGCTCCAGAACCCAGGGTGATCACTTCGGCGTGGCGGGACGCGCCGGGGTTGCGACGTTCCCTCAACACGGTCAATGCACGGATGATGGACAGGCTGCGGGGGCTGATCAGTTGCCTCGGCGCGATGCGCGCGATCCGGCGCAAATCTGGGTGAACGTCGCTGTTCGGCACCGGTCCAGTATTACCGAGCCGACTGCGCAGGCCGGTGCCGGCCGGCACGACGCGCTTTCGGGGACGTGAGTCTCCGGTAGTCGTCTCGACCATCAGCGGACATACCTCCGAAACACACTGGACGTAGCTTCGGGAGTGAACGCCAATCGGGGAGGCAACATGGGAGGGCTATCCAGTAGAGCTGGCGGGTGTGCCGGCTTGTCAGCCAAGCGGTGATCGCCGATGGCGCCGGCGCCGACTAAAACACACTGTCCGTACTGTTCGCTGCAATGCGGGATCACGCTCGAGGTGTCCGGGAGTGAGATCGAACTCACCCCGCAAAGCGACTTCCCGACCAATCGTGGTGGGCTCTGCGCGAAAGGCTGGACTGCGGCCGACCTGTTGAGGCATCCAGATCGGCTGGCCAGCCCGCTGATTCGTGATGAGCGCGGCGCTCAGCTGCGGCCGGTAGCCTGGAACGAGGCGCTGGAACGAATCGTCGCGGTGTTCGGCAGGACACAGCAAGACTATGGCCGTGACGCTGTGGGATGCTTTGGCGGTGGCGGCCTGACCAATGAGAAGGCCTACCAGCTGGGCAAATTCGCGCGCGTAGCACTGCGGACCTCGGCGATCGATTACAACGGCCGTTTTTGCATGTCGTCGGCGGCCGCTGCGTCCAATCGCTCGTTTGGTATCGACCGAGGGCTGCCTTTTCCGTTAGCCGACATTGCGCAGGCCGATGTCATTCTTCTCGTCGGCAGTAATCCCGCCGAGACGCTGCCTCCGGCGATGCAGTATTTCGATGAAGGTCGGGCGCGCGGTGCCAAGCATATTGTCGTGGACCCACGACGCACCGCGAGCGCCAGCACCGCCGATCTCCATCTGCAGCCCGTCCCCGGAACCGACCTCGCCCTGGCTAACGGCATGCTCAATGTCGTTGCGCGGGACGGGCTTATCGATCGGGAATATGTGGCCGCACGAACGACGGGATTTGAGGCGGTACGTCGGGCGGTGCGGCTGTACTGGCCGGATCGGGTCGAGCGGATCACCGGTGTGCCGGAAAACGACATCGTGGCTGCGGCGCGGATGCTGGCAAGCGCTGATCGAGCGATGATCCTGACCGCCCGCGGCGTCGAGCAGCACAGCTCGGGCACCGACACCGTGCAGGCATTCATCAACTTGGCCCTGGCATTGGGATTGCCGGGTCGCCCGTATAGCGGTTTCGCGACGATCACGGGTCAGGGGAACGGACAGGGTGGCCGCGAGCATGGGCAGAAGTGCGACCAGCTACCCGGCTACCGCAAAATCGACGACCCGATCGCTCGCACCCATGTTGCGCAGGTATGGGGCGTCAATCCGGCCGACTTGCCGTCGTCTGGGCTTTCGGCATACGAGATGCTCAGCGGCATCGGTACTCCCGGCGGTGTCCGCGCGCTGTGGGTCATGGCATCCAACATCGCGGTCTCGGCGCCGGATGCTCTGCAGGTCACCAAGAAGCTCAGGGAACTCGACTTCCTGCTGGTATCCGACATCTTCCTGTCCGAGACCGCCGCGTTAGCCGATGTGGTGCTACCCACGACGCAATGGGCCGAAGAGTCGGGGACCATGACCAATCTCGAGGGCCGGGTGATCTTGCGTCGCGCGGCGGTAACGCCTCCCGGCGAGGTTCGCAGCGACCTAGATGTGATGGCTGATCTGGCCAAGCGCCTTGGAGTACAAGGCTTTTCCGCCGATCCCGAGGAAGTGTTCACCGAGTTGACACGCGCGAGTGCCGGTGGAAAGGCCGACTACCGCGGAATCACCTACCAACGGATTACGGCCGAAAACGGAGTCTTCTGGCCCTGCCCGTCTGCCTTGTACTCCGACACTCCGCGACTGTTCGTTGAGGACTTCCACACTGCCGACCGGCGAGCCCACTTCCACGCTGTCCAGCAAGCCGTCGCCGCTGAGCCGCCGGACGATGAATTTCCCTATTACCTCACGACGGGTCGCGTGTTGCGCCAGTACCAGTCCGGGACCCAGACGCGTAGGGTCGCCCGCCTTACCGAGCCGGAGCCGGAGCCCGTGGCAGAGATACATCCCACGCTGGCCCAACGGCTCGGCATCCAGAGCGGGGAGAAGATTCTGCTGCGGACGCGCCGGGGTCAGGTCGTGATGACGGCGCGCACGGTCAGCGGTATCCGCCCGGACACCGTATTCGCACCGTTCCATTGGGGCGGTACGGGAAGCATCAACCGGCTGACCAACCCGGTCTTGGATCCGCATTCGCGGATGCCGTCGTTCAAAGTCTGCGCGGTCTCAGTGTCCCGTACCGCGGCAGACGGCGACACTGCCGATGTTTCGGAGGGAGAAGTAACGCATGGGTGATGGCAGCAACCCCCGCTTCCTGCAAGGGGCTTTCACGTTCGACGGTAAGGGATACGATTCGCCGGCCCTGCTCGACTCGTCGCTGCGCTATGTCGTGCCGGCCGGGATGATCACCCAGCCGGTCTATTTCCGGGGCGGCAACAGCGCCGATGAGCTGATCACCATCGTGTTGATGCGCGACGGCGCCCCGATGCGGTATTTCCCCATGGGGGCCAAAGACGGCGTGCACGTACCGCTTCGGGTCGTCGAAGACCTGATCGCCGACACCGTTATCGAGGTGTTCGTCGCCGCGCCCGACGGGCTAAGCGGCACGGTCTTCGTCGATATCGGCCTGGTCGAAATCTAAGTCGAAATCTACTCGCGCTGAGGGGCATTCAAATGACTACTTTGGCCCAGCACGAAACCAACGGAATCGCAGCCGATCTCGCCAGGCTGGTGGTGGTCGGTAACGGCATGGCCGGCGCACGGGCCGTGGAAGAGATCCTCGCCCACGGTGGTAACGAGCGATTCGCAATCACCATCTTCGGCGACGAACCGTACGGGAACTACAACCGGATACTGCTGTCCAACGTGCTGGCCGGCTCCGACGATGCGGGCGAAATCTACCTCAATCCGCTGGACTGGTACACGGACAACAAGATCGAGCTGCGAGCCGGGGTGCGCGTGGTGCGGATCGACCCCTTCGCCCATTTGGTGCACGCCGACGACGGCAGCACCCTTCGTTACGATAAGCTGATCCTGGCCACCGGCAGCAGATCGTTCTTTCCGCCGATCGAGGGCATCTGGCAAGACGACAAGACGCTGGCCCCCGGTGTTTTCGGTTTTCGCAGCCTCGACGACTGCGAAGCCATGATCGAATTCGCCAAAGGGCGGACGAAAGCCGTCGTTATCGGCGGTGGACTGCTGGGCCTCGAAGCCGCACGCGGCCTGCAGAATCGGGGACTGCAGGCAGCCGTCGTGCAGGGCGGACCCACCTTGATGAACGCCCAACTCGACGACCAGGGCAGCGCCATCTTGCGCCGCCTGGTCGAAGCGCTGGGCATCGAGGTGCACACCGGCAAGCGAACAACCAGCATGCTCAGGGAAAGCGGCTTTCCGTCATCCGTCGAGTTCACCGACGGCAGCCGGTTACCCTGCGACATGGTGGTGCTGGCGGCGGGCATCCGGCCCAATGTCGGCCTGGCCCAGCGGGCCGGGCTGACCGTGGAACGGGCCGTCGTCGTCGACGACCATATGCGGTCGATCGATGACGACGACATCTACGTGGTCGGCGAGTGCGCGCAGCACCGCGGCCAGGTGTATGGCCTGGTCGCGCCGCTGTGGGAGCAGGCCGGTGTCCTTGCCGAGCACCTGACTGGAGCGAATCCTCGTGCCACATACCATGGTTCACGAATGGCCACCAAGCTGAAGGTCGCCGGTGTCGACGTGGCGGCGATGGGGCTGAAGGCGCCCGAACGCGACGACGACGAATTCGTGCAGTATTCGGAACCCAAACACGGCGTGTACAAAACCGTCGTGGTGCGCGATGACAAATTGATCGGCGCCACGCTGGTTGGCGACGTGCGCAAGGTCGCCTTCCTGATGCAGGCCTTCGATCGAGGGCTTCCGCTGCCGCCAGAACGCATCTCGCTGATGTTCGACATCGGCACACCCGAAGTGGCAACGGGCGCAGCCGAGCTGTCCGATGACGCGCAGGTGTGCAATTGCAACGGCGTGAACAAAGCCGCGATCGTCGGCTGCGTAAAGGGCGGCCAGACATCACTCGCCGGAGTGATGGCGGCGACCAGAGCCGGCAAGGGCTGCGGGTCCTGCAAAGGACTGGTTTCCCAGATCGTGGAGTGGGCGGCCGAACAAGCCGGGGCTGAGATTTCCGAAGATGCCGAAGCGAATTGGTATGTCCCGAGCATCCCCTACGAGAAGCCGGAGCTGATGCGGCAAATCCGCGAGCTCAAGCTGCACTCGGTGTCGTCGGTGTTCACGGCGCTGGCGCCCGACGGCCTCGAAGATGCCGGCTCGAAGATGGCACTGGCCTCGCTGTTGCACATGATGTGGGGCGATGAATACGTCGATGAGCGAGACAGCCGGTTCATCAATGACCGTGTCCACGCAAACATTCAGCGCGACGGGACCTTCTCGGTGGTGCCACAGCTCAAGGGTGGGGTGACGAACTCTGACCAGCTGCGCAAGATCGCCGATGTCGCAGACAAGTACCAGATCCCGATGATCAAGCTCACTGGCGGTCAACGAATTGATCTTCTCGGCGTGCGCAAGGAAGACCTGCCAAAGGTGTGGGCCGACCTCGACATGCCATCTGGGTACGCCTACGGTAAGAGCTTTCGAACCGTGAAAACCTGTGTGGGAACAGACTTTTGCCGCTATGGGGTCGGCGACTCGACGGCGCTCGGGATCGCCATCGAGGATCGGTTTCAAGGCATCCCCAGTCCTGCGAAGATGAAATTGGCCGTCACCGGGTGCCCGCGGAACTGTGCCGAGGCACTGTGCAAGGACGTCGGAGTCGTCGCAATCGAGGGTGGGCAGTGGCAGATCTATGTCGGCGGCGCGGCCGGGTCTCATGTCCGCAAGGGCGACCTGCTGACCACCGTGGACACGCCCGACGAGGTCATCGCGCTGACCGGCAGGTTTCTGCAGTACTACCGGGAGAATGCGAACTGGCTGGAACGCACCTACGATTTCGTGCCGCGCGTTGGCATCGACCGGATCCGCGAGATCGTGGTCGAGGATAGCGAGGGGATTGGTCCCGACCTGGATGCGCGCATGCAGAAATCGGTCGACTCATATCGAGATCCTTGGAGTGGCGAGCGAAGTCCCGCTGCGGAGAAGAACTTTCGATCCGCACTGCCGTTGATCCCGCTGCCGCAGGTCCCTGTGCGATGAGTGATGTCACGTTGGGCTCAGTCGATGACATCCCGTACGGCGAAGGCCGCGCCTACGCGGTCGAAGGTCGCCAAATCGCTGTCTTCCGGCTGCGCGACGGTTCACTGCGTGCCGTCGACGCCGTATGCCCGCACCGCGGAGGCCCATTGGCGGACGGGCTGACCGACGCAGATGTCGTCGTGTGCCCCTTGCACAACTTCACCTATGACCTGTCAACCGGCGCCGAAGTGGCCAACGGTGGCGTATCGGTGACCCGCTATCCCGCGCACACCGACGACACGGGAACGATCCACCTGCGCATCGACGGCAACGGCACCGAACCGCAGCGCAACGGCGCGCTTTCCCGAACCACCTGAGGAGAGACGTCGATATGACCGCTGACCAGCTTGGTCTCGCTCCTTCTGGGTCTTCTTGGTGTTCTACCTGATCTGCGTGACGGTCACCTGGGCGGCGTAGGTGCGTCGCCGCGACGCCACGCCGCTCGTATGAGGTGAACCCACGCCGGGGGCGATACCCGTGCTGGCAACCTTCGGCGCCGCGGTCGTCCGATCTTGACCGCCCGGGTTAGCCGACAGAGGATCTGGGTATCGATCCGAGTGATCAAAATGCTGGCGTTGCCAGTGGACATCTGCATATCGGCGACGCCGCACCGTCCCCACGGGACTGAGCGGGCCGGGGTCGTCTGGTCGGGCACGACGCGAGGGGCGTGAATGCTGGGGCATCTCTACGACCGGGCGCTCGGCGGCGAGCGATGTTGGATTCGTCATGAGGACGGTGAGGTCCGGGCGCTGCCGGCGCACCGCTGGTTGGGTGCCCGATGTCGCCTAGACGGCGGATCGGCTGACGCCCGCGACGAGGACTTCGACGAAGCCGTCACGCGGATGTGCAACGGGCCGACGATTGAGCTGGGCTGTGGCCCCGCGCGGTTAATCGCGCGGCTGTATGACCGGGGGATACCCGCGCTTGGCATCGACAGGTCCGCGACCGCGATCCGGTTGGCCGGTCGCGGCGGCGCGCCGGCCCTGCTGAGCGACGTGTTCGAACCGCTGCCCTGGATGGGCCGGTGGCAGACGGTCCTGCTGGTCGATGGCAATGTCGGCCTCGGCGGGGACCCGGGACGGATCCTGGGTCGCGCCGCCGAACTGCTGCGCTGCGGTGGGCGCTGCGTGGCCGAGTTCGAGGCCGACGCCGTCGGCATCCGCGCGCGCTGGGTGCGCCTGGAGTCGGCCTGCGATGTCGGGCCCTGGTTCCGGTGGGCATCGGTCGGTGTGGACAGCGCCGCCACCCTCGCGGCGCAAGTCGGTCTGACGTTGACCAGTGTTCGTCTGATCAGCGGCCGGGTGATTGCGAGCCTGGCCGCGCCATGAGTGGCTTGCTCGCCCGGTTTCGCAGCCCGCTGCGCGGTCCGTGGCTGACGTCGGTGTTCGGGCTGGTGCTGTTGCTCGCACTGCCGATCATCACGATCACCGGCCTGCTGTCCTACATCGCCTACGCCCCGCAATTCGGCCAGGCCATCCCCGCGGACGTCGGCTGGCTGCGACTGCCCCTCTTCGCGTGGCCCACCCGCCCGTCGTGGCTGTACCGACTGACCGAGGGCATTCATGTGGGGCTCGGGCTGGTGATCATCCCGGTGGTGCTGGCCAAGTTGTGGTCGGTGATCCCGCGCCTGTTCGTCTGGCCGCCGGCGCGATCGGCCGCCCAGCTGCTGGAGCGATTGTCGCTGGTGATGCTGGTCGGGGGGATCCTGTTCGAGATCATCACCGGAGTGCTCAACATCCAGTACGACTACATCTTCGGGTTCAGCTTCTACACCGCCCACTACTTCGGAGCCTGGGTCTTCATCACGGGATTTCTGATGCACATCGCGGTCAAGCTGCCGCGCATGGTCACCGGGTTGCGGTCGCTGTCGCTGCGTGACGTCTTGCGCACCAGCCGCGCCGACACCCGCCCGGAGCCGGCCGATCCCGACGGCCTGGTGGCCGCCGATCCGACCGAACCGACGGTGAGTAGGCGTGGCGCGCTCGCGCTGGTCGGCAGCGGTGTGCTGCTGATCGCGGTTCTCACGGTCGGGCAGACGGTCGGCGGGGCCGCTCGCGGCACCGTCCTGCTGCTGCCACGGGGGCGTGGCCGCGGCGATTTTCCGGTCAACAAAACCGCCGTCGCCGCGGGCATCAGTTCCGAAAGTGTCGGCGAGAGTTGGTCGTTGGCCCTGCGCGGCGGTCCCGCGGACGTCCTGCTGGACCGCGCCACGCTGACCGGCATGCCGCAAAGCACCGCGCGCCTGCCCATCGCCTGCGTCGAGGGATGGTCAACCGTGCAGACCTGGAGCGGAGTACGGCTGGCCGAGCTTGCCCGCGTCGCGGGCGTCCCCGCTCCGCGCTCGGCGCGGGTGGTGTCGCTGCAGCGAGGCGGTGCGTTCGGCGAGGCGACGTTGCAGGCCAACCAGATTGGCGATCCCGACGCGCTCCTCGCACTGCGGGTCAACGGCGCTGATCTGTCGTTGGACCACGGCTATCCGGCCCGCATCATCGTTCCCGCGCTGCCCGGCGTGCACAACACCAAATGGGTGGCCGCCATCGAATTCGAAGCCGGTTGAGATGTCAAGATTCCCAACACGTTTCACCGCGATCTACGGATCTCATCCACTGCATCTGCTGACCATGGTGTCCGGTTTCGCACTTTTGGGCTACATCCTGGCCACCTTCAAGCCGGCGACATTGTGGAACCCCGGCAGCTGGTGGCAGTCGATCGCCGTCTGGTTCGCCGCCGCCGTGGTCGCCCACGACCTGCTGTTCTTCCCGCTCTACGCGCTCGCCGACCGGGCGCTGTCCGCCCGGCTCGGTGGGGGACCGGCGCGCAGCCACCCAAAAGTGGCGGTTCGCAACTACATTCGAATTCCCGCCCTGGGCGCCGGCCTGACGTTGCTGATTTTCCTACCCGGCATCATCGAGCAGGGGGGACCCACCTACCAGGCGGCGACCGGACAGACCCAGCAGGCGTTCCTGGGCAGGTGGCTGCTGCTTACCGCGGCGATGTTCGGGGTGAGCGCGATCGGCTATGCCGCGCGCCTGATCGCGGTGCGCCGGCGAGCCGCGAGCGCCTCGCTCAGCGAAGGGGAACAACCTGGCTAGGACGGTAAATCCGGCAATCTAGCAAACATTTGCCCAGGCGATTTCTCACCAACTTCAGGACTTCTACGCGAACGTAAGTTTCCTCCGTCGGGCTGGGGGTACAGTCCCCTACATGACGGCGAGGGTACCGAGCATGACACCTTGTTTGAGACGGTTGCTGCGGGCCCGTCCCGCCGACTATGCGCTGGCACTAAGCGTCGCCGGGGCTTCGCTACCGGTAGTCGGCAAGCACCTGGAACCGCTCGGCGGCGTGACCGCGATGGGCGTCTGGGGCGCGCGACAGGCCCCAGAGGCCTTCTCCGCATTGAAGAAGGGCTGGCTGACTCCCGGGATCAACGACGCGCGTCGTCGGGACCGGGAAAGCACGCTCGACGTTTCCGTCGCCGCCCTGCGCGGAGTCGTGTCGGCTGCCGACCTCGATCTCGAATGGCCAGTCGCCGAGAAGACGCCGCCGATCTGGGAAGCGTTGCGGCAGCGCCGTTACCTGTACCGCCGAGCGGTTCACTACGGGGACCACCCAGCGCAGGTGCTCGATGTGTGGCGGCGCAAGGATCTACCGGCCCAACCCGCGCCGGTGCTCATCTTCGTCCCCGGCGGCGCCTGGGTGCACGGGCGCAGCATGATGCAGGGCACCGCCCTGATGTCGCGACTGGCAGAGATGGGCTGGGTGTGCCTGGCGATCGACTACCGCGTCGCGCCGTATCACCGTTGGCCACGCCACATCACCGACGTCAAGACCGCGATCGCGTGGGCGCGTGCCAACGTCGACAAGTTCGGCGGTGATCGCGATTTCGTTGCGGTGGCGGGCTGTTCGGCAGGCGGCCACCTGTCCGCGCTGGCCGGACTCACCCCCGACGACCCGCAGTTCGAGCGGAAGCTGCCGGAGGGCGCCGACAGCTCGGTGGACGCGGTGGTCGGCATCTATGGCCGCTACGACTGGGAGGACCGTTCCACCCCCGAGCGTGACCGGTTCGTCGAATTCCTGGAACGGGTGGTGGTCAAAAAGTCCATCGCCCGTCACCCCGAGGTATACCGCGACGCGTCGCCGATCGCGCGTGTGCACCGAAATGCGCCGCCGTTCTTGGTGATTCACGGCAGCAAAGACAGCGTCATACCGGTCGAGCAGGCTCGCAACTTCGTCGAGCGGCTGCGGGCCGTCTCGCATTCGATGGTCGGCTACCTGGAGTTGCCGGGGGCGGGACATGGATTCGACCTGATCGACGGTGAGCGCGCCGGCGTGGCGGCTCACGCGACTTCGCTGTTCCTCAACCAGGTCTATCGCGCCAAGGCGCAGATCAGGGCAAAAGAGGTTATCTGAGCTCGACCGCTGAGTAAGGTCCCTCCTGAGGGGAAGGGACAGCGATGAAACGGCTGAGCGGCTGGGACTCGGTACTGCTGTACAGCGAGACCCCGAACGTGCACATGCACACCATCAAGGTCGCCGTGATCGAGCTCCATCCGGATCGCCACGACTTCGACCTCGACTCGTTTCGGCAGGTCATCGGGGGCAGGCTGAATAAACTCGAGCCCTTCACCTACCAGCTCGTCGACATCCCATGGAAGTTCCACCATCCGATGTGGCGAGAGCACTGCGAGGTGGACCTCGACTATCACATCCGCCCGTGGCAGCTGCCCGAGCCGGGCGGGCGCCGCGAGTTGGACGACGCGATCGGACGCATCGCCAGCACTCCGCTGGACCGCGACCGTCCACTGTGGGAGATGTACTTCATCGAAGGCCTGGCCAACAATCGGGTCGCGGTAGTCGGCAAGATCCACCACGCGCTTGCCGACGGCGTCGCGTCGGCCAACTTGATGGCCCGGGGCATGGATCTGGTGCCCACACCGGAGAGCGGCCCCCAAATCACCGACCCCGCGCCGACCAAGCCGCAACTGGTGAGGTCGGCGTTCACCGATCACCTCCGGCAGGCCGCGAAGCTGCCGGGGACGGTCCGCTACACCGCACAAGGTATCGGCCGGGTCCGGCGCAGCTCACGCAAGCTTTCGCCGCAGCTGACCATGCCCTTCACCCCACCGCCCACCTTCATCAACCACCGGATCACCCCGGAACGCCGTTTCGCCACGGCCACCCTGGCGCTCGCCGACATCAAGGAGACCGGCAAGCGGTGCGGCGCGACAATCAACGACGTGGTGCTGGCCCTTTCCACCGGGGCGTTGCGCACCTTGCTGTTGCGCTACGACGGCACGGCCGAACCGCTGCTGGCCTCTGTTCCGGCCGGTTTCAACTTCTCGCCGGAACGGATATCGGGCAACTACTTCACCGGGATGATGGTGGCGCTGCCGGCCGACCTCGATGACCCGTTGGCGCGGTTGCACGCCTGCCATGACAACGCCGCCTCCGCCAAAGAGGCGTTCCACTTGGTCGGGCCCGAATTGATCAGCCGGTGGTCGGCCTACATGCCGCCGCTGGCCACCGAGTCGTTTTTCCGCTGGGCGTCCAGCCGCGACGGCCAGAACAAGGTGCTCAACATCCCGATCTCGAATGTTCCCGGGCCGCGCGAGCGTGGCCGGGTCGGCGATGCGGTGGTCACCGAGATCTATTCGGTGGGGCCGCTGACCGCCGGCAGCGGCCTCAACATCACCGTGTGGAGTTACGTCGATCAGCTCAACATCTCGGTGCTGTCCGACGGCGCTACCGTCAAAGACCCGCACGAGGTGACCGATGCCATGGTGGCCGACTTCATCGAATTACGCAGGGCTGCAGGGATTTCCGAAGAACTGACGGTCGTCGAGGCCGCGATGGCGCCGGCCTGACCGGTCTGGCTCGTCCGGCGACTTGGTATCTGGGTAACGCGACTCTTTCCTGGTGCCAATGCCATTTCCGTCGGCGGTTACCATCAGTCGGACCGCTGGTTTGCACCGATACGACTGATTTAGAAGGAGATGTGCAGCGACCGTGAGCACTGGGAATGAAGAGGCCAACGAGCCCGAAGTTCTGGTCGAACAACGGGATCGGATCCTGATCATCACGATTAACCGGCCGAAGGCCAAGAACGCGGTCAACTCGGCGGTGGCCAACGGCCTGGCCGAGGCCGTGGATCGACTCGACGGCGACCCCGGGCTCTCGGTGGGGATCCTCACGGGGGCGGGCGGCTCGTTTTGTGCGGGCATGGACCTCAAGGCGTTCGCTCGGGGCGAGATACCCATCGTCGAGGGACGCGGCATGGGATTCACCGAACGTCCGCCGGACAAGCCGCTGATCGCGGCCGTCGAGGGCTACGCGCTGGCCGGCGGTACCGAGCTGGCGCTGGCCACCGACCTGATCGTGGCGTCCAAGGATTCGGCCTTCGGTATCCCGGAGGTCAAGCGCGGCCTGGTCGCCGGGGGCGGCGGACTGCTGCGGCTGCCGCAGCGCATTCCGTCCGCCATCGCGATGGAACTCGCATTGACCGGTGAGAACCTCAGCGCGGAGCGCGCGCATGCGCTGGGGATGGTCAACGTGCTGGTCGAGCCGGGGGCGGCGCTGGACGCGGCGATCGCGCTGGCCGAGAAGATCGCGGCGAACGGGCCGCTCGCTGTGGCCGCCACCAAGCGGATCATCGTCGAGTCCCGCGGCTGGAGCCCCGACACTATGTTCGCCGAGCAGAACAAGCTGCTGGCTCCGGTGTTCACATCCAACGACGCCAAGGAAGGCGCGATCGCGTTCGCCGAGAAGCGGGCGCCGCAGTGGACCGGCACCTGAGATCAGGCCGCCCGGCCGTGGTCGGCCATTAGGTTTTCGGCGTCGACACTGTCCTCAGCGGTGACGGTGCGGGAACAGCCCAGGCCGACGGTGCTGGGCCGCAAGATACTTGCGTGATCTAAACTACAGTCGAGCATGACACTTCTGGCCAGCTTTGTAACGTGTTGATACCGGAGAAACTTCAAGCGTGAGCATTTCTTTGCTTCTTGAGATGGCTACGTCGAGCAACCCCGATCGCACCGCCGTCGTCTCAGGAGAAATCCGGCTGACGACGCAAGAGCTCAGCGATCTGGCCGACGGCGGCGCGGGTGTCATCGCGGAATCGGGCGCCCAGCACGTGGCCTACGTGGGCCTCGGCGGCGCAATGCTGCCGGTGCTGATCTTCGCCGCGGCGCGCGCCGGGCTGGCTTTCACCCCGATCAATTACCGGCTGTCCGCCGAGGGCATCCAGACGCTGATCGAGCGGCTGCCCGAACCCCTGGTCATCGTCGACAGCCGCTACCGGGACATGCTCGGCGATTCCTCGAAACGGGTGATGGTTTCCGACGACTTCCTGACGGCCGCCCGCACCACCGAACCCGCTTCAGACATTCCCGTATTTGCCGACCCGGAGTCGGTCGCGATCGTGCTGTTCACCTCGGGCACCACGTCGCAGCCCAAGGCCGTCGAACTCTCGCACAACAACCTGACCA
>DASYJS010000354.1:0-34706 GCA_035996225.1 Mycobacterium sp. | reverse complement strand
CGTGGTACGCGTCGACCAAGAACGCCATGAACGACCGGGTCAGCCCTGCCGCGGGCTCGATCACGTACGGCGTGTAGCGGGTGTCGTTGGCCTGGTCGTAGTACGACAGGTCGACACCGGAATGCTTTGCGTGCGTGGACAAGTCGAAGTCGGTCCGGTTGGCTACACCCTCGAGCTCACCCCACGGGTTGCCGGAGAAGCCGAACTTGTACTCGATATCGACGGTGCGGTCGGAGTAGTGCGACAACTTGTCTGCTGCGTGCTCGTAGAGCCGCAGGTTCTCCGGATCGATGCCGAGGTCCACGTACCACTGCAGCCGGGTGTCGATCCAATACTGATGCCAGTCCTTGGCGGTCGACGGCTCGACGAAGAATTCCATCTCCATCTGTTCGAACTCACGGGTCCGGAAGATGAAGTTGCCCGGGGTGATCTCGTTGCGGAAGCTCTTGCCGATCTGCCCGATACCGAATGGCGGCTTGCGCCGCGCGGTCGTCACCACGTTGGCGAAATTGACGAAGATGCCCTGCGCGGTCTCGGGCCGCAGATAGTGCAGACCCTCCTCGGTCTCGATGGGTCCGAGATAGGTCTTGAGCATCATGTTGAATTCGCGCGGCTCGGTCCATTGACCGGGCTCGCCGGTCTCCGGGTCGCGGATATCGGCCAGGCCGTTGCGCGGCGGATGTCCGTGTTTGGCCTCGTAAGCCTCGATCAGATGGTCGGCGCGGTAGCGCTTGTGGGTGATCAACGACTCCACCAGCGGGTCGTGGAACACCTCGACGTGGCCCGAAGCCACCCACACCTGCCGGGGCAGGATGATCGACGAGTCGAGTCCCACGACGTCGTCGCGACCGGTGACTACCGCGCGCCACCACTGCCGTTTGATGTTCTCTTTGAGTTCCACGCCTAGCGGGCCGTAGTCCCACGCCGACTTGGTGCCGCCGTAGATCTCACCCGAGGGGTAGACAAATCCACGCCGTTTGGCCAGGTTAACGACGGTGTCGATGACGGACGCCACGGGGTGGTCCACTCCCTTTCCGGATAACTTCAGACGCGCAGGCCGGTGAATCGTGGCCCGCCAAACCTCAGCAATGGTATCGACCGGCCCGTGGTTCTTTGACATGCGTCATCATGCATGTGACAGTGGAAGTCGTTCCCTACAGTGGGCACTCCAACGATCCCGCACTTCTCGAGGTGATGACTCTCCGATGGTGATGTCCTCCTCAACGCCGACTGCTGCCCCTGGCTCGCCGTCGGATCTGGGCCCCCACCGCCACGTTGAGGCAGGCGCCGGCGAGCTCCCGTTCGCCGAATATCCGGAGCCGCCGTCGCGAGAAGTCCTCGATGCCGCCGGTGAGCTGTTGCGCGCCCTGGCCGCACCCGTGCGGATCGCCATCGTGCTGCAACTGCGCGAATCCCAGCGCTGCGTGCACGAACTGGTCGACGCGCTGGGTGTGCCCCAGCCGCTGGTCAGCCAGCATCTGAAGATTCTCAAGGCGGCCGGTTTGGTCGCCGGGGAGCGATCCGGCCGCGAGGTGCTGTATCGGCTGGCCGACCACCACCTTGCGCACATCGTCGTCGACGCCGTCGCGCACGCCAGCGAGGACACACCATGACAGGAACCAGCGTCCGGTCCACCCGTCAGCGGGCAGCGATTTCCACGCTGCTGGAGACCCTCGACGAATTCCGCTCGGCCCAGGAACTGCACGACGAGCTGCGCCGCCGCGGGGAGAACATCGGGCTGACCACCGTCTACCGGACGCTGCAATCCATGGCGTCGGCGGGAATGGTCGACACGCTGCGGACCGACACCGGCGAGTCCGTCTACCGCAGATGCTCAGAGCACCATCACCACCATCTGGTGTGCCGCCACTGCGGGTCCACCATCGAGGTCGGCGACCACGAAGTCGAGGAGTGGGCGGCGCAGGTGGCCGCCAAGCATGGCTACTCGGAGGTCAGCCACACCATCGAGATCTTCGGCACGTGCTCGGACTGCGGGCGCTGATCGCGGGCTCCTGTGCGCCGAGTTGGGGGCCACGGGTGCGCCGGGTGTGACGGGCCGCACACTCGGCGGTTAGGGGCTCGCGGGCTCAACCCGTCAGCGCGCGTCGTATCTGGGCGCCCGTATCGAGCACCAGCAGGATCAGGGTGCGCAGGGCGTCGTCGGTTAAGGCTGCACCGGGAAAGTTGTATCGCAGCATCACGTCCGCGGTCTTGGACGCGCCTTTGCCGGAGTTGCGCTGCGCGGCCTTGTCGCTGACCTTCTCGACCATGGTCACATTGCCGAAGTTGCTGTCGTGCGCCTGCTTGGCCACCTGATCGCTGAGCTTCTTGGTCAGCGGCAGATCCCACGCCACGATCTGGGTCAGCGACACCAGGTCGAGTCCCTCGGCGATGTTCACCACTCGCAACGACGCGAATGTGGTGTCATGGTGCACCGTCAGCCCGCCGTCGGGTTCGTCCTCGACGGGCAGCACGTCGCGGAGAATCGACCCCAGGCGCTCCTGCAGGGATGGCATTAGGCACTCCCGAATCGTCGGTTGCGGTCCGCATATTCAACGCAGGCCGCCCACAGGTCGCGGCGGTCGTAGTCGGGCCACAGCTTGTCCTGAAAGATGTATTCGGCATACGCCGCCTGCCACAGCATGAAATTGCTGGAGCGCTGCTCCCCCGAGGTCCGCAGAAATAGATCCACATCGGGGATGTCGGGCCGCTGCAGGTGGTGCGCCACCGTCGACTCGGTGATGCGCTCCGGGTTCAGCCGGCCGGCGGCGGCCAACCGTGCGATTTCCCTTGTGGATTCCGCGATTTCGGCGCGGCCGCCGTAGTTGACGCAGTAGTTGACGGTGATGACGTCGTTGCCCTTCGTCATGTCCTCCGCGATCGCCAATTCATTGATCACGCTGCGCCACAGGCGTGGCCGCGACCCCACCCACCGGATCTTGACGCCCATCGCCTTGAGGTTCACCCGGCGCATGCGCACCACGTCACGGTTGAAGCCCATCAGGAAGCGGACCTCCTCGGGGGAACGCTTCCAGTTTTCGGTGGAGAAGGCGTAGAGGCTGAGCCACCTGATCCCGATTTCGATTGCCCCACAGACGATGTCAATCACTACCGCCTCGCCCGCCTGGTGGCCGTCGGTACGGCTCAGCCCGCGTTGGGTGGCCCAGCGGCCATTGCCATCCATCACGATGGCCACATGATTGGGCAACCGGTCGGCCGGGATCCGCGGCGCAGCCGCTCTCGAGGTGTGCTGCGGTGGCCGGCTCGGGCCGCCGTCGGGAGACGGCGGCAGTTCGGGGAACGCCACCGGCCATGTCGACCTGTCGGGAAAAGTCGGATAGCCGTCGGGCGCGGCGGGCAGTTGCGGGTAGTCGGTGGACTTCAGCTTGCGCTCGTGGTTCCTAGCCACAGGCCTCATCCTGCCCGATCAGCGCTGCGCGCCGGTCGGCGATCGTGCGGTCGACCCGATAATTGCGTTCCACCAGCGGCAACGTCTTGAGCTGCCGTTCCAGGTGCCATTGCAGGTGGGCGGCCACCAATCCGCTGACATGGCTGCGGTGGGATGGTGGCGTCGCCTCAGCGGCCTCCCAATCGCCATCGTGCAGCGCGGACATCAGTTCCAGCACGCCCAGCGGCGGCGTGGTCGAACCCGCGGGACGGCAGTGCGGGCAGACGCTGCCCCCGGCGGCGATGTGAAATGCCCGATGCGGGCCGGGTGCGGCGCAGCGGGCACAGTCGGTCAGCGCCGGCGCCCAGCCGGCGATGCCCATGGCACGCAGCAGGTAGGCGTCCAGTAGCAGCTCACGGGGGCGGTGTCCGTCGGCCACCGCCCGCAGCGCGCTGACCGTGAGCCGGTGCAGCGCCGGGGCGGGTGCCCGCTCCTCACCGGCGAGGCGTTCGGCGGTTTCCAGCATCGCGCACCCGCAGGTGTACCGGCCGTAGTCGCTGACGATGTCGGTGGCGAACGCATCGATCGAAACGACCTGGGTGACGATGTCGAGATTGCGGCCGGGGTGCAGCTGGACATCGATGTGCGCGAACGGCTCCAGCCGCGCACCGAATTTGCTGCGGGTGCGGCGCACCCCTTTGGCCACCGCGCGAACCAGCCCGTGGTCGCGGGTCAGCATGGTGACGATCCGGTCGGCTTCGCCGAGCTTGTGCTGGCGCAGCACTACCGCTCGGTCTCGATACAGCCGCATCTCAATAGTTTTGCACCCCGCTGCGACATCGCGGGTATCCGCGCCGATAGTCTCGTACCCCGTGATTGGCGCTCCTGGGTCCGCTTCTGGGTCCCCTTCTGGGTCCCGGAGCACGCGCCTGCCCACACTCACTGACCTGCTTTATCAGCTGGCCAGCCGCTCGGTGACCTCCGACACACTAGTGCGCCGCTCGCTGCACGCCATCGATGTCAGCCAGTCCACGCTGAACGCATTCCGGGTGATCCTCACCGAGTCGGCGCTGGCTGACGCGGCCGAGGCCGACCGGCGACGCGCCGCGGGCGACACGGCGCCGTTGCTGGGCGTCCCGATCGCCGTCAAGGACGACGTCGATGTTGCTGGGGTGCCCACGGCCTTCGGCACCGACGGCTACGTCCGCCCCGCCACCCACGACGCCGAGGTGGTTCGCCGCCTCAAAGCCGCCGGGGCGGTGATCGTCGGCAAGACCAACGCCTGCGAATTGGGCCAGTGGCCGTTCACCAGCGGACCGGGATTCGGGCACACCCGCAACCCGTGGTCGCGGCGGCACACCCCGGGCGGGTCGTCGGGCGGCAGCGCGGCCGCGGTGGCCGCCGGTCTGGTCACCGCCGCGATCGGCTCCGACGGCGCCGGCAGCGTTCGCATCCCGGCGGCCTGGACGCACCTGGTCGGCATCAAGCCGCAGCGCGGCCGCATCTCTACCTGGCCGCTGCCGGAGTCGTTCAACGGGATCACCGTCAACGGCGTGCTGGCCCGCACGGTGGCCGACGCGGCGCTGGTGCTCGACGCCGCGTCCGGGAACGTCGAGGGCGACCGGCACAAGCCGCGCCCGATCAGGGCGTCCGACTACGTCAGCATCGCACCCGGGCAGCTGAACATCGCGCTGTCAACCCGGTTCCCGTACACCTTCTTTCGGGCCAAACTGCATCCCGAGATCCTGGCCGCGACCCGCGCCATGGGCAAGCAACTTCAATTGCTCGGCCACACCGTGCAGAACGGCAATCCGGACTACGGCGTGCGGCTGGGGTGGGACTTCCTGGCGAGGTCGACTGCGGGACTGCGGGAATGGGAGGAGCGGCTGGGCGACGGTGTCGTCCTGGACCCACGCACCTTGGCCAACCTACGGATGGGTCATGTACTGGGACAAGCGATCCTGCGTAATGCGCGCCTGCACGAAGGGGCGCTGCAGCGCAAGGTCGGCTCGATCTTCGACATCGTCGACGTGGTGATGGCACCGACTACCGCGCAGCCACCCCCGCTGGCACGATCTTTCGACCGGTTGGGCGGCTACGGTACCGACCGCGTCATGGTCAAGGCGTGTCCGGTGACGTGGCCGTGGAATGTGCTGGGCTGGCCGTCGATCAACGTGCCCGCGGGATTCACCTCCGACGGCTTGCCGATCGGTGTGCAGCTGATGGGACCGGCGAACAGCGAGGGCATGCTGATCTCGCTGGCCGCCGAGCTGGAGGCCGTCTGCGGCTGGGCGGCCAAGCAGCCGAAGGTGTGGTGGGAACACGAGCGCAACCTGCGGCAAGATTGAGGTGGGCTAAAACCCCAGCCGCCCAAGCTGTTTGGGATCACTCTGCCAGTTCTTGGCGACCTTGACGCGCAGGTCGAGATAAACCTTGGTGCCCAGCAGCTTCTCGATCTGACCGCGCGCCGCCGTGCCCACTTCCCGCAACCGGGCCCCACCCTTGCCGATGATGATGCCCTTCTGGCTGTCCCGCTCGACGTAGAGCAGCGCATAGACGTCGATCAGGTCGTCGCGGCCCTCCCGCGGATTGACTTCGTCGATCACCACCGCCAGCGAATGCGGAAGCTCGTCGTGCACTCCCTCCAGGGCGGCCTCGCGGATAAGCTCGGCCATCAACATCTCTTCGGGCTCGTCGGTCAGCTCGCCGTCGGGATAATAGGCTGGGCCGACGGGCAGCGCCGCGACCAGCACGTCGATCAGCACGTCGACTTGCGTGCCGGTGACCGCTGACACCGGGACGATTTCGGCCGAACCGTCGACGAGTTCGTTGACCGCGACCAGCTGCGCGGCCACCCGGTCTTTGGGCACCTTGTCGATCTTGGTGACGATCACGAAGAGTTTGGTCTTGGGCGCGACCGAACGAATCTGCTCGACGATCCAGCGGTCTCCGGGGCCGATCGCCTCGTCGGCCGGGATGCACAGCCCGATGATGTCGACTTCGCCGTAGGTGCCACGGACCAAATCGTTCAGCCGCTTGCCTAACAGGGTGCGCGGGCGGTGCAGACCCGGGGTGTCGACCAGAATGATCTGGAAGTTCTCCCGGTGCACAATGCCACGGATGGTGTGGCGGGTGGTCTGCGGCCGCTTCGAGGTGATCGCCACTTTGGTGCCGACCAGAGCGTTCGTCAGCGTCGACTTGCCGGTATTGGGCCGGCCAACCAAACACACGAAACCCGAACGGAATTCACTCATAGCGGGGTACCGGCACGGTCGGTGAGGATGATCGCGGCGGTCGGACTGAGCTCGCGCACCGCGGCGATACCCGGGTCGTCGGCCGACCCCGCCACCAGCACGGCGGCCTCCAAGCCCGTCGCCCCACTGGATGCGGCCGCGGCCACCGCGGCCTGCAGACCGGTGAGCTGCAGCGCCGACAAGGTCACTGGCGCAGCCGCATACGTGCGGCCGTCGACGTCTCGCACCGACGCGCCGCTGCCGGCCTCCGCGCGCGCCATCGCGGCACGCGCCAGCACCACCAGCTTCTCGTCCTCTTGGTCCAGCTGCTCAGCCATGATGAGTGTCCTCAAACTCGTGATCCTCCGATTCGGCCGGGCTCAGCAGGACGGTGCCGATCCGCACCCGTCCGCGATGGTCGGGGCCACCCTCGGCGCACAGCCGCAGGCCGTGCGAAACCACCTCGGCGCCGGGCAACGGAACCCGGCCCAATTCCAGCGCCAGCAGGCCGCCCACCGTATCGACGTCGAGATCCTCATCGAATTCCACGTCATAGAGTTCGCCGACGTCTTCGATCGGCAGCCGCGCCGACACACGGAAACGCTTGTCGCCCAAGTCTTCTATCGGAGCCGTCTCTTCCTGGTCGTACTCGTCGGCGATCTCGCCGACGATCTCCTCCAGCACGTCCTCGATGCTGACCAGGCCGGCTATCGCGCCGTACTCGTCGACGAGCAACGCCATGTGGTTGCGGTCGCGCTGCATCTCACGCAGCAGCGCATCCAACGGCTTGGAATCCGGCACGAACACGGGCGGGCGCATGACCTGCGACACCTTGGTGTCCCGGCCACCGTCAGCGGACAAGAACGTCTGCTGGACAAGGTCTTTCAGATACACCACCCCGACGATGTCGTCAACATTCTCGCCGATCACCGGAAGGCGGGAATGTCCGCTGCGCACAGCCAAGTTCATCGCTTGGCTGGCGAATTTGTCGCTCTCGATCCAAATCATCTCGGTCCGCGGCACCATCACCTCACGCGCCGGGGTGTCACCGAGTTCGAACACCGACTCGATCATCCGGCGCTCGTCAGCGGCCACCACGCCGCGCTGCTGGGCCAGGTCGACGACTTCGCGCAGTTCGATCTCGGATGCGAACGGGCCGTTCCGTAAACCCCGGCCCGGAGTGATCGCGTTACCCAAAACCACCAGCAGCCGGCTGATCGGCATCAACAGTGACGAAATCACCTGCAGCGGAATCGCCGTCACCAGCGAAATGGAATACGCATGTTGGCGGCCAAGGGTCCGCGGGCCCACACCGACGACGACAAAGCTGGTCAGCACCATGATGGTCGCGGCGCCGAACACCGCCCAATTCAGGCCGAAGTTGTCGTAGAGAAACACCACGAGCAGCACGGTCGCGGTGACCTCACAGGCGATGCGCAACAGCACCACGAGGTTGATGTAGCGCGGCCGGTCGGCCATCACCTTCGACAGAGACCCAGCGCCCGGCCGCTCGTCGCGCACCAGCTCCGCCACCCGAGCCACCGACAGCGTGCTAATCGCGGCGTCGATCGCCGCGAAAAACCCGCCCAACGCGATCAGCGCGATCGCACCGAGCAGCTGAGATATGCCGGTCAATGGTGAGAATGCCTTGACTCGGTCGCGGACCCTTCGGTGTCATCGGCTCCTGGTTTCCGACGACTGACCAGCGACGCGACAACGACAACGACAATCCCCAAAATCCCGAAGCCCAGTGCGGACGGCCACCAGGGTTGGGTGAGTGCGGGTGGGGCGGCTTGGCCGGGCCCCTCGTGGCCGGCCAGCGCCAGCAAGAAGCTGCCATTGTCGGTCGGCCCGAAGCCCGGCAGCGACTGAGTCTTGGTCACCCTGATCTGTACACCGCTGCTGGGATCGTTGACCTGACCCCAGGCCAAGGTGGAGTCGTCGAGCAGGAAGGTGTCCTGGCTGCCCGCGGGTTGGCTGTCGTCGTGGCCGACCACCGTCACCTCGCCGACTTGCACGGTCTGGTTATTGGCGGGGACTTCGGCCAACACGTTCTGGTACACGGTCGGGGGTGCCGGCGCGGCGTACTCCGGCGGCGGCGGGCCTTGCCGGTTTTCCGGCGGCACAAAGGCCCCTCCGTAGAAACTGCCCGACGCCAGATAGCTTTCGCTGACCGCGGTGAACGGGACCAGGCCGACGGTGGCGGTATCGAGCACGATCCGGCCGCCGGCCGGCAGGTACGCCTCGCGGGAGGCGCCGCCGTAGGTGTAGCGGAAGGTCATCGCCTGATCGAGCGGGTTGTACAGGGTCGGGCGGTGATATTCGTCGTAGTCCAGGAAGTCCCAGTGGCGGGGACGGACCAGTGCCTTGTTGTCGGCCTTGATCAGGTCGATGTTGTCGCTGTGGGCGCTGATGACGTTCTGCACCTGCTGGTTGAAGTCCGTCTGGGTCGGCGGCTTCGGCGGGGCGGCAGGATCAAGCCGCGCCACCGGTGCGGCCTTGGCAGCCGCGATCGCCTGCGGTGGCGCATCCAACTTCCTCGGCGGTGCCACCACCGCGATGTTTCTTGGCGCCCCGGGGCCCGGCGGATTGATCTTCGGCGTCTGCATCGGCACCTGGATCGGGCGCGTAGGACTCGGCTGCACGGGTAGCGGCGGAGGCTCCGGAACATAAGCCGGCACGGTGCTCGACGGTGCCGGGGCCGGCCGCGGCGCGGGGGCGTTGCACACGTTCGCGGTGTGGTAGGCCTGCACATAAAACAGGCAGTGCTGGCAGGATGTGGGGTTTGCCCCCTCGCCGGCGCACGGAGACGCCTGGGCCACACCGGGCGTGCTCGTCAGCACCACTAACGGCGCCAAAGCCATGGCGGCTGAAACCACGATCCCGAGTGCTTTCATTAAAAGGCTCAATTGTCGAAATACCTTGACTTGTCCAGCAACCGGCGGTCTTTCTCGTCCTGCCGGTTGTAGTGGTATGCCTCGACCTGCTCGGCGACCCACTCTTCGAGAAGTCGCTCCTGCAGGGCGAACATCTCCTTCTCCTCGTCGTGCTCGGCGTGGTCGTAGCCGAGCAAGTGAAGCACGCCGTGAATTGTCAACAGCGCCAACTCATGTCCGAGGCTGTGGCCCGCCGCGGCGGCCTGTTCGGCCGCGAATTCCGGGCACAGCACGATGTCGCCCAGCATCGACGGCCCCGGCTCAGGCGCGTCCGGACGCCCGCCCGGCTCGAGCTCGTCCATCGGGAAACTCATCACGTCGGTCGGGCCGGGCAGGTCCATCCAGCGCATGTGCAGGTCGGCCATCGCCGCGGTGTCCAACAGCACCATCGACAGCTCAGCGCCCGGATTGACGTCCATTTTGGCGATGACGAACCGCGCGACGCCCACCAATTCCGACTCGGTGACGTCGATGCCCGATTCGTTGGAAACCTCGATGGTCATGGGCTACTCACTGCACCGTCACCGGCGATTCCGGGTTCCGGATGCGCGGCGGGCCGCCCGATTCATCCCCGAGTTGGATTCGTCGGACCTGGCATAGGCATCGACGATCTCCGAGACCAGGCGGTGGCGTACCACATCCACGCTGGTCAGCTCAGCAATGTGGATGTCGTCGACGTCGTCGAGGATGTCGATCGCCGACCGCATGCCCGACCTGGCGCCGCCCGGTAGATCGACCTGGGTCACATCCCCGGTGACGACGATCTTCGACCCGAAACCGAGCCGGGTGAGGAACATCTTCATCTGCTCGGCGGTCGTGTTCTGCGCCTCGTCGAGGACGATGAACGCGTCATTGAGGGTTCTACCCCGCATGTATGCCAGCGGCGCTACCTCGATCACCCCGGCCGACATCAGCTTCGGGATCAACTCGGGGTCCATCATCTCGTACAGCGCGTCATACAGCGGGCGCAGATACGGGTCGATTTTCTCGCTCAGCGTGCCCGGCAAAAACCCAAGGCGCTCACCGGCTTCCACGGCCGGACGGGTCAAGATGATGCGGGTCACCTGCTTGGTCTGCAGCGCGTTGACCGCCTTGGCCATGGCCAGGTACGTCTTGCCGGTACCGGCCGGGCCGACCCCGAAGACGATGGTATTGGCGTCGATGGCGTCGACGTAGCGCTTCTGGTTGAGCGTCTTGGGCCGGATTGTCTTACCGCGGCGGGACAAGATGTCCAGGGTGAGCACCTCGGCCGGTGACTCGTTGCCGGTGCCGACGAGCATGGCGACACTGTGGCGTACCACTTCCGGCGTCAACGGCTGGCGGCTGGCCACGATGGCGACCAGCTCGGAGATAACCCGCTCGGCGAGCGCGACGTCGGCCGGTTCACCCGAGAGGGTGACGGCATTGCCACGAACATGCAGGTCGGCGCTCAGTATCCGTTCGAGGGCGCGGAGATTCTCGTCTGCCGAACCGAGCAAGCCCACGACGAGATCAGGAGGGATGTCGATGCTGCTGCGAACCTGAGCGTCGGCCTGCAGGGCCCTAGCTGCGTCAGCAGCGTTGGTCTCGCGTGGCGTCACGTGGTTTCCGGTGCCTGCCTTCTCGGCTCATCAGGGGTAGTTCGGATGTCTCAGTCTACGCCGAGGGGTCCGTCTGGTCAGCTGCGAGCGGCGTAGTCGACCCGACCTCGCCGCTCTGCTCCCATCGCCGGGTGAGTACGCCCAGAGCACCCAGGGCCACCGCGGCGGCGGTCGAGGTCCGCAGCACCTGCGGGCCCAATCGCACCGCGACCGCGCCCGCCTCGCTCAGCGCGGCGAGCTCATCCGGCGCGATACCTCCTTCGGGACCGACCACGAGTAGCAGCGAGTTTGCTTGCCCGACAGCGACGTCTGCGATCCGGTCGGTCGCCGACTCGTGCAGGACCAATACCGCCGCGCCGGCGGCCACTTCGTCGCGGATCCGCTGGATCAGCGCCGTCGTGGACAACACGCCGTCAACGGGCGGGATGTGCGCCCGCCGCGATTGCCGGGCCGCCGACCGGACCACGGCACGCCACCGGCGCAGACCCTTGTCGGCGCGGGCACCTTCCCAGCTAGCCACGCATCGGGCCGCCTGCCAGGACAAAAACGCGTCTGCGCCGGCCTCGGTGGCCAATTCGATCGCCAACTCCGAGCGCTCGGACTTGGGCAGCGCTTGCACCACCGTCACCGGCGGCCGCCCGGGGTCGACGGTCCAGCGATCCAGCACCCGGGCACGTAGCCCGTCACGTCCGGACTGCTCGACCACGCAGCGGGCCAAGCCGCCGGCACCGTCGCCGAGCACCAATTCCTCACCGGAACGGATCCGGCGCACGGTCGCGGCGTGAAATCCTTCGTCGCCCTCGACGACGGCCAGTTCACCGACGTCGGGCAGTGCTTCGACGTAGAACAGCGTCGCCACCATGCGCAGAGGCCCCAGAGACCGGGGCTAGCGCCCGGTGAAGGTCTCGCGCAGCCGGCTGAACAGGCCACCACCGGTGTGCGTCGAGCGGACCTCGGGCACGTCGCGGCTGCGGCGGGTTTTCAGCTCGCGCAACAGTTCGCTGTCCTGGTGGTCCAGCCGGGTGGGGACCACCACTTCGACGTGGACGTTGAGATTGCCCCGGGTGGCCGCCCGCAGCTGCGGCATCCCGTGACCGCGCAGCGTGATGACCGAACCCGGTTGTGTGCCAGGCGGAATGGTGATCTCGCTCATGCCGTCGAGGATGGCGTCGATACTGATGGTGGCGCCGAGCGCGGCGTCGATCATCGGCACCGAAACGGTGCAGTGCAGGTCGTCGCCGTCGCGGACGAAGATGTCATGGGCCTGCTCGTGGACCTCGACATACAGGTCACCGGCCGGCCCTCCCCCGGGCCCGACCTCACCCTGAGCGGCAAGGCGCACCCGCATGCCGTCGCCGACACCGGCGGGAATCTTGACGCTGATGTCGCGACGGGCCCGCACCCGGCCGTCGCCCACGCACTGATGGCACGGGTCGGGGATGACCACGCCGACACCGCGGCAGGTGGGGCACGGCCGCGAGGTCACCATCTGGCCCAGCAGCGAGCGTTGTACCGTCTGCACCTCACCGCGACCGCCGCAGGTGTCGCAGGGGATCGGCGCGGAATCGCCGTTGGTGCCCTTGCCCTGGCACCGGTCGCACAACACCGCGGTGTCGACGGTGACCTGTTTGGTTACACCGGTCGCGCACTCTTCGAGATCCAGCCGCATCCGCAGCAGCGAGTCCGAGCCCGGCCGAACCCGGCCGATCGGACCGCGGGACGTCGCGCCTCCGCTGAAGCCGCCACCGAAGAAGGCCTCGAACACGTCACCCAGACCACCGAAACCGCCAAACCCGCCGGCCGCTGCCGCGTTTTCCAGCGGGTCCCCGCCCAGGTCGACGATCCGGCGTTTCTCGGGATCGCTCAGCACCTCGTAGGCGACGCTGATTTCCTTGAACTTCGCCTGCGCGGCGTCGTCGGGATTGATGTCGGGGTGCAACTCGCGCGCCAGCTTGCGGTAGGCGCGTTTGATCTCCGCATCGCCGGCGTTTTTGTTCACGCCGAGCAGCCCGTAATAGTCGCGTGCCACGCCTGACCTCTCTCGGCCCTTTTAAGGCCGCGTTACCACGTCTGTCCACAAACTTTGCGGGTGCGCGTTCATCGAGCACCCAGGACCTCGCCAATATAAAGAGCAACCGCGGCGACGCTGGCGATAGTTCCCGGATAGTCCATCCGGGTGGGCCCCAACACACCCATACCGCCGTACACGGTGTCCATCGTGCCGTACACGGTGGACACCATCGACGTGCCGGCCATTTGCTCGGCCTCCGTCTCATGACCGATGCGCACCGTCACCTTGCCGGCTTGCTGCTGGGCCGCGAGCAACCGCAGCACCACCACCTGCTCCTCGAGGGCCTCCAGGATCGAACGCAGCGAACCACCGAAGTCCGCGGCATTGCGCGTCAGGTTGGCGGTCCCGCCCATCACCAGGCGCTCTTCGGTGTGCTCGACCAGCGACTCCAGCAACACCGTCGCCGAACGACCGACCGCATCACCCAACCCGCCGGCGCCGCCCAGCTGCTGGGTCAGGTCGGCTACCGCGACCGAGGCCGCCGAGAGCTTCTTGCCTTCCAGGGCCTGGCCGAGCGTCTCGCGCAGCTGGGAGAGCTGATGGTCGTCGATGACGTCGCCGAGTTCGACGATGCGCTGATCCACGCGCCCGGACGAGGTGATGACCACCATCAACAGCCGCGCCGGCGTCACCGCGATCACTTCCAGGTGCCGAACCGTCGACGTCGACAACGTCGGGTACTGCACCACCGCCACCTGACGGGTCAGCTGAGCCAGCAGCCGCACCGCACGGCGCAACACGTCGTCGAGGTCGACCCCGGATTCCAGGAAGCTCTGGATCGCCCGCCGCTCGGCCGACGACAACGGCTTGACGTCGTCGATCCGGTCGACGAACTCGCGGTAGCCCTTCTCCGTAGGCACCCGCCCGGAGCTGGTGTGCGGCTGGGTGATGTAGCCCTCGGCCTCCAGCACCGCCATGTCGTTGCGGATGGTGGCGCTGGACACGCCGAGGTTGTGACGGTCGACGAGAGACTTCGAACCGATGGGTTCCTTGGTGGCAACAAAGTCGGCAACGATGGCGCGCAGCACCTCGAAGCGACGGTCGTCAGCACTGCCCATCGGCCCCTACCTCCTCGGTTGCGTTCATTTTAGGGTCTCACGGCGCGCTGACCTCCATCAGCAACCGTCCGCCGCGCACTTCCGATAGCTTTGCGGCTAGCCTGTCCAGCATGTATCCGTCGGGCCTCGACGACGCATCGGAGAAGACCCGCCAATGATTTTCAAGGGCGTACGAGACGGTAAGCCCTACCCGGAACATGGGCTGTCCTACCGGGACTGGTCCCAGATTCCGCCACAGCAGATCCGGCTCGACGAATTGGTCACCACGACCACCGTGCTGGCCCTGGACCGGCTGCTGTCGGAGGACTCCACCTTCTATGGCGATCTTTTTCCACACGCGGTCCGGTGGCGGGGCATCATCTACCTCGAAGACGGCCTGCACCGCGCCGTGCAGGCCGCGCTGCGGAATCGCACCGTGTTCCATGCTCGGGTCTACGACATGGATGTGCCGCTGAGCCAGCAGACCCAGGGATCGGGTTTGACTTTCGGGCATTAACCGGTCACGTTTGGGCGTCGCCGGGTGTCGACGTAGTGAGGGCCACCAACTTTTTTTGCAAAAGGTCCGCACCACGACTATTCGGGAGGTTCGCCATGTCCCGGCTTCAGGGAGTCTCCGACCGCGACGCCGGCCTGGGCGCCAAGATCGCCTTCTTCTTCACCAAACGCAAGCTCGCGCAAATGGCCGGTCTCGAAACGGCCGGGATGCTCGAACCGCTGCGGATGTATGCCCACATCCCCAGATTGCTCAGCGCCTACGGCAAGCTCGAACAGGCCGAATCGAAGCTGCACATCCTCAGTCCGCGCCACCGTGCGCTGGCCGAGCTGAAGGCGGCGACGACGGTGCGCTGCGAGTACTGCATCGACCTCGGCTCGCAGATCGCCCGCCAGTGGGGGATCACCGACGAAGAACTCCTCGCGATGGCTGACTACCGCAACGCGGCATGCTTCTCCGACGTGGACAAGCTGATCCTCGAGTACGCCACCGCGATGAGTCGCACCCCGGTCGAGGTGACCGACCGGCTGTTCGACGCGCTGCGCGCCCATTTCGACACGCCGCAGCTCGTCGGCCTCACCCACGTCATCAACCTGGGCAACCTGCGTGCCCGGTTCAACCTCGTGCTCGGGATCGGGTCGTCCGGCTTCTCCGGCAACCAGGTGTGCGCCCTTCCCGAGACCGGTCGCACATGACGGCAGACGCGTCCGACACGTCGCTGACGGCACGTTTCGAGGCGGCGCGGCCTCAGCTGGGCGCCATCGCCTACCGCATGCTGGGCTCGATCGACGACGCCCAGGACGCCGTGCAGGAGGCCTGGCTGCGGCTGAACCGTAGCTCGGCCGAGGGTATCGCCAACCTCGACGCCTGGCTGACCACCGTGGTGGCCCGCATCTGCCTGAACACGTTGCGCGACCGCCAGGCCCGTCATCGCGAGGAACCGGTCGCCCAGCTGCCGGATCCGATCGTGGACGCCCACGGCGAATTCGACCCCGAACATCGCGCGATGCTGGCCGACGCGGTAGGGCTGGCGTTGTTCGTCGTGCTGGACACACTGCCGCCGGCGGAGCGTCTGGCGTTCGTCCTGCACGACGTTTTCACCGTGCCGTTCGACCAGATCGCGCCGATCGTCGACCGGACACCGGAAGCGACCCGCAAGCTGGCCAGCCGCGCGCGCCGGCGAATCCAGCAGGCGGACCCGATCCCGGACGCCGACATCGCCGCGCAGCGCGAGGCCGTCGACGCGTTCTTCGCGGCCGGGCGCTCCGGGGACTTCGACCGGCTGGTCTCGGTGCTACATCCCGACGTGGTGTTGCGCGGTGACTTCGGCTCCGGCGCCGGGCTCTTCCGCGCCGAGGGTGCATCGTCGGTGGCCAAGCTGGCCCGCGGCTTCGCGGCCCCCGAGCGCGAAGTCCGCCCCGCAACCGTCAACGGCGCGGCCGGCGCGGTCGTCTACGTCGCGGGCCAGCCCACCACGATCATGGCGTTCGTGGTGCGCGACGGCGTGGTCGCGGCGATCGACGTCCTGGCCGACCCGGAGCGCATCGCCAGGCTCGACCTGAGAGCCGTCTCGCGCTAGCTCGTCGCTGTGGCCGCCTGGACCAGGGCGAGCGCGGAGTCGTGCTGCAGGATCCAGTTGCCACCCTCGTTGACGAACGCGAGGTTCTTGGTGACCGGCCCGGCGAACTTCGGCCCCCCGATGGCTACGTCGGCGGTGGCCGCATTCGGGCCGGCCGGCTGGATGTTCGTCACGGTGAACGTCTCCGGGAAGTTCCCGTTCCGGTAGGCCTTCCTCAGGTCGTGGTCGGCCCCGTGGCCCTCATCCGGACTGATGCCGCCCTGGACCAGATTCTGCTTAGTCGTGTACGACACACCGGGATTGGTGACCTGGTTTAACAAGTTCACCAACTGGTCCGGGTTCGGCAGGTTTTGACCCGGCGCCGGCGGCGGGGGTGGAGGCGGGTCTTGCGGCTGCGGGTACCACCCGCTTGCGGGGGCCGGCGCGCCGACCGCGGCGAGCTGTACCTGAGCCACCGCACCCGGCGCTGCGACGGAAGCGATTCCGGCGGCCGCGCCGCCGATGACGGCCAGCGCCGCCATGCTGATAGCTACGGATTTCACGGTTCCCCCTTTAAAAGGCCTGCATTGGCCGACGTGACGGATATTAGTCAGTGTCCGGCTGCTTGCAGTAGCTCCATCGCCGAAGAGCGCGACAACATCCAGCTGCCCTGGTTGATGAACGTGACGTTTTGCGTCACCGGGTTCGCCAGCTTCGGGCCCGAAACCGCGACGTCCGCCGTTACCGAACCGCCGGCGGCCGGCTGAACGTTGGTGATGTTGAACGTCAAGGGCAGGTCGCCGTTCTTGGCCGCCTTCTGCAACTTGTGGTCCGCGATGTGTGCCTCGGTCCCGCCGATGCCGCCTTCGACCAGATTGCTCTTGCTGGTGAACGACACGCTGGGGTCGGCGAGGCTGTTAAGCAGCCCGGTCAGCTCGGCCGGGGTCGGAACGCCGGCGGCGGGAGCCGGGACGGGTGCGGGCGGCGGCGGGTCCTGCGGCAACGGCGCGCCGACCGCGGCGAGCTGCACCTGAGCCGCGCTGCCAGCAGGCAGCGACGCGATTGAGGTGACGCCGATGGCTGCGGCGCCGATGGCGCCGATGGCGGCTACACCCGTGGCAATGGCTTTCACGGATTTCATGATTCCCCCTTCGAAGTGCAACAACGCGACGGAATGTCGCCCGACACCATCAACTGATGCAGATGGGACGGTTGTGCACCTTGTGACAGATGCTACTCGGGATCACACCGACTAATCTGTGCGCAACCTGTGTAGCAGCCCAGAATTTCGGCTTTGCTGGCTCAGCCAGCCGGCCGGTTCCCGGCGAGGGAATCGCGCAGCCTCTTCGGCGTTGACCAGCACAAAGAACGTGCCGTTGTCGTCATCGAAGGGGTTTGTGTTCATCGCTTCTCCACCATCGTTTGGTATCTGGACAAACCCGCCGGACCGACCCAGGACCCCAGCACCCGGTCCGAGAGCAGTCCCAGACAGCTCAGGTTGGGAAATCCGGGCCCCTGGGTGAGTCCGGACAGGTTCGGCAGGAACAGCTTGGGGGTGACGTCGCTGAGGGACAGGTCGTAGCCGATCCCTTCCTGCAGGCGGTCGGCGGCCAGCGGTCCGCCCAGACCCAGCTCGAGCACGTCGAGCGCGTCCTGGCTGAACAGTGAGGTGAACCAGAGCGCATCGGCGCCGGAGCCGTCGATCACGAGATCGAAACCGTGCACCGTCTCCAGGTTCTCGCTGAACCGATTTGTGGACAGGGTCAGCCGGATCTGCCCGTCGCGGCCCACCGCGTGGGCGACCCGGCCGCGCAGGTGGCGGATGCGGTCATCGGCCAGCAGCGCCTCTTGCACGTTTGCCGAGAACACGCCGCGGTCGGTGCGGGCCAGTGCGTCGCGACGCTCGTCCAGCGTCAGGGCCGTCCAGTCGGTGGGGTCGGAGAACAACGAGTTCTCGAAGAAGCTCTCGCCGCGGGTGAACAACGTCACCTGCGGCGAGATGACCGTGATTGTCGAAACCCGGTGCCGGAAAAGTTCATTGAGCATCGAGGCGGCCGTCTCACCGCCGCCGATGACGGCGACCCGCTCGGCATTGATGCGGTCGTGACCGGCGGCGCGATCCCAGAACTGGGCGATCGACATCATTCGCGGGTTGCCGGGCAGCAGCGATTTCTCCGCCTGGCCCGGTCCGGTGATCATCAACGCGTCCGCGTGCACGGTGGTCTCGTGGGTGTGCAGTGCCCAGCGCTCACCGGCGACGCCCAGCCGGTCGACCTCGCCGTGCACCACTTTCATGCCGACCTGGTCGGCGACCCAACCCAGGTACTGGCTCCACTTGCGGTGGGGAGGCGCGGGTCTGCCCCGGTCGATCCATTCGGCGAACGCTGCGGTCGCGATCAGATAGGACTGCCAGCTGTACCGGGTCATCCGCTCGTCGACCTCGCGGTTGCGGCGCGGCACCAGCGCCGACCGATAGGGAAACCCGACGTCTTTTTCCGGGCTGGTACCCAGTCGGTGTGCCCCGTCGGTCCAGCCGCCGCTCGCCTGCCAGTTCGCCCCGACCCCGGTGCGTTCGACGGCGATCACGTCGGGGACCTCCGGGATATCGGGGCCCATGTCGCGCAGTGCCGAAGCCTTGGCAGCCACGGCCACCGCCTTGGCGCCGGCGCCGAGGATCGCTAGCGTGCTCATGTCACCACCTCCCGCAACGATTCAATCCAGAGTTGTTGCAACGCAGAGATATCCGCGTCGTCGAGAATGTCTGGCAGCGTCCGCCACTGCGCGGCCAGGACACGTTGTCCGTCGAATGTCAGCACGGTGGCCACAATGGTGAGCTCATGGCGGACGGCCAGATCCGGTTCCGGTTGCGGCGATACCCCGGCCAGCAGCTCACGCTCCAGCGTCAGCCCGGTGCCGCCGCCCGCGTGGGCCGCCCCGAGATAGTTCAGCAGCAGCTGCGGACCGGGCGATGGGACAAGCAGTCGGGCGGTGTCGGCACGCAGATAGCGCAGCAACCCGTAATCGAGTCCGTCGCCGGGGATCGCGGCCAGCTGCTCCCCAACGTCTCGTGGATCGGCCGACTTCTCCCGCACGGGGTAGATGGAACTGAGCAGTCCAACCGTGTCGCCGGTGTCGATAGTGAGCGCGCCCGGCTCGTCGACCAAACTGTCGGCGCGGCCGTGGGTTTCCAGCGCCAGCAGCGGCGGCGGCGTGGCCTGATTGCGCGCCTGCCGCCAGCGCGTCACCATCGCCGCGGTGGCCGCGATCAGCAGGTGCGGCAACGGCAGGCCGGAGTCCAGTAGCCCGCGGGTGGTGTCCGCGTCCGTGGCGACCATGCGGACGTCCAGACCGCGGGCCCGGTCGCGGTCCGGATCGAGCCGCCGGGTGCCGAGATTGGGATCGTCGCCGCCGAATTGGCCGGCCCAGAACTGCGCCGTGTCCAATTGATGGGCGCGCTCGGTGAGGGCGGCGGCCCAGCGCCGGTAACTGGTGTGCTCGCGGATCGGTGCGGGCGAGTGGCCGGTAGCCAGGGCCCGCAACGCGGCGTCGAGTTCGCCAAGGACCACGCGCCAGGACGCCGGGTCCATCGCCAGGACGTGGGCGGCGAGCAGCAGGACACTCTGTCCGGTCGGGGGGCGAAGCCACACCGCGGCCAGCAACACTCCCCGCTCGGGGTCGAGGCGGTCGACGGCCTGTGCGACGTGCGCGGGGACGCCGGCTTGCAGATCGCCGGACACCGCTACCTCGTCGATGATTCCGCCCAGGGTCTCGGTGGCGGGCACCGGAACCAGGGTCATGGTGGCGCGGTCCAGTCGCGCGCGCAGCACTTCGTGCCCGTCGACGATGCTTGCCAGCGCGGCATCCAGGTGCTCGCGGCCGACGTCGTCGGGCAGCCGGATGGCCTCGGTCTGCGCCAGCCGGCGGGGTTCGCCGTATTCGTAGAGCCAGCGGCCGTTGGGGAGCACCGGTATCGGCCCGGTGCTGTCGTCGACATCACTTGCGGCAGACGCCGTTTCGGAGTCGATCGCCTCTGCGAGCTCACGGACGCTGGCGCACTCCAGGATGAGCCTGGCGCGCAGCGCGATACCCCGCGCCCGGGCCGCCTGCACCACCGACAACGCCATGATGCTGTCCAGGCCCAGCTGCAAAAAGTCCGCGGCGACGTCGACTCGGGGCTGATGCAACAGCTCCGAAAGCACTTCGGCCAGTGCGGCTTCCGTCGGAGTTTGGGGTTCGGACTCGGCGGAGGCCGCAGACTCGGCGGCATCGAACGCGCTCAGTGCGGCTTCGTCCAGCTTGCCGTTGGCGGTCAACGGGATTTCGTCGACCGTGACGATGCGCTGCGGAATCATGTAGCGGGGCAACCGCGAGCCGAGCATGCCGCGCAGTTCGGCCGCCGACGGTGGATGCCCCGCCGCAGCGGAAATCACCACGTAGGCGGTCAACCGCGCCACCGTCTGCCGTTGCCGCACCAGAACGCCCGCGTGCGCGACGGCAGGATGCGATTCGAGCGCGGCGGCGATCTCGCCCGGCTCGACCCGGTAGCCGCGAATCTTCACCTGCGCGTCGGCGCGCCCCACGTACTGCAGTGAGTTGTCGGAACCCCGACGCACCAAATCGCCGGTGCGGTACATCCGTTCGCCGACGGTGAACGCATCGGCGACGAATCGGTGGCTCGTCTCCCCCGCCCGGCCCAGATAGCCGCGGGCCAGCTGGGCGCCGGCCAGATAGAGCTCGCCGGTCGCTCCGACGGGTACCGGACGCAGCCCAGCGTCCAGCACGTAACCGCGGGTGTGCCGGGTCGGCCGCCCGATCGACGGCTCGTCGTAGTCCGCGATGGCGGCTACCACCGCCTCGACGGTGGTTTCGGTAGGGCCGTAGCAGTTGAACGCGCGCAACCCGGTGCGCGCGCATTCGCTGCGGATCAGGGCCCACGCGGAGCTGCCAAGTGCTTCCCCACCCAGTGCCAGCACGGCCAGCGGAACGGTCGTGAGCAAACCGCATGCGGCCAGTTGGGCAAACATCGACGGGGTGGTGTCGATCATGTCGACGCCATGCTCGGCGATCGCCCCGACGAGTGCCTCGGCGTCGGTCTGGGCCCGCTCGTCGACGACGTGCATGCCATGGCCGTCGAGCAGCGCGACCAAGGGCTGCCAGGCGGCGTCGAACGCGAACGACCACGCGTGCGCGATGCGCAGCGGCCGACCCAGCCGGGCGGCAGCGGGCCGCAACACGCTGTCCAGATGATCATCGGCGTAGGCGCCCACTGCCGCGTGAGTTCCTATGACGCCCTTGGGTTCCCCCGTCGTGCCCGACGTGAAGACGACATACGCGGCTTGCTCGGGCGGCACCTCGACCGGCCGGAATTCGGCGTAGTCATGTCCACCGGGCTGCAGCAGCTCCTCGGCCAGCCCTTCGTCCAAGACGACTGTCGCCCCGGTTTGGCGCAGAATCGACTCCACCCGTTCCGGCGGCAGCCCCGGCTCCATCGGCACACACATGCCGCCGGCTTTGAGCACCGCAAGCATTGCAACGATGTACTCCGGTCCCCGGAAAAGCCGGATGGCTACCGGGGTTTCGGACTTCACCCTGCGGGTTGCGAGGCTGGCGGCCAACGCGTTGGCGCGAGCGTCCAGCTCGCGGTAGCTCAGCGTGCCGCCCGCCCAGCTGACCGCGACGTTGTCGGGCGTTTTAGCCACGACCTCGGCGAACCGAGTGTGGATGCCGACCGCCGGCGGCGCCGCTTCGCCGGCGGCGCCCGGCGCGACGGCTTCGTCCTCGAACAGGACGCTGACCTCACGCAACGGCCGCTCCCAGTCCTGCAGCAGTCGCTCGGCGGTGGTCACCACGCGCCGTCCTAGCCGCTCGGCGGTGGTAGCGCCCAACGCGCCGTCCAGCACTTCGATCAGCACCACCAGTTCGCGGCCTTCCATGTGGGCAGCGATCGCGATCGGGAAGTGGGACAGGCTCTCGAGGGCGGACGGCCGGAATGTCGCACCACCAGCGGTTAATTCGCCGCCGGCGACCAGTCCGTCCATCGGGAAGTTCTCGTAGACCAGCAGGGTGTCGAACATCTCCCCGACCCCGCCAAGCGCCCGCAGCTGTGCATGCCCGAGATAACCGTGCTCGCGCAGCAGCGCGGCATTACGCTGCACCGCGCGGCACTGCTCGCCGACTCCGGCGGCCGGATCGAGCTGCACCCGCATCGGGACGGTGTTGATGAACAGACCGATCATCGTCTCGACGCCGGCAAGTTCGGGCGGGCGGCCGGAGACCGTTACCCCGAAAACCACGTCGTGGGTGTCGGTCAGCCGCGACAACACCAGTGCCCACGCCATTTGCATCAGCGTGTTGACGGTGATGCCGCGCGACCGGGTGCCTTCGACCAGCCGCTCGGCGGCCTCGGGCGGCACGCGCAGTTCGGTGGTGCGCGGCAGCCCGGTCTGCTGCCCTTCGGCCGCCTCGCCCGAACCAAGCGAAGCCGACAGCAAGGTGGGGCCGGGCAGGCCGGCCAGGTGCTGGCGCCAAACCTGTTGGCTGGCTTCCGGATCGCGGCTCGCCAGCCATCCGATGTAATCCCGGTACGGACGCGGGGCAACGGGCAGCGCCGCAAGGTCTCCCCCTGCCCCGTACAAGATCATCATCTCGTTGACGAACACCGGCAACGACCAGCCGTCAATCACGATGTGGTGGGCGGTGATCACCAATCGCCACTGGGCATCAGGCATTTCGATCAGCAGGAAACGAATCGCCGGCCCGCGCTCCAAATCGAACGGTCGCCGGCGTTCGCCGACCTCCAACGCTTGTACATCCTCGGGTGCGGCAGTGACGACTTGCCACGGCAACTCGACCAGGGACGGCACGATCTGCACCGGTCGCGCAATCCCCCGGCTGAAGAAACTGGCCCGCAGGTTCGCGTGCCGCGCCAACATCTTTGTCGCACAGTCATGCAACAGCGCGACGTCGAGCGCCCCGGAAATATCTGCAGCCATCCCGATCATGTAGGGATCGTCGGCCGCTTCGCCTTCGACGAATTCGGTGAGCGCGCTCAACGAATACAAGCCCTCTTGCAGCGGGCTCAACGCCATCACGTCCTCGATGTCGGGTGCAACATCGGTTTTGGTCGCGGTCATGACGTCCCATCGCGCGACGATGACCAAAGCTGTGTCACGGCAGCCAGATCCTCAGCTGACAGTCCCGACGCGCTCATGGGCTCGAAGCGGGTGTCGGCCGGCTCGTCGGCCTGCTCGGTGTCGGTTTGCGCGTCGCCCAGGGCGTCCAGGGCCGCGGCCAATTGCGCAGGCGTCGGATGCTCGAAGACCATGCGCGGGCTGACTGCCAGCCCGGCCGCACGAGCCCGTGAGGCCAGCTGCACAGAAAGAATGCTGTCGCCGCCGAGGGCGAAGAAGTCGTCGAACCGCCCGACCTCCGGAGTCGATAGCAGTTCGGCGAACACCTTGGCCAGCGCCCGCTCGGTGTCGGTGCGCGACGGTTCGATCCGTCCGCTGGTGCTCACCGACGGCTTCGGCAGGCCGGGCCGGTTCAGCTTGCCCGAGTCTGTCTTGGGCAGCGCGTCGAGCACGGTCAGCGACGAGGGCATCATGTATCCCGGCAGCGTCGTCGCGATCGCGGCACGCACCGCCGCCGCGAAGGTCGCCTTCGCCGCGTCATCGCCGATCTGCCGTTGCGGCACAACATATCCGGCAAGCGAGGTACCGCCGCGCACCTCCCAGGTGCGAGCCGCCGCGGCGGCGACCCCATCGGCCCCCGCCAGCGCGGCTTCGACCTCCGCCAACTCGACGCGGAAACCGCGTACCTGAACCTGATGGTCGGTGCGACCGGCGAACTCCAGCTGGCCGTCCTCGGTCCACCGGGCCAAGTCGCCACTGCGGTATAAGCGCGACCCCGGGTCAAGGGCATAGGGATTGGCCACGAACCGCGATGCGGTCAGAGCCGGCCGCTTCCAGTAACCCCGGGCCAGCTGGTCGCCGGCGTAATACAGTTCGCCGACCACACCGACCGGCACCGGGCGCAGGCCGTCATCAAGCAGGTAGGCAGCCGCACCCGGTACCGGCTTGCCCACCAGCGGATTCGGTAGACCGAGGCGCCCCCGGGACACCGCACCGGAAGTCTCGGTGGAACCGATATTGTTCAGCAACTCGGTGTCCGCGCTATCCGCACACGCGGCGACGAGCCGATCCAACAGCGAAGCGCTCACCGGTTCCCCCCCGCATACCAGCCGGGACAGGGATCGCACCACATCGGGTCGGGTATCCACCAGCGCGGAGACCAAGCTGGGCACCGCGGTCACTTGCGCAACCGAATGCCGGTTCATCAGCGCCCCGAGTGCTTCGGCGTCGCGGTGCTCGGCATCGTCGGCGAGGATCATCGTGGCACCCGCCGCCAGGCCGGCCAGCATCTCCATACCGCCCTCGAGGAACGTGATCGAGGCCTGGGCCAATCGAATGTCGTTGGGACAGGGCGGGTAATGGCGCAACTGCCAATCCAGCCGGGCCGACATGGACCGATGGGTGCCTACCGCGCCCTTCGGCTTGCCGGTGGAACCGGACGTGAATACCAGATACATCGGGTCATCGGGGTGCGGCGCGGGGAGCTCCTTCGCCGGATCCGCTGCATCGCTGTTCTGCACCACGGCACGCACCTGCGGGTCGTCCAGCGAAATCACCGTGACCCCGGGCACTTCCGGCGTGCTCTCCACGGCTTCGGCCGTCGCCAGCAGCACCGTTGGCTCGACGTCGTCGAGCATGAACTGCTTGCGCGCCAGCGGATAGCCGGGATCGATCGGGAAGTAACCACCGCCCGCTTTCATGATGGCCACCAGCGCCACCACCATATCGATGCCGCGCCGCGTCGAGAGCCCGACCAACGATCCTGGCTTCACCCCGTGTTCGGCGAGCAGCGCGGCTAGGTTATCCGAATGGCGGTGCAGCGCGGGGTAATCGATCTGCTCGCGACCGCAGCGCACCGCGATCCGGTCGGGACCCCAATTCCGGCTGGGGGTCAGTAACTCCGGAATGGTCCGCGGCCGGTCGTGTGGCGCCCGGGCACCGGGGCTCCACTCTTCAAGGATGCGGTGCCGCTCGTCGTCATCGATCACCTGGACATCCCGCAAAGTCTGGTCCACATTGTTGGCAAACTCGGTGATGATCCGGCCCAGCCAACCCGCCAACCGCTCGATGGTGGACCTGCTGTACAGCTCGGTGCGGAAGATGACGTTGCAGTTGTAGCCCGCGTCCGCGGAGGCGTCGGTGCCGAAGATGTTGATGCTGAGGTCGGCATGCGCCATGTCGAAGATGGGGTCCAGCGAGGTGCACACCGTGTCCTCGCCGCCGCCGGGCCCCGAATCGATCACCCGGGTGGCGGGCAGGTGATCCCGGACGTGCACCACGACCTGGAACAGCGGGTTGCGCGACAACGAACGCACCGGGCTGACGCTGTCGACCACCCGGTCGAACGGCAGATCCTGGTGGGCGTAGGCGGCCAGTGCCGTCTCCCGGGCCCGAGTCAGCGCTTCGCGCAACGTCGGGTTGCCTTCCAAGTCGTTGCGCAGCACCAGGATGTTGACGAAAAAGCCGATCAATTGGTCCAATTCGGCTTCGGTGCGTCCAGCGACCGGGGTGCCCAGCGGAATGTCCACCCCGCCACCGGCCTTGTGCAGCACCACGGCGACAGCCGTTTGCAGCAGCATGAATTCGGTGATGCCCAGCTCGCGGCACAGCTCGGTAAGCTTGCCGCGGGTGGCGGAGTCGATGCGGAAGTCGACGGATTCACCCTCGCCGCTGGGTACCGGCTGGCGCGGGAAGTCCGGCCGCAGCCCGGTGTCCTCCGGCATCCCGGCCAGCTGCCGGGTCCAGAACTCTCGCTGCTCGCTGGCAATAGCGGACTCCTGGCCACTGGAGTCATCCAGGAACGCGCTCTGCCAGGCCGCGAAGTCGGCGTACTGCACGCGAAGCGGCGCCCAGGACGGGACTTCCCCGACCCGCCTGGCCCGATACGCGGTGAGCACATCGGCGAACAGCACCCCTGCCGACCAGTGGTCGGACGCGATGTGGTGGACCACAAACGACAACACATGTTCGCCCGCGTCCCCGCCGGTGCGCAGGACCGCGACCCGGATCGGCCGCTCACCGTCCAGCTCGAAGCAGTGCCGACGCTCGGCGTCAAGCTGTTCGGTCAGCCAGGCTGCACTGTCCTTGCCGGCGCCGTCGAAGGCCGCACGGCGGATCGGGAGATCACCGGCCGGATTGACCACTTGGTAGGGGACGCCGTCGATTTCGACGTAGCTGGTGCGCAGGATTTCGTGGCGGGCGACGACGTCGCCGACCGCGGCGATCAGTGCCTCGATGTCCCATGGTCCGCTCAGCTTTGCGGCGAAGGGAATGTTGTTGACCCAACTGGGGCCGTCTATGCGATACGCGAACCAGCTGCGTAGTTGTGACGCCGACAGCGGCAGCGGCTCGTCGTGAGCGGTGGCGATCAGTTTGGGCCGCGACTGTGTGAGCTCGCCGCAACGCAGCTGGTCGACCCGCTCGGCCAGCAGGCCCACCGTCCCCAGCTCGAAGACGTCGCGGATGCCAAGCTCGACACCACAATCCGAGCGGATTGCGGTGACCAGTTTGGTGGCCACCAGTGAGCGGCCGCCCAAATCGAAGAACGAGTCGTCGACACCCACCCGGTCGTGGCCGAGCAGTGTGGAAAACAGAGCGGCGATACGACGTTCGGTGGGAGTCGTTGGGTCGCGGTATTCGGTGCCGGCCGCGATCTCCGGTTGCGGCAGCGCGGTACGGTCGATCTTGCCGTGTGCGGTGATCGGGATCTCGTCGAGCACCACGTAGCCGGCCGGCGTCATGTAGTCCGGCAGCGCCGCGGCCACCCGGGCGCGGATACGCTCGACGTCAACGGATTCCGTGCCGCAGTCCAGGGCCGGGGTCACGTATCCGACCAGGCTCTTACCGAGCCGGGGCAGGTCCACGGCCAGCACGACCGCTTGCCCGACGCTGGGGTCGACCGAGATGGCGGCTGCGATTTCGCCGAGTTCGATGCGGAAACCGCGGATCTTCACCTGCTCGTCCGCGCGGCCGACGAACTCGATATCTCCGTCGGCGTTGCGGCGGGCCAAGTCACCCGAGCGGTACATTCGCCCGCCCGGGGTAAACGGGTCGGCAACGAAACGTTCGGCCGTCAGGCCCGGCCGACGGTGATATCCGTGCGCGACATGTGTTCCAGCGATGTAGATTTCGCCGATCACCCCGACCGGGACGGGCCGCAGCGCATCGTCGAGCAGATACACCTGGGTATTGATCTTGGGCTTACCGATCGGCACGATGCGGGTGCCCTGCGCGCCTTGCACCGGGTAGCTGGTGCAGTTGACGACGGTCTCGGTCGGTCCGTAGAAGTTGTACAACAGCGCGTCGAAGGTGGCGTGGAACTTGTCGGCGATTTCGCCGGGCAGCGCCTCACCGCCGATGGGTACGCGCCGCAGGGTGCGCCATTGGTTGACGCCGGGTAGCGACAGGAAGAGTCCGAGTAGCGACGGCACGAAGTGCATAGAGGTGATGCCCTCGCGGCTGAGCAGATCGGTCAGATAGCCGATATCGCGCAGGCCGTCGGGTCGCGGGATCACCAGTCGGGCACCCATGATCAACGTGCCGAAGATCTCCCCCATCGACACGTCGAAGCTGGGCGAGGCAACCTGGAGCAGCGATTCAGTTGCGTCGACCTGGTATTCGTCGCCGAACCAGACGAAGTACTCGGCGATCGGCGCATGCGGCACCGGGACGCCCTTGGGCAGCCCGGTCGAACCTGAGGTGTAGATCAGGTAGGCGGTATTTTGCGGGCTCAGTGGGCGAATCAGCTCTTCGGGCGCGGTGCCCGGATAGTTCGATAGACCGGTAACCGGTTCGCGGAGAACCAGTTTGGTGTCCGAATCGCTCAAGATGAACGAAATTCGATCCTGCGGGTAGGTGGGGTCGACCGGCATATATACCGCCCCCGCTTTGAGGATGCCGAGCGCGGTGATGACGAGTTCGGGTGACTTGTCCAGCAATGATGCGACCCGGTCCTCGGTACCGATGCCTTGCTCGATAAGCCAGTGCGCCACCCGGTTCGACTCTTCGTCGATCTCCCGGTAGGTGTAGTTGCGGCCTTCGTAACCGACCGCGACGGCATCGGGCGTGAGAGCCGCCCGCCGGGTGACCAACTCGGGCAACGTGGAAGCCGGAGTGGTGAACTCTTCACCCGTGGACACCCCGCGCAGCCACTCGGCGTCGTCGTCGCTCATCAGCGCGCACGCGGACAGCGCCGCGTCGGGGTTGCGCAGCGCGTTGTCGAGCAATACGACGTAGTGCCGCAGCAGCTGTTCCACCAGGGGGCGATCCAGCACCTCGACCAGATACTCGGCCTCTATCAATCCGCCGCTGTTCGCCGAACGGTCCAGCTCGATCATGAAACTCAGTGGCAGCTGGTTGAAGTGGCCCCGCAACTCGCCACGCTCGCACTGCACGCCCGGCGGGCAGAAGCCGTCCTCATCGGAGTCTCGCTGTCCGAAGCTCACCCGGGTCATCCGGTCCGCACCGTGCCGGCGGTCGGGATTTGATTCGCGGACCAGCCAGTCCAGGTCAGCGCGCGAATGCGCGAAGGCGCCTACTGCGCTGTCGCGAGTCTGGGCCAGCAGTTCGCGGAAGGTCTGGCGCGAATGCGGTTGCAGCCGAATCACCACGGTGTTGCCGTAATAGCCGATGGCGCCCTCGGTCCCGACGCCGCGGTTCAGCACCGGGACGGCGACCAGGAAGTCGGTCGACTGGGTGTAGCGCTGCATCAGTGCGCCGAAGGCGGCCATCAACACCATGTAGGGGGTGGCGCCGCTTTCCCGGGCCAGTGCCGCGGCCCGATCGACAACGGCCGCCGGCAACCGCACCGTGGCGCGCTGGGCACGCCAGGTACTCGGCACCACCGAGCCGTTGGCGCCCGGAAGCTCCAGCGGCTCTGGGAGATTCGTGATCAATGGCCGCCAGTAGTCCGCGTCCTCGACATGACCCGGGGTGTCGGCGAAGGCCGGCTCGCTGGCGGGGCCCGGGGTCGTCGGCGCGGCAGCGAAACCGTCCGGGTCGGTATACGCGCGCGTCAGGTCGGCGAAGAACGGCGCCCATGACCCGTCGTCCCAGGCGATGTGGTGGGCGGTGATCAGCAACATCAGTTCGTCGGCCGACAGGCGCGCCGCGGTGACCCGCAGTGGCGAATCCTTGGCCAGGTCGAAGGGGCGGCAGAAGTCGCGCTGCGCCAACACATCCAGCCGCAACCGCCGGGACTGATCGGTCAAGCCGGACAAGTCGTGTTCGGCCCAGTCCGGCCGCAGATCCTCGCGGACGACCGGATACGGGTCGCCATCGCTGTCGGTCTCGTAGGTTGTGTGCAGTACCGGGTGGCGCGCGGCCACGGCCTCGACCGCGGCCCGCAGTCGTGCGACATCGATGGCGCCGGTAATGCGATACGAGACACAGATGTTGAGCAGCGCGCCGTCGGGGTCGACCGACTGCACAAACCACATCCGGTGCTGACCGCCCGACATACGCGGGCCGTCGTACGTCGCCACGGACCCCTCGGCCGCCGGCCTGCCCAGGCCGCGTTCAGCGATCTTGCGGCGCAATAATTCCAAGCGCTTTTCGTCGAGCCGGGCGCTGGCGCCGGAGGTTTCAGTCACGCTAGGGGTCCAACCTTTCTAGCATCGCGAGTGTCGAATGTTGCCCGCCGATCGGAGCGGCGGTGGCGTCGACCCTGGGCGGCGCCGTCGGACCGCTGGTCGAGCCGGCGCCCAACGCATCGATCAATTCGTGCACGGTAATGCCGCCGAGCATGCGCGCCACCGGAACCGAGGTCCCCACCGTCCGGCGTAGCCGCTTACGCAGATCAAGCGCGAGCAACGAGTCCACACCGAGATCGATGAGTGACGCACTCGGGTCAATCGATGACGCGTCACTCACATGCAATGTCGCGGCCAACTCCGCGCGTACCACGTCGGCGAGCGGTTTCGCACCCGAGCCGTTGCCATTCCCGGGACTGTCGCTGCTGTCCGGGCCGCTGAACGGCATTGGCATTCCCTGGCTTTCGAAGAAGACGGCGAGCCGGTCGAAGTCTGCGTCGAAAATCAGGGGATCACCGTCATAGCGGTACAGGCTGGCACCTATCGCCAGCTCCGGGTCCATCGCAATCAGACCGGAACGCTCGGTGCGGGTGATCTCGTTGGCCGCCACCACCCCGGCGGCCTGCCACAGTCCCCATCGAATCGCGGTGCAGTCGCGGCCGCTGGCACGCAACTGGGCGGCCAGCACGTCGAGCATCCGGTTCGACGCCGCGTAAGCCGCGTGGTTGTAGCCGCCCCATACGCCGAACACCGACGAGCAGGCCAGAATCCGGCAGTCGGGCTGCACCGGCCACACGTCGGCCAGCAATGTCAATCCGCGAACCTTCGCGGCGCATACCTCCGCCACATCCGTACCGGTGAGATCGGTGCGCGCAACGGCCTTGGCGATACCGGCGGTGTGGATCAGCAATGATGCACCGGAGCCGGCATATTCGGCAGCGACGCCGGACAACGCAGCGCGGTCGGTGATGTCGCATAGCGGGGCCTGGATCACCGCGTCATGGTTTTCGGCGAGCCGCGCCAGCGCGTCCGGTCCAACCCCGTTGCGGCTCAACAGGGTAACCGTCCGCGCCCCGTGCTCGATGCAGTACCGCGCATACTGCAGCCCGATGGCTCCGCTGCCGCCGGTGATCACCACGTGGTCCAGCGCAGCGGCATCCAGTGGACTGCTGGTTGCCGATCCACCGCACTCCCGGAACGCCCGGACATAGCGTCGCGGCGATTCGGTTCCGCGCAAGGCGATCTCGGCCCCGTCGCCGAGCAGCACGTCGACGACCGCGAGCGCGGTCTGGGCGTCGACGTCTCGACCGGCTAGGTCCAGGTGCCCGAAGGTCTGGTCCGGGAACTCAAAGCCGACACTGCGATGCATCGCGGCCAGCGCCGCCTGCGCCGGAGAGACGTTCGGCTCATCGGAATCGACCTGTTCGGCACCGACAGTAATCAACCAGACGGCCCGGCATCGCGGCCCGATGATCGCGGCGTAGTCGGCTAGGCCCGCGTCGGACCGGCCGGCGATCTGCTCGATTGCCGCACTGGCGTCCAGCTGGTCGAGCTCCGGGGCGATCACCACGACGATTTCCGCCTCGTTGAGCGGCACCGTATCGCAACCGTCGTGGGTGGCGACGGCGTCGATCAGCCGCTGAGTCAATGTGCCCGCTGCGGCCTCGCCGAAAAATCCGATGGCACAACCTGTTGCGCTCGCAGTCGTCGGTGACGTCGCCTGCTGCCAGTCCTCGACGGCTGCGATAAGCGCTGGAACGGCGACCGTGTCGGTCAGCGGTTCCGGCGTCGCCCAGAGATGCACGGCCCGCATCGGCGCGTTCGGGAATCTCCGCAGCGGCGGCTGGATACCCCCCGGGATGGCGTTGGCCCATGGGCTGCCGGGATGAGCGGTCGCGACGGCAGCGATGCTCGCCGACAGCGAGTCGGTGATGGGTTTGTCGCGGTGCCCCGATCCGACGATCACGGCCGACTCCTCGTCGAGGATGTCGGCGAGCGGATAAAGCAGCGACGGGTGTGCGGATAGCTCAACGAAGGTGTCGATGCCGCCCTTCTGGGCATATCGCACAGCTCGATCGAACCGCACTGTGCCACAGAGATTTTCAGACCAATACTCGGAGAAGTCGGTGTCGACGTCCACCTCGGTACCGAATGTGGACCCGACGAACCGCGCGTCTCCGCGCCGGAAAGCCGAGTCGGGTATCAGCTCTATCAACGGAGTACGCAACTGCCGTAGCGCGCTGGTGTGGCCCGGATAGTCGACGGACAGCTGATGGGTGAAGATGCCCCGCCGCCCCGCCAGTTGCACCGCGGCGGCCACGGCGTCGTGGTCACCGGACACCACGGTCGACGATGGTCCGTTGACCGCCGAAACTTCCAGCCAGCCCGGCGCATCGGCGAGCACGGACTCCGCCTTTTCGGCGCCGGCGCCCAGCACCGCCATCGCGTACCGGCCTGTCAGCCGGTCGACAACGGTAGCGCGCGCGCCCACCAATGCGACCGCGTCCGGCAGCGTTATCGTTGCGGCCACATAGGCCGCCGCGACCTCGCCCAGGCTGTGCCCAATGGTGATCTCGGGAACCACCCCGAAGTAACGCCATGTTGCGGCCAGGCTGACCGCATGGGTGAACTGTGCTCCCTGAATCTCGGTCCGCGACCAGTTCTGCTCCAGCTCCCCCACCAGGTACGGCAGCGGTGAGGGCAACCCGGCGGCGACGAACGCCTGCCCGCACTCGTCCGCGGTCTCCCGATACGCCGGCAGTCTCCGGTAGGCATCGGCTCCCATCGCCTGCCATTGATTGCCTTGGCCCGCAAACACGAACGCGACACGGGGTGCCGCGGTCGTCGCGGACCAGGTGATCAAGGGGTGCTCTTCGTCGCGGGCGAGCGCGGACAAACCGTCGACGAGTTCGGTCCGGTCGGCTGCCCGCAACACCGCGCGATGACGTCGCACCCGCCGCAGCCGCAGCAGAGTTGACGCGACCGCCCCCGCCACATCCGCCGCACCGCTCGCGGTGCGGTCGAGGTAATCGAGGATGGCCGCCGCGTCCTGGCGGATGAGCTCTTTGTCGTGCGCGGTGAGCAACACCGGGACACGACCGTCAGGCAACACGTGATCGAGCACTATGCCACCTCTGGTACGGAGACAATCAGGTGCGCGTTGGTACCGGCGATCCCGAATGCCGATGCCACGGCCGTCCGCTGCCCCGCGACCGCCGGCCACGGCGTCAAGGTCTGCACCAACCGCAAACCTTGGCTTTCCCAATCGATTTCAGGGCTGGCTTCGGCAGCGTGCAGGGTGGCCGGGATGGCGCCGTGTTCGGCCGAGACCAGAACTTTGGCCAGCCCGAGTGCGCCGGCAGCAGCCAGCGAGTGACCCACGTTGGATTTCACCGAACCCAACAGGGCTCCGGCGCCGGGTTCGGTGTCGCCGTATGTCTCTGCCAGCGAACGGAGTTCGGTGCGGTCGCCGAGCCGGGTACCGGTGCCATGCCCCTCGACCATCCCTACTTCCTCGGGCTTGATCCCGGCTTGGGTGATCGCCCGGCGGAACAGCCGGACCTGTGCGTCGCCGCTGGGGGCGGACAGGCCGGCGCTGCGGCCGTCCTGGTTGACGGCGGTGGCGCGGACTTCGGCCACGACCTGCCGGCCGGTCCGCAGCGCGGCGGATTTACGTTGCAGCACAAACATTGCCGCCCCCTCGGCCCACACCGTTCCGCTGGCCTGCGCGCTGTACGCCCGGCAGTAACCGTCGTCGGAGAGGGCATGTTGCTTGGAGAACTCGACAAAGAAGCCGGGTGAGCCCAACACATTGACCCCACCGGCCAGCGCCAGGTCACAATCGCCGTCCTTCAGGGCGCGCACGGCAACGTGAAACGCGACCAGCGCGGACGCGCACGAGGAGTCGAGGGTCACCGCCGGACCGGTCAGCCCCAGCGTGTAGGCGACCCGGCCCGAGATCACGCTCAGCGCCGTACCGGCGAGCAGATGACCACTGTGCCGGGAGAACTCGGCCATCTCGGGCCCATACCCGGTAGCGGATGCGCCGACATAGCAACCCACATCGTGGCCGGCAAGATCGTCGGGATTGATGCCGCTGTTTTCCAGTGCGCGCCAGGACACCCGCAGCGTTACCCGCTGCTGTGGGTCCATCGCGACGGCCTCGCGCGGCGAGATACCGAAGAATTCAGGATCGAATGTTGCTGCTCCGCTGAGGAATCCACCGCGGTTGTGGATCTGCTTGAATCCACTACGACGTGATCCGGCGAGCAGGTCCTGTACCGACCAGCCGCGGTCGGTGGGGAACGGGCCCAGCGCCTCACGGCCGTTTGCCAAGAGCTCCCAGTAGCTGTCGGCGGTGTCGATGCCGCCCGGTGCTTCGACGGCCATTCCGACGATCACGACCGGGTCGGCTTCGTCCCTTTCAAAGCCTCTTTCAAGGCCCTTTTCAAAGCCTCTTTCAAAGCCGGCATCGAACCCGTTGTCAGACATTGGCCTTCACCTGTGCGGCGATTGCCTCGACATGGTCGTAAACATAGAAGTGCCCGCCGTCGTAGAGCGACAGCTCAAAGGACCCGGTGGTGTGCCTTTCCCACAGCCGCAGCACATCGGTCTCGATGCGGTGATCATCGCGACCGCCGAGGACGTGGATGCCGGCACCAATGCGGATGTCGGGACTGGGGTCATAGCGATTGAACGCGTGGTAGTCGGCGCGCATCGCGGTGGTGAG
>DASYJS010000353.1:0-15286 GCA_035996225.1 Mycobacterium sp. | reverse complement strand
TCCAGGCGGGCGGTGATCGCCTCCTTGGCCGCTGCCACATCCATTCCGTCGAGGTAACCGGAGTTCACCAGCACGCCGTCGCCGACGTAGGCGGACTCCGAAATATCGCCGCCAGCAATGACTTCCACGATCGGAAGGTGCAACGCGTTGGCAAAGTCCCAGTCGCGCTGGTCGTGGCCGGGCACTGCCATGATGGCCCCGGTGCCATACCCCACCAATACGTAGTCGGCGATGAAGATCGGTACCGGTTTACCGTTGGCCGGGTTGGTCGCGTAGCTGCCTAAGAAGACGCCGGTTTTCTCCTTGCTCTCCTGACGCTCGAGGTCGGACTTTGCGCCGATCGCACGCCGGTAGGCCGCGACAGCTTCGCTCGGTGTGGCGGCTCCGTACGTCCAACTGGGGTCGACACCGTCGGGCCAGGCGGTGGCCACCAGCTCGTCTACCAGCTCGTGTTCGGGTGCCAGCACCAGATAGGTTGCGCCGAACAAGGTGTCGGGGCGCGTGGTAAACACGTCGATATCGACGATGTCGCCGTGCGTCGTCGTCGTCGAGAACAACGCCTCCGCACCGGTGGAGCGGCCAATCCAGTTGCGTTGCATGGCCTTGACCTGATCCGGCCAGTCCAGCACGTCCAGGTCGTCGAGCAGCCGGTCGGAGTAGGCGGTGATTCGCATCATCCACTGCCGCAACCGCTTCCGGAATACCGGGAAGTTGCCGCGGTCACTGCGCCCGTCGGAGGTGACCTCTTCGTTGGCCAGCACAGTGCCCAGCCCGGGGCACCAATTCACCATCGAGTCGGCCCGGTAGACCAGTCGGTGGCTGTCGATCACGTCGGCGCGCTCCCCCGCCGACAGCGTCGCCCAGTCCCGGCCACCGTCGAGACGGCGGGCACCGGAGTCGAATTCGCCGATCAGCTCGGCGATCGGACGGGCCTTGCCGGCCGCGACGTCGAACCACGCGTTGTAGATCTGCAGGAAGATCCATTGCGTCCACTTGTAGAACTCGACGTCGGTGGTCGAGAAGGTCCGCCGACTGTCGTGGCCGAGGCCCAGCCGGCCCAGCTGCCGGCGGAAATTGACGATGTTCGCCTCGGTCCGGGTGCGCGGATGGGTGCCGGTTTGCACGGCGTACTGTTCGGCGGGCAGCCCAAAAGCATCAAAACCCAAGGCGTGCAGGACGTTACGGCCCATCATCCGGAAGTAACGGGCGTACACGTCGGTCGCGATGTAGCCCAGCGGATGTCCGACGTGCAGCCCGTCGCCCGACGGATACGGGAACATGTCTTGCACGAACAACTTGTCGTCGGGCACCGGTGAACCGTCCGTCGGAGCCAGTGACCCGACCGGGTTGGGCACGTTGAATGTCCCGAGCCGCGCCCAGTTGTCCTGCCAGGTGCCCTCAATACGGCCGGCCAGCTCCGCGGTGTAACGGTATTGCGGCGCGTCGGACTCCGTCTGGGCACCCGCAGGGTTGCTCCGAGACGAGGCGGTCGGCGATTGGGTCACCTGAACAGCGTATAAGGACGGTACTGGCGGGCCCGCTGGCCACAGGTTGGTAAAGGTTGCATTGCGCGCGGGTCAGGGGTTCATCCCAGCTCTGTTTCGGACCTGTCCTGGGGTTTGACCTCTGGTTACAGTCAGCCTCTATACGTACGGATGCTGGTGGACCAGCCATTCGGAAGGACCGACAGAGATGACTCAGATCGCCGCCCCCCGGCGCGTAATCGCAGGCGGTTTCGCCGCCAGTGTGATCGGGTTCGCCCTATTTTCGGCTGCTACGGCTTCGGCCGATCCGCTGGTTCCCGTGCCACCGGGTCCTATCGTCCCGGTGCCGGCAACGCAGTACATCCCGGCGGCGCCGAGTACGCCCAACAGCAACCGGTTCGTCCCCACCCCGCCGTCCGCCAATCCGTTCGCGCCGCCGAGTCTGGCCTCCGCACCCGCAGCGCCTAACGCTGCTGCGGTGCCTAACGCCGCTGCGGCCCCCGGCGCCGTTGCGGCTGCGCCGATGCCGCAGACGGTCACTCCCGCGGCCTCGGGGACGCTGCGCGACTATTTCCAATCGAAGGGCGTCAAGCTAGAGGCGCAGAAGCCGCAGGAATTCAAAGCGCTCGACATCACGCTGCCGGTGCCTGCACGCTGGACCCAGGTGCCCGATCCCAATGTGCCCGACGCGTTCGCCGTGATCGCCGACCGGCAAGGCAGTAGCGTCTACACATCAAACGCGCAGGTCGTAGTCTACAAGCTGGTGGGCAACTTTGACCCCAGGGACGCCATCTCGCACGGCTACGTCGACAGCCAAAAGCTACTGGCCTGGCAATCCACCAATGCATCGATGGCCGATTTCGACGGTTTCCCATCGTCGGTTATCGAGGGCACGTACCGCGAAGGCGACATGACGCTGAACACCTCGCGGCGTCACGTCATCGCGACCTCGGGCCGTGACAAGTACCTGGTGTCGTTCTCGGTGACCACCGACCGTGCAGTGGCTGTCGGAGACGCGCCCGCCACCGACGCCATCATCAGCGGGTTCCGGGTGGCCGTACCCGGGGCCCCCGCCGCGCCCGCCCAGGCTCCCACCGCTGCGCCCGTCGCGGTTCCGGCGCAGACGCCCGCTGCCGCTCCCGCCGCGGTCCCCCCGCAGGCACCCGCTCCCGCGCCCGCCGCGGTTCCTGTGCAGGCACCCGCTCCCGCACCCGTCGCGCTTCCGGCGCAGACGCCCGCTGCCGCTCCCGTCGGGGTTCCCGTGCAGGCACCGGCAGCCGCACCGGTCCGGCTTCCCGCGCAGACGGCCGTACCCAACCAGCTGCCCGCCCCGCAGCCCACGCCCAATCTGTTGGCCCTCGTGCCAGGCCTGCCGCCCCTGCCGAACTTCAGTAACCTCGGCTCGCGCTAATTCGGCACCGACACAAGCGCTGTGGAGCCCGGCGCGCGGATCGATGACCGGGCTCGTATTGTGAGGCCATGTTGATCGCGGGCGTGGTGTGCGTGTGTGCGGCAGTGGCTTCGGCCGGGTTCGGGACTTGGTCGCTATCGCACAATCACACCGTCGATCCCACTCAACTGGCGCTGCGTGCCATGGCCCCGACACAGCTCGCGGCCGCGGTGATGCTGACCGCCGGCGGTGTGGTGGCACTGGCCGCATCCCCGCATACCGCTTTGGTGGTGTTGATCGTCTGCGTGGCCGGCTCGCTTGGCACGCTGGCCGCCGGCTCATGGCAGAGCGCGCGCTTCGCGCTGCGCCGGGAAGCAGCAGCACCCAGCTGCGCCGGCCAGTGCAGCGCCTGCACCCAGGCCTGCCACTGACGATTCACGCCGGCGCGATGTCGTGCGGTAAACCACCATGTTGATGCGCCTGTCGACGATCCTCGACCCATTTCTGCTGGCATTAGCCGGAACCGTGGCGCTTGCCGCCGTCCTCCCAGCTCATGGCGCCGCCGCCGAAGCCGCGTCGATCGCCGCGAAGGCCGCGATCGCGCTGCTGTTCTTCCTGTACGGCGCCCGCCTGTCGCCGCAGCAGGCCTGGCACGGCATCCGGCAATGGCGATTGCACCTGCTCGTGTTGGCCACCACGTTCGTGCTTTTCCCGCTGCTAGGGCTGGCCGCCCGGGCGCTGGTGCCCTCGGTACTGACGAGCGACCTCTACCACGGCGTGCTGTTTTTGTGCCTCGTCCCGTCGACTGTGCAGTCGTCCATCGCGTTCACTTCGATTGCGCGGGGCCATGTTTCCGCGGCGATCGTCAGCGCGTCGTTGTCGAACATCCTGGGCATCGTGCTGACCCCGCTGCTGGTGGTGCTGCTGCTGAACACCAGCGGCGCCATCCGGGTGGACGGTAATTCGATTCGCGACATCGTGGCGCAGCTTTTGCTGCCGTTCGGCGCCGGCCAGCTTGCGCGACCATGGATCGCGGGGCTGATCACCCGCTACGCGGCGCTGCTCAAGGTCGTCGACCGGGGATCGATCCTGCTGGTTGTGTACACGGCGTTCTCGATGGGCGTGGTGCAGGGCATCTGGGTCAGTGTCGACGTGTGGCGTTTGATCTTGGTTTCCCTAGTCGCCGCGGTGCTGCTGGCCCTGGTGCTGGCCGTCACCACCGTGATTGGCCGAGTGGCGCGGCTGGACCGCGGGGATGCGATTGTGCTGCTGTTCTGCGGTTCGAAAAAGAGCCTGGCATCCGGGCTGCCGATGGCGCTGGTGTTTTTCCCCGCCGCCACCGTGGGCTTGACCATGTTGCCCCTGATGATCTTCCATCAGATCCAACTCGTGGTGTGTGCGGTGATTGCCAGCAGGCTCGCACGGGAGGCCGACGAGACGTCGTCGTAGTCAGCGGCGGCGGAGGTGGGGGAGGAGACCTAGTTTCGGCTGACGTCGATCGGGTGGGTGGCAAGAAGCGACAGCGGCATCGGCTGCCGGCGCAGGACCTGGCCCCACAGGTCCTCCTTTCCCCCGACGAGAACGTCAGATGGCAACGCCGACAACACAATCCAGTCGTCGCGTTCGATCTCGCCCTCGAGCTGACCGATGGTCCAGCCCGAGTACCCCGCATAGATCCGGACACCCTCGATCAGCGGTGCGATCACGTCGGGATCGGCGTCCAGATCGACCATCACGATTCGACCGGCCACGTGCCGTAAGCCGGGCACGCCTTGGGGATCGGCGCCGACCCGCAACGCCGCCAGACACAGGGCCGCGTCGCGCTTCACCGGCCCACCGATGAACATCGTCTTGGGCTTGACGGCGAGTTTGGCCCACTGCGGCAACACGTTGTAGACCGCGGTCTCGCTAGACCGGTTGAGCACCACGCCAAGCGTGCCGCCATCGTTGTGCTCGACGATGTAGATGACACTGCGGCGAAAGGTCGGTTCGAGAAGGTCGGTGTTGGCAAGCAGCAAAGTACCCGCACGCACCCGCTGGGCAGCGGGTGCGATGTAATCTTCGGGATCTTCTGACTGCGGCATCAATCCATCATCGCACTCCCGTAGCATCGCTCGGCACAAACAAACGCCGGCCGCAAATATTTGTACTGTTACTACGACGACGTCGAGTACGACGGCCCGTGTCCAGCCCAATCGTGGAAGTCGGTTCTGTGTTCCAAACCCGAATGCGATCGCGCGCATCCGTCGAAATCTGGCAGGCGGTGCGCAGCCTGCCAGATTTTTGGCGGCTGATTCAGCTGCGCATGGCGAGTCAGTTCGGTGATGGGCTCTTTCAGGCGACCGTGGCCGGGGCGTTGCTGTTCAATCCGGACCGGGCGGCCGACCCGCTGTCGATCGCGCGGGCATTCGCGGTGCTGTTCTTGCCCTATTCGCTGCTGGGACCGTTCGCCGGAGCACTGATGGACCGCTGGGACCGACGGTGGGTGCTGGTCGGCGCGAACCTGAGCCGCCTGGTGCTGATCATCGCGATCGGCACGATTCTGGCGGTGCGGGCCGGAGAGATGCCGCTGCTGTTGGGGGCGCTGCTCGCCAACGGCTTTTCGCGATTCGTGGCCTCCGGCCTCTCGGCATCGCTGCCCCATGTGGTGCCGCGCGAGCAGGTGGTGACGATGAACTCAGTGGCCACCGCCGGGGGCGCCATCGCGGCCTTCTTCGGCGCCAACTTCATGCTCATACCGCGCTGGTTCGTCGGCGGTTCCGACCGCGGTGCCTCCGTCATCATTCTCACGACGCTGATTCCGGTGTCGGTCGCGTTGTTGCTGTCCCTGCGGTTCGGACCTCGGGTACTCGGGCCGGACGACACAAAGCGGTCGATCCACGGATCGGCCGTCTATGCGGTGATCACCGGATGGCTGCACGGCGCTCGCACGGTGGTGTCCACGCCGACGGTCGCTGCGGCCCTGTCCGGCTTGGCCTCACACCGGATGGTGGTGGGCATCAACTCGCTGGTGATCCTGTTGCTGGTCCATCACACCAAGAACCCGGCGGTCGGCGGCTTGGGTATCGCGCTGGTGTTCTTCGCCGCCTCGGGGCTGGGGTCCTTCCTGGCCACCCTGCTGACCCCGCCCGCGGTGCGCCGTTGGGGGCGTTACGCGGCGGTGAACGGTGCGCTGGTCGCGGCCGCGTTGATCGAACTGGCCGGGGCTGGGCTGACGTTGCCGGTCATGGTGGCGTGCAGCTTCTTCCTGGGTGTCACCGGCCAGATGATCAAGCTGTGCGCCGACTCGGCGATGCAGATGGATGTCGATGACGCCCTGCGCGGTCATGTGTTCGCGGTGCAGGATGCGCTGTTCTGGGTCTCGTTCATCGTCTCGATCACGGTGGCCGCGATGCTGATCCCCGCCGACGGGCAAGCGCCCGCATTCGTGATGTTCGGGTCGGCGCTGTACCTGGCCGGGCTCGTCGTGCACAGTGTCATCGGCCGGCGTGGTCGGCCGATGACTAGTCGCTAAGGAGGTCATGATGGCCGATCCCGGGCCGATGGTGGCCGACCTGCGTGCCGAAAGCGACGACCTCGACGCGCTGGTCGCGCCGCTCGCCGCGGCACGCTGGGCCGGCCCGACGCCTTCGGCGGGCTGGACCGTCGCCCACCAGATCGGGCATCTGTTGTGGACCGATCGGGTCGCCCTGATCTCGGTCACCGACGAGGCGGGATTCGCCGAGGTGCTGACCGCCGCGCTGCAGGATCCTGTCGGCTTTGTCGACGCGGGCGCTGAAGAACTGGCAGCCACACCGCCCGCCGAGCTGCTGGGCGATTGGCGGACCACCCGGGAGCGACTGCACGATGCGCTGCTCACCGCGGATGAGAGCCGGAAGTTGCCGTGGTTCGGGCCGCCAATGAGTCCGGCGTCGATGGCTACCGCGCGGTTGATGGAGACCTGGGCGCACGGGCTGGATGTCGCCGACGCGCTTGGCGTCAAACGGCCGCCCACCGAGCGACTGCACTCGATCGCCCATTTGGGCGTGCGCACCCGCGATTACGCCTTCGTGGTCAACGAGTTGCCCCCGCCGTCCGAGCCGTTTCTGGTCGAGCTGCGCGCACCCGCCGGCGACACCTGGTCTTGGGGTCCGGCGGATGCCCCGCAGCGGGTCAGCGGTGCCGCCGAGGACTTCTGCTTCTTGGTCACCCAGCGGCGTCCGCTGAACGCCCTCGATATCACCGCGCGCGGGCACGATGCGCAGCGCTGGCTGGAGATCGCCCAAGCCTTCGCCGGCCCGCCCGGACCCGGGCGGTAAGCGAGAGGGAGCATCGCGACTATTACGTCTGGTCGGTCGGATCGCCGCCGACGACGACTCGGGCGCGGGTGACGTCCTTGTCGGCTTGGCCCTCCTTGCCGTGCCCCAGCATGCCGGCCGGCGACATCGGCATCGCCGAGCCGCCCATCCCGGTTCCGGTTGGCGAGGTGGGACCGCGCACTTCGGAGGCATTGAGCACGCCGGCGCGAAGGCTGGTCGGTCTGCCGCCGGCCTCTGGCTCAAAGCTGCTGGTCGGACGGGTGTAGCTGGTCAGCCCGGCGCCCGGGAAGCCACCGCCCGCACCCACGCCGCCTCCTGCAGCCCCTCCGCCAAGCGGACCGGTCGCCCCGGCCAGAAACGGCTCGGCGGCGGCGCCGGCTGCTCCGGCATTGCCTCCACCGGCCGAGGAAAAGGCGCTCGTCATTGATTGGAGCAGCCCCTGCGGCATGCTGGCCATCCCCTGGAATGCATCCATCGGGGCCTTGACGACCTGCTGGAGCGGTTCGGTTATTCCGGAGATCATTTGCATCGGCGTCTGCATGAGTGAACTGAGCTGGCTACCGCCCTCGGCGGGTGCGGATGCTGCCTGCCCCGCACCCTGCGTCGCCTGGCTGGACACCTGCGTCGCGCCGTTCATCCCAGCCTGGGCCGCCGCCTGGCCGACGGCCGATGCCGCCGCCGCCGGGCCGGCGGGGGAGGCGCCCATGGGGGCGAACGGCGGGGGAACCGCCAGCGCCGCGACGAGTGCGGCCAGTGCGCCGGAGTAGGTCCACCCAATGCTCGAGTTGTGCGGCCAGTGTTCGCCGTAGTACTCGCCATCCCGCTCGATCATGCCGCCAGTGTTTTGACCGAAGAAGTTGGTGTCGAACAATCCTTGCCATTCAAACCGGTTGGTCACCGACACCACTGACGGGATGACCGACGACCGCGCGATCATGAACGCCTCCACGGCGGCCGTGGTGACGCCAATCTTCTCCGCGGTCCAGCCCACCAGCGTTTGCAGTCCGGCATTGAGCCCGGTCGAGGTAACCATCGAAGCGAGTGCACCCACGCCCTGCCACTGCGCCGCCGTGGCAAGAGCGTTGACGCTGGAAAGACCGGCCGCCAGTTCCTTGTTCGTGGTCTCGGTGATCCAGACCGCATTGTTGGCGAGCACCGACGCCGGATTGCCAGCCTCGAAGATCGCAGCGATTCCCTCGGGGGGACCGTTGAATCTGGGGTCGGCCATGTCGGCTGCTTACAACGCGGTCGCGGCGGCGTTGGCTACGTCAACCATGCTCGTGGTGGCCGATGCCAGGCCTTGCGCGCCTGAGAAGGCGGACCGCTGCCCGGCGTGCTCGGACGCGGTCGCCAAGTAGGCCGCACCGGCCGCGTTCAGCGCGGCGGCGAATTCCACAGAGTCGGCGTCCGGCGCCATTGGCAGTACCCCGGTCAGCGCTGCCGCGCCGGCGGCGGTCGTTGCCGACATTTCCTCGCTGATCGCGCCTTCTGTCGCCGACGACAAGTCAACGGCGCCCGGCACCATTCCAAAGATCCCAGTCATTTTGCCCTCCGTACTTCTCAATGCCCGGATGCATCCGCAGGGGTATACCCCCTTTGGCTAGCTCCCCACCAGGCAAGTTGTGCCCGCCGACAACACGCGGAATGGACCGATTCTATGGTGGCCGCTGGCAGGTGTCGATTCACCTTTTCTGCCGCCCCACCCGCAAGCCGAAGATTGGCCTATTCCGGCGTTCCTACCAGCACACCTTCGATCGCTCCATCGGTCGTGACGAGCAACCCGCGTCCGGCCGGCAGTTGCTGGGCGCTCACCCTGCCGAACACTTTTACCGTCGCCGGGTCGTTGTCCATAAATAGGGTGGGCGCTCGCGAACTGGTCATCTTCTGCAGGAACGGATTGGTTATGGAGATACCCGCCCAGTTTCCGGGCAAGCGCGAGGCAATCACGTGCAGCCCTATCTCGCGGCTGCGTTCGATCAATCCCCATAACGGCGCACTCGCGCCAGCCTTGCCGATCGCGCCGTGCGGACGGAGTTCCTGCTCATCGTCAATCAGAACGAAATGGTGTGGACCTTCCCACGTGCTCCGGGTCAGCAACTCTTCCTGACTCAGACCCGAGGGGGGAAGGCGGTCGCGCATGATGGCCGCCAATTCCTCGATCACGGTATCGATATCGTCAGCGGTATAGGCGTACGCGCGCACATGCGGTCCCCGAATTTTGCCGATGAGCGATGTCTTGGGATCGATGATGGTGATCTGCGCCTGCTCGGGACCAAACCGGCTCATGACTGCCTGGCCGAAGGCAGCCAGGGTCGTCGTCTTACCGCACAACTGTCGCCCCAGCACCAGCATGCTGGGCACCATTCGGGTCGGCAAATACGTTGGCTGTAAAGCGCTTTCACCAATTGCGAAGGGTATATTGAACGGGTCCGCCGCCACGTCGGTCTCCGCGAACGCGGCGATGATCTGGGTGAGCTGAATCTGTTCGGGCAGTCGCGCCAACTTCTCTAGCCTGCCGACACCAGTGACCTCGGCAATGACCGCACCGATTTGACGCGTCGACACCCGCGCACCGGTGGCCGTCGTGATCTCCGGAATGCCGATCAGCAACTCGTGGCCTTCCCGGGTAACACCGAATCCAGGCCGGTCCAATGTGTTACGGGCGGCTTTTCGGCGCTCGAGGCCTTCTCCCATCTGGGTTTCGTCCGGATTGCTCAGCCGCAGTTGGATACGCGCGTTCGACACGTTGACCAGTGCCTGCTTTTGCCCCACCAGCCACGCCGTAGCAGTGGTAGCAACGTGGACCCCGTAGGACAAGCCCTGGCGTGCGAGCGTGACCAAGCGGTCTCCCATCGCAGCATCCTTGTCATACAGGTCGCTGAAGTTGTCGACGACAAGGAAGACATCGCCGAACTTGTCGGCCGGATCGGTGCCGCCTTCCCGCTCGTTCCCGAACCGCCGTTCCCGGAATTCGGAGATATCGATTTGGTACTGCTTGAACGACGCCTCACGGGCCAGGATCAATCCCTCGATCGACGCGACGGTCCGCGACACGCCCTCGTTATCTGTTTGGCTGACAACAGATGCCACGTGCGGAAGATCTTCGACCGGGTACAGCGATGCTCCGATGCAGAAGAACGAGACCCGCTCGGGTCGGTACATCAACGCCGCCGAGGTGATCAACGACATCAGGGTGGTTGACTTGCCCCGCTGAGCGGTCGCCACCACCATGATGTTGTCCATCTCCGCGTCGATCGTGTACACCCGTTGGGCGTGGTCTTCGGGGATGTCGACGACCGCGACCGGGAACACCAGGCCCGGGTTCTGCCCGTAGTCGACGTACCAGGGCTTGCGCCGCCAGCTGGCCACCAGTACATCCATCGGCTCGCTGACTTCCAAAGGCGGAAGCCAGATTTGGTGGGGTGGACGCGCGCTGTGCGCCATCAGCGACTCGCGGATGACGTCGACGAGCTTCTTCTTACGAAACCCATCGGAGTGGTACAGGAACTCGTCGGGCTCGTCGGGCTCGTCGGCGACGGCCAGCGCTTCGCTGTCCGCTTCGCTGAGCGGCTGGTAGGCCCAGGTCAATGATCGCGGCTGGGAAAAGCTCATCGCCACCGTCTTGTTCACGTTGACCACCCGCTTGGGCACCACGAACGGTGCCGACACATAAAAGCACCGGAACTGCTCCAGGTCGCGTGGCCCCACTTTGAGTAGCGCGTAACCGTTTTCCTTCGACGGAAGATGGAGCGCCGCGTCGCTACCGATCACATCGCGGGAGTCCTCCGCGGTCTCGGCGCGCAGAGCCACCCGAAAAGCGATGTTGCTCTTGACCTTACTGAGTGACGACAGATCCAACCGCTGACCGCCGAGGGTGAAGAAGACGTTGCAGCCACGGCCCTCTTGTCCGATATGGATGACCAGATCGATCCACTCCGGATGATGGATGAACAACTCGAGGTACTCATCGATGATCACCAGCAGAATCGGCACCGGTTCCAGGTCCCTTCCGGCGAGCCGCATCTCCTCGTACTCGTTGGCGTCGCGCGCCCCGGCTTCGTTGAAAAGCCGGTAACGGCGGGCGATCTCGCCGTTGACCGCCTTGCGCATCCGCTCGGCGAGGTGCCGGTCGTCCTTGCCCAGGTTGGACAGCGAACCCGCAACGTGGGGGAATCCCTGCAAGTCTTGGGCCGCCGATTCGAATTTCATGTCGACGAAGATCACGATGAACGTCTCGGGGGAGTGCGTCAAGGCGATCCCGGTGCACAGCGACAGGAAGTATTCCGACTTGCCGGAACCCGACGTCCCGATCACCACCGAGTGGAACCCGAAGCCGCCAAAGTCCTTGGCGCGCAGAATTATCTGCTGCAGGTCGCCGCCTTGCTTGACGCCCACAGGCATCATCGCCCATTTGTGGTCGCCGCGACCGCGGCTCTCGCCCCAGAGCCGGTCGACGTCCAGTTCCCGCGGATCGCTGATCCCCAGGGCCCGTAGTAATTCGCCGCCCTGACTGTCGGTCTCCGAGAGATCGCCGGCGCTCATCGGGGACCAGCGGGCGAGTGCTCTGGCGTACCGGCTGGCGGTGCTCTCGGCAAGCGTGTCGGCCACGGCATAGAACGTGCCGCGGTGCGTCAGTCTGCCCTCGCGCAGGCCGAAACGCTCACTTGCGTCGGTGAATCCGACACCCACCGCCGCCCGGGTGGCCAGCCGTAGCACGGTGATGCCGGCCATGCCCTTCTGCCCGGTCACACCCTCCCATTGCTCGGGGGTGCCGACGTGGTCGTCGACGATCACCCAGTGCGGTCCCAGTGCCAGGCCGGTGCCGGCCTCCATCGGTGATGGCATTGACGTCGGGCTCATCCCGACCGGTGGCGTCCACGGTCCACGCCCCTTGCGGTGCAGTTCGGCGTCAAGCGCCTCTTCCAGCTCGGTAGGGGAGGTGAACACCAGTCGGCGCAGCCCGCACGCGTCGAACATCTCGTCGTGCTGGTTGTGCGGCAGCCACACCAGCCACGACCATAATTCGGGATGCCGGGTAACCACCATGACTTTCAGGTCGCTGGGACTGTGGTAGACCGCCAGCGAGCAGAGCATCGAACGGGCAAGGCTGTGCAGTTCGCTCGGATCGTCGCCGATGAAGCTGAAGCCGGGTTTCGCGCGCAGGCTCAGGACCTTACCGATCCCGCGGATCTTGCTCTGCTCGAGGATGAAATCTCTTAGCGCGCCACCAGTTACCGGCTCGAGCTCTTCGCCGATCGGAACGTCGGGCCACTGCAGCGACACCGCCGATTCGCTGGCTTGCTGGATGCCGATCCCCAGGCGGACTTCGAGGAAATCCGGGTCGGCGGAGCGCCGCTCCCACATCCGCGGCCCACCGATGACGGTGTCCAGCTGCTGCGGGTCGCCATGCACGAAGAGCTGGCTGCGTCGCTGATCCTGGGCGGCACGTTGCACCTCGTCGCGGTCCTCGTCGAGTTGGCGCAGATAAGTACGGCGCTGTTTCTCTTGCTCGCCCCAGCTGATCCGGCGCCCGCGCCCGAGGCGCCCACTGAACATCAGTGTGCCGAACCCAACCAGACCTATCATCGGGAAGAAGCCCGACTGCAGGGATCGAATCCCCGACGCATACATCACCACCAGGGTGCCGATGATTCCGACGAGCAGCGCGGGAACCGCGATCATCAGCAGGATGTTGCGGGGCTCACGCTCGGGCAATGCCAGCGGTGCGGCGACCGCGATACGCACCGGCGGAACATTCGGCGGTGGCTTGCGGCTGCCGCGGACGAAACCTCTCTTGGACATCGTTGATTAACCCCCGCCTGCCAACTCGTTGAGATCTGGAATCGGCGCCACAGCACCGCCTCCGGAAACGGCGTCCCGCGACACCAGGGCCGCATCGCGGCCAATCGCAGGCCCGCGCGCGAAGGTACGCACGATCGGCCAGGGCGCTTGCACTGCGAGCTTCGGGTCCAGTCCCAGTGCCTGCAAGGTCGCGTGATCCGATTGGATTCCGTATCGAACACCCTGCGGTGAAATCCAATACAAGCTTTCCCGGCTGTCGGCCGTCGCGACGCCGCTGGTCGTCGTCACGAAGTTCGCCGCACCCGGAAGCATCAAGGTCTGTTGCGCCTCAGCGGAATTGGGGTCGCGGTCGTCGCGGACCAGATGGACCACACGGGGATCCATGCTGATCGGAACGGGCAATCCCCGGCCGGTGAAGACTGTGATCCGGGCTTGGGGGTCACCGGATTGCTTCCCCCAGCCCACGCATGTCACCGGATTTGCCGATGTGTCAACAAATTCCAGTTTCTCCGACGGGTAATAGTCGACATCGAGCACATCGACCACCGGGATTTGAATCAGCTTGTCGGGGGCAACCAGAGTGGGTGTCGTGGAGCCCTCCGAATCCGCGGTCCGCAACAGGTCCGCGACGAAGCCGGTGATTTTCTGCACGCCATCTGGCAGCAGCACATAGAAGCCGTTGACCGTGCCGCTTGCGTCGCGGGTTTGCAGCACCCTACCCACAATTGACCCCGGCAGCCACCGCGACGGCGTCCCGCGACCCGGAATCACGGGCAGCACAATAGGTTCCGTTGACGGCATTGCGTCGAAGAGGGCGTTGGAGATTTCGATCGGGTACGTCACACCGGGATCGAGACCGAGGTTGAACGTCACTGATCGGTCCGCCGGGTCAATGCGGGACCGCTGACCTCGCCACACCACATACGTCGCGCCCTTGTGGGTTGCCAGGATGGCCTGCTTCGGGCCCATCGGCTCCGACCGGCCGACAGGGAAGAGCGGACCGGCGATGGACGTCACCAGTGGAGCGATTCCGCTACCGCGGGTGGCTCCCCCGGTTTGCGAGGTGTCGCAGACCGACCAAGCCGATTCAGCGCTCGCTGTGACCGGCAAGGCATCCGGCGCACCGGGAATGCCGATGATCGGGCCGGTCGGGTACTTTGCGATCTCGCTGGCTCGGACCCAGGTCGGAGCGCCGGCACTGCCGACCGCCAAGCGCGCCGAGGTCAGGTTGAGCGCGGGGTAGAGCCGCCCGTTGATCTTCGCGTAGACCGCGCCGGTGTCACGGTCACCGATGATTGACGATTGGCCGACCAGCCCTGAGGGCTTCATGACATGGAGCAGCGCCATCCAGCCGACGCCGATGAGAACGAGCACGATCGACAGCGCCACAGCCGCTTGCTGCTTGCGGTCGTCGTGCTTCATCCGGACCGAAAACCTGGTGATCGCAGCGCGCAGCCGCCGATTGTAGAAAAGGTGCCCCGAATTCTGGTCCCGGTTGGACAGATTGAGTGGCACGGTCATTCTCCTTTCGGCGGTCGATGCAGAGGCGCTGCATCGACACCGATATCAGTGCAGCTCGCCGCCGTACCTTGCCCGGTTCTCGGCTTCTGCCTCGTCCCGAAGCGCTGCGATAGCCAGGTTCAACCTGTCAGCCAACTCCGCGTGGGCGTAGCCGGTCATCACGCCCGGATGCAGCGTCAACTCGACCAGCCTGCCGTCGGAATTTGCCACGGCGCGAATATCCCCCAAGTCCACGCTGTACGTGACCGTCTCGGCCTGCGCGACAAGGGCTTCCCACTTGTCGGCCGCCTCGCTCAGCTCACGTAGAACCGCCTCGACGAGATCCTTTTCGCTCAGATTCGTGCGCCCGCCCGATCCCGACACCATGTCAGTATCATCGACCCCTCCAACCAGCGTCAATTCATGATTTTGGGCGTTGAGCGGCATGCGCTGGATTACTGCGACGGCTCCGTGCTCCACTGGCTGCCCAGCGGCTCGTCAAGCTTCTGGAACCAAGCCAAGTGATAGTTCGCCGATGTCGCGTCGCCGGCGACGCTGCTTTCGGTAGCGGCCAGCAACAGGCAATTGAGCAGGAGAGCGGGCTCGACGTCCGGATACTGGTTCAGGAGCTGGTAGCGCGCGGTGTCGAGATGGACGCGCAGCAGGTCGGCTTCCTCCTCCACGACACCAGTTCCCGCAGTGGCGGCCCTGGCCAGCGTGTGCACCAGCCGCGGTAGTCCGTCGCGCCAGTGCGTGACTCGACCCAGCTCCCATCCCAGATCTTCAACCGCCGGCAGCTCGCGGGCCTGCAC
>DASYJS010000352.1:0-12307 GCA_035996225.1 Mycobacterium sp. | reverse complement strand
AAGAGCGCAAGACACCCGACGGCGCGGTGCTTGTGTCACCGGACAACTTCATCAGGGCCGAAAGCGATCTGTATTTCGGCAACGTCGTCACGGACGGCGGGTTGGGCACGTTCGTCCACAACCGAGAACTCACCCCGCTGGACAAGCAGCTTGTGGTGCGGTCAAATCGCGACACGCTGTATTCGGCAGGCGTCTTCGACCTTGATGCCGGGCCAATCACGATATCGCTGCCCGACCCCAGCGGCCGGTTCATGTCGATGCAGGTGATCACCGAAGACCAATACGTGCCCGCTGTGTTCTACGGCCGGGGCCGACACACTCTTAGCCGCGACGAGGTCGGCACGCGGTATGTCATGGTTCTGATCCGCATCCTGGTCAACCCCCATGACGATGCCGATCTTGAGACGGTCCACGCGCTACAAGACGCTGTCGGGTTGCAGCAGGACGGCGCCGGCAGTTTCGAGATCCCGCAGTGGGATCCGGTCAGCCAGAAGACGGTACGAGACGCGCTTGTTCAACTCGCCGCCACTATGTCCGACTTCTCGGGGATGTTCGGCACCAAGCAGGACACCGAACCGGTGCGCAGGCTGATCGGGGCGGCAACGGGATGGGGCGGCAACCCGGAAAGAGATGCCACGTACTTCGGTGTCCCTCCCGCCAAAAATGACGGCGCCACCGCATATCAGCTCACCGTGGGCGAGGTGCCGGTCGACGGATTCTGGTCAGTTACCGTCTACAACAAAGACGGCTATTTCACGCCGAACGCGGAAAACGCCTATTCGTTGAACAACATCACCGCGCAACGCGCCTCCGGCGGCACCATCACCATTCAATTCGGCGGCGGCGATGCCCAGACATCCAACTGCTTGCCGATCACTGCGGGATGGAACTACCTGGTCCGTTTATACCGGCCACAAGAGGAGATCCTCACTGGCGAGTGGACATTCCCGGAGGCACAACCGGTTTCGTGATCGTGCAGTTGTGAGAAAGACCGCACGGGTCGCGGTCGCAACGAACCCCCTTTACGCTCGTTGGTTACACGAAGTTAACGGGGGTTTGCTGATGCGTGCGTACCAGGGGCGAAGTATGTCCGGACACCGGCTTGCCTTGTTGGGGCCGGCCGTCTGTCTGGTCATCGCCTCCTGTTCGGAGACCGCGTCTCCGCCCGCGGTAACACCGACGACCTCGACGTCTACTTCGACGGCCACCACCAGTTCGGTTCCGCCACCACCGCCGATAACCGGCCCTTTGGAGAAAGACTGGAAAAGCTACGGCGGAACGGCCTACTTCGGTTGTCCCGAGGAATTCACGCTCAGCAAATCCGCGCTCGAGGACATTCGCCCCAAAATATTCGATACGAAAACCGGACAATACGTAGCGCCGGCCGTGCCCGGGATCCTCCCGGGCGAGAACGTCACCGGAGCCATGTGCGCGCTGTCGGGCATGGCGGACGACATGAAGGTCGTGTATCTAGTGGCGACCGTCAAACCGGCGCAGGCGCCGCAACCCGATGTCGCCAAGACCACCGCATACGCCTTCGACTTCAAGACGGGTCAGCAGGTTGTGACGAAAGAACTCCAACCACCGATTCCCGAGTTGACATTGACCGATGCCAAGCACTGGCGGCTTGGCGCAACGACATCCGGCGTGGCGTGGATCAATGCTTTCACCGATGGGCACGCCACGGCGTCCCCGCCACGGACGGTCATTCTTTCCGGTACCGACTTATCCGTGGCGTGGAGCGATCCTGCCCCCGGTCACGTCTGGCAGGACGTGCTGTCGTTCCAACGAAACACGCAAGCCGGCAAGACCTCTGGCGCCGAGCTGCGCCGCCCGTCGGGCGAAGCGATCTATCAGGACAACGATGTGGTGACTGTCGATGCCGAATTATCCGACGGGCCAGACAAATTGGTGAAGATCACCCATCGGGACTCCCCCACCGCCGTGTCGACCATGTTTTTCGACCTGAATTCCAAATCCATCATCAAGGTCGGTGATTCCGACCGAATCTCCGGCGGCGGACTGGCCGCGACGTTGTCGGACGGAAGGCTGTTCGTCGATGGCCGGGACTCGGCCGATTCGCAGTTCGGATTCGGAGTGTGGAACCTGCGCACCCAACAGTGGGAGTTGCTGAAGAATCGAGAGGACGCCAAGAAGCTGCCGATCTCCAAAATGGCATTCTTCGGCGACCATCTCTACATCACGAATACCGGCCAAACGTTCTCGGTACTCGCCCTGCCCGCTCCCGATCCGGTCTCGACGAATTGGACCATCCGGCCCTTCGAGCGGATATCGGGTTGGACGCTGGTCTGCCGCGGCGAAACCACTGCCGGCGGAGAGTGCAAGGAAATCGTCATGGTCCAAGACCAGGACGGTCACTACCCCGGCCCCTGGTTCTGACGCCGACGTGCGGGAAATGTCATTATCAAATAAGTGATAGTGCTTCTCGTATTGCGAGAGTACGTTATCGATGTATGAAAACGGTGCGTAGCTTCTGCCGCATTTGTACGTCTGTCTGCGGCATTCTCGTCGACGTCGACGGGGACGAGGTGGTCCGCGTTCGGGGCGACCAGGACCACCCGTTTTCGCACGGTTACTGCTGCCCGAAGGGGCGGGCGTTGCCGCAAATGCACCACCACCCGGACCGGCTCGAGCGACCGCGGATTCGGGTGGACGGCCGGCAGCAAGACACCACCTGGGACGTCTGCCTCGATGATCTGGGCAGCCGGCTGAAGGACATCATCGACCGGCACGGGCCCGCATCGGTCGGCTTCTACTTCAGCACCATGGAAAGTGCCGGATTCCGGATGGCCGAAGCCTTACACGCCGCGATCGGCACACCGGCGAAGTTCAGCCCGCTGACCATCGACGGCACCGCCAAACCTCTGGTCTCCGATTTGGTGGGTGGATTCATGGGCCTGTCCGGCCGAACGGATTTGGACAACTGCGATTTTCTGATGCTCGTCGGACTCAACCCGGTGGTCTCACATGGCCACGCGATCTCGATGCCCAACCCGACCGGCACGGTGCGTGACATCGCCAAGCGCGGGCAGGTCTGGGTGATCGATCCACGGCGCACCGAGACCGCGCGACTGGCCTCGGGCCATCTGGCGCCGCGCCCCAGCACCGACCACGCGGTGCTGGCCTACTTGGTGCGCGAAATTCTGCGCGACGGCATGAAAACGGATGTGCCCGTTCAAGGCATCGACGAACTGGCCGCCGCGGTTGAGCCGTTCACCCTCGAACACGCCGCGAGGCTCGCCGACGTGCCGGCAACGGAACTGACGCGACTGTGCGCGGCGGTGCGCGCCGCCCAGTGCGTTGCGATCGAAACCGGCACGGGCGTCACGATGACGGCTGACCGGGCCAATGTCACCCAGTGGCTGGCCTGGGTGCTGATGATCCTCACCGGCGCGATGAACCAGCCTGGCGGCACCTGGTTCCATCCCGGATTCGCTTACCAGCTTGAAACTTTCGGTGACCTCCTGCCGATCACTCCAATCGAGGGATCGTTCGGCCCCGGTCCCCGCAGCCGCCCGGAGACCCAGGCGTTCATCAACGAATGGCCGTGCGCCGTGCTGCCCGACGAGATCGACGCCGGAAATATTCGCGCCCTGATCAACGTCGGCGGCAGTCTGGTCACGTCGTTCCCCGAGACGGGCAAGTTGATTCCGGCGCTGCAGGACCTCGAGGTCTTCGCGACTACCGAGATCATCGACAACGAGACCACGCAGTTGGCCACCCATGTGCTGCCGACCAAGGATCCCCTGGAACGCCCGGACATCACCATTCACGACATCCTGAGTTCGCAAGTGTCGGTGCAATACACTTCGGCGGTCGTCGAGCCGGTCGGCGAGCGGCGATCGATGTGGTGGGTCTTCGCTGAACTCGGCAAACGGCTTGGCTACGACATGGGCAGCCTCGGGGATCCCGACAGCAGCAGCGACGACGATGTGCTCGCCGTCCTGCTGGCCGGAGCCCGCACCAAGTACGACGAAGTGGCGGCCACGGGTTGGGCGGAAGTACCTCGTGAGTTACCGGCGGCGTGGGTCGACGACCACATCGGGCGGATGGGCGGTTGGCGGCTGGCCCCGCCGCTGCTCGTCGATCAACTCGCCGCTCTCGAGCCACCACCGCCTCTGGTGATGGTGCCCCGCCGTCAGCGCCGGAAGCTGAACGGTCAACTCGATTTTCTCGGCGAGCCACCGGAGATCTTGATCAGCCCCGAGGACGGCGCCGCCGCCGGCGTCGTGAGCGGTCGACCCGTAACGGTACGCAGCGCCAGCGGAGAGCTCACCGGGGTCGCGAAGGTCGACGCAGCGATGCGGCGCGGGGCGGTGTCGATTCCGCATGGCCACCACGTGGCCAACGTCAATCGCCTGACCAACAAGGACGACATCGACGTGGTGACCGGCATGGTCCGTTATTCCGGCATAGCAGTCAGCCTGCACCCGGCCTGAAACACCAAGAACACCAAGCACTTAGCCGATAATGGCGCCATCGAATCGCTATCCGGTCGCCAAGATGTCCCGATAACGTTGCTGGGTTCCGGCCTGCACCGCCTGCCGCTGCTCGAGGAGCATCGCGCAGCGCAACGCCAGGTCGAACGATCGATAGCAGTAATGCGCTATGAGCGCTAGGTGCTTGAGTTGTTCATCGCTCATCGAGTCCGCTTGGGTGAAGTCCCGGACGTAGACCATATCGGCCTCGAGGAGTTGGTTGAGGGGCTGGCGCGGATCCACGCAGGGCGCAATCGGCCATAGCTTGATCGCGGCGAAGCAGTGCGGAAGGAATCCCTGGCTGCGTAGCTCAGAGTCGATGTCGCCCAGGGTTGGCTGATCCTTGTAGAGCGTCATGAATGAGACCTCAGTCTGGATCGCGACCGTCTCGGCGAGCTTCGCCTTCCCGCCTCGAAAAACCGCGAGTTCGGCTCCTTGTACGTCGAGCTTCAGGAAGTCGAGGTGTTGAATTTCGGCGATGTCATCGAGTCTGCGGGCTTGCACGAGTACGCGTTCGATCACTTGCGCGGCAGGCTTGAGGTACTCGAATACGTCCAGCGCCGCCGGGTCCGGTTCGAGCAGGCTGGTCATCCCGGATCCGCGACATATGTTCAGCGTGTGCGCGTCGCCATCACCCACTACATACGGCAGGTAACACTCGTGTGGGCCTTGGTTTCTCTGCAACTCGAGCAGCGGCTGGTGCTGAGGCTCAAATCCCGTCACCCGACATAGTCCCGCGGCAAGCATTGGCGTGTAAGGCGGATCGGAATCGATCGGATTCGCACCGACGTCTACTACGTCGGTGCGACGTTGCGGGGCGACCAGGTGCCAGAACTCTGCGATCTTGGTGGTGCCATCTGGAAGGTCCGCTAACACCACGCAGTCAAGTATTACAAGGCGGGGCGGCGGGCACCACGGGTCCGCACTGCCACGCCCGCGCCAATGTCAGGTGCGGCAATTGCCATTTCCCTGGATAACGCCGTAGCCCGGCAATCGACGGAGCTTGATGGCGCTTAATGCCATCGTTTCTCCCTTCGTCGGCGTAGCAACATCGACGCTGGCTGCGGGAGGTTCGGCCGGGCTTTCGGTCACCTATGTATCAATTGTGTCACCGCTGAGCTGCGGCGATGTTGCCTATCGGTTAAAGATAAAACACTCTCGGCGCGGGAAAGCTCCGCAGCAATAATGCTCATGTAATTTCAATTCAAGTCGCCCAACGTTGAACGATTCCCCCCGCCCCACAGGAGGAGGACGCCAATGTACAAACGTGAAACCGACAAATGCCGGAAGTGCCATGGGCTTGCCGACGCCCTCGTCTGGTACCAGTACTCCTCCAGAGGGGACACGGTCGGAAGAATTATCCACCGGATCCGCTGCCGGAGCGGCTGCACGGGTTTGGTGGTGGCCGGGCCCGGCGCACGCAGCTAGTCCGGTCGGTCGAATATAGTCGACCGGTCAGTTAATATTGATGGCGTGCCACGGCCGCCGAACCCTGAGGTGCGCCGCCGCCTGCTTGCGGCGGGACTCGACCTCGTGCACGCGCGCGGCTTCGCGGCCAGTGGCGTCAAGGACATCACCGATGCGGCCGGTGTCCCGAAAGGTTCGTTCTACGCGTACTTCCCCAGTAAAGAGGCCTTCGCCGCGGCGATCCTCAACCACTACTGGTCCGACATCGAAATGCGGCTGCTACCAATCCTTGCCGCGGATGGATTGGCTCAGGAGCGAATCACCCGCTTCTTCCACGCGCTCGCCGACGAACACGAATCGGGCGAGTTCCTCCTCGGCTGCCTGGTCGGCAACCTGTCGCTGGAGCTCGGCGGTTCCAGCGAATCGGTACGCGCCGAACTCGTCCGCATCCTCGACCGCTGGGACGCTGCACTGACAGCGTGTGTGCGCACCGGGCAGGACGGCGCCGGTGGCATCCGGGCGGACCTCGATGCGGCCGAGGTCGCCTCCCTGCTGATCGAGTCCTGGGAGGGCGCGGCCGTTCGCGGGAAGGTGACCCGCAGCCGCGCCCCGTATGACCGGTTCGAAACCATCACCGTGCCGGCACTTCTGAGCTAATCCGTTGCGGTCAGAAAAGGTTAGTCGTCACCTCTTGATTTATAGACGACTGGTCATCTATGATTCGGTACTACGAGCGTAAGGATCACCCTGATGACAGACCTCACCACGTACGCCGAACCGCAGAACCCCGCATTGCCAAGCTCCGGCTTCGAGCTCGATCATCAGCATGCCGCACTCGTCATCACCGATCCTCAAGTCGATTTCCTTAGCCCCGAAGGGGTTTCGTGGCCGGTGTTCGGTGACAGCGTCCGCGACAACAACACCATCGCTCACATCGACGAGCTCTTCTGTGCCGCGAAGCTGGCCGGAATCACTGTGGCGGTATCGCCGCATTACTTCTATCCAACCGACGGCCAATGGCTGTTCGGTGATCCGCTCGAGAAATTCATGAACGCCGTCGGCATGTTCGGGCGCCAGGGCGCGTACACGACCGACGGGTTGGCCGGCTCCGGTGCCGATTTCCTGCCCGCCTACCAGCACCACATCCACGATGGGCAAACCGTGATCGCCTCTCCGCACAAGATCGTCGGCCCCGAGTCCAACGACCTCGTGCTCCAGTTGCGCAAGCGCGGCGTGAACCAGGTCGTGTTGGCCGGAATGGCCGCCAACCTGTGCGTCGAAGGCCACCTGCGCGAACTCATCGAGCAGGGCTTCGAGGTCGCCGTCGTCAAGGACGCCACCGCGGGTCCACGCCTGCCCGAGGGGGATGGCTACCTGGCCGCCCTGGTGAACTTCCGGTTCCTCGCCAGCGCCATCTGGACCACGGCCGAGGCAACCGCCCAGCTGAAGAAATCGGTTGACGCGGAACATCTTTCGCGCTAATCCTACCAACAAGGAGGCCGAACAACATGGCAACAGTTGACAAGCTGTATCAGCAGAAATTCGCGTTGAACAACGGCAGCGAGATTCCGGCGCTCGGATTCGGGACGTCGCTTTCCGACAACCGCAAGACGCGCGACGCCGTCAAGGCCGCGGTCGAGGTGGGTTTCCGCCACCTCGACGCCGCCGAGCGGTACCAGAACGAAGCGGAGGTCGGCGTGGCGCTCAAGGAACTGTTCGCCGCGGGAACGGTCCGCCGTGAGGACCTGTTTGTGACGACCAAGCTGTGGAACAACAACCATCGACCCGAACGGGTCCAGCCCGCGCTGCAGGCCAGCCTCAACAGACTGGGGCTCGACGCGGTCGACCTATATCTGGTACACACGCCGTTCGCGTTCCAGCCCGGCGACGACCAAGATCCCCGCGATGCGCACGGAGCCGTCATCTACGACGACGGAGTCACGTTGGAGGAGACCTGGGCCGCGATGGAAAGCCTTGTCGATCAGGGACTTTCCCGAGCGATAGGCCTGTCCGACATCGACGCCGACGGCACCCGAAGGATCCTCGACTCGGCCCGAATCAGGCCGGCGGTCGTGGAAGTCGAGTCGCACCCCTACCACCCGCAATGGGAGCTGCACGAATTCTGCAAGACGGAAGGCATCGTCCTGCTGGCGTTCGCTTCGCTGGGGCACGCACTGGAGCCGCGACTGCTCGACGACCCGCAGATCGTGGATATGGCTCAGCGCTACGGCAAGACCCCCGCGCAGGTGCTGCTGGCCTGGGGGATTCAGCGCGGTAGCGCCGTGCTGACGGGATCCGTTAATCCGTCACGCATCCGCGAGAACTTCGATGTCACCGCGCTTCCCCAAAGCGCTATCCAGGAGATCAACGAGCGCCTCGACACTCGCATTCGATTCAATTCGGTTGCAGACGGGGGAGTACCGGGATTCGCGGAGGTGCCTGCGGGCAATTGAGACGCGTTCAGCAGACCCCGCGATCGGCGCTGTCGACCCCAGGCAATGGCAGCGGCGGTCGCGGCACGCCGTGGCGGCACAGCCCCTTGGCGCCGATAAATTACGATGTAATTATCATGTGATTTTCGGCGTCTGGGGGCAACCCGGGCTACCCGTCGGCACGCCGCGAAGGAGAGACCGTGAAAGCTTGGCAGGTCCACGGGATCGGTGAGCCGAATGATGTTCTGCGCCAAGTGGATCGGGAGCTGCCGGGCCCGGGCGCCGAGCAGGTCAGAATCAAGGTCGCTGCGGCGGGACTCGGATTGCCCGATGTGTTGATGTGTCGAGGCACCTACCCGTTGACACCGCCCCTGCCGTTTACGCCCGGACAGGAGTTGGTCGGCACCGTCACCGCGGTCGGACCAGGTGTCGATATCGCAATCGGCACTCGCGTGCTGGGTGTCAGCGATTTCGTCAGGGGCAATGGGTCCTTCGCCGCCGAAGCTCTTGCGCACGCGAGCAACGTTTTCCCGGCTCCCCCCGGCATGGACGACGCCGTCGCGGCTGGATTCTGGATCCCCAACATGACCGCATGGATCGGGCTGGTTGATCGTGGCGGACTGAAAGCGGGACAACGTCTGGCGGTACTCGGCGCCGCGGGCGGCAGCGGTATCGCGGCAGTCCAACTCGGCAAGGCTTTGCACGCGGAGGTCCTTGCCGTCGTCAGCGATGAAAAAAGGGCCGAATTCTGTCAATCACTGGGCGCCGACCACGTTGTCGTCGCCAATGGCGACACCGCCGCTGACGGAACTCCACTCGCGCACGCGCTGCGAGCAGCGACCAACTGGGCTGGGGTCGACATGATCTTCGATCCTGTCGGCGGTGTGCAGGGCACCGCAGCCATGGCCGCCCTGGCTCGCGACGGCCGGCATCTGGCCGTCGGTTTCGCCAGTGGCGCCTGGCCAACCCCCGACGTCCCAATGATGGTCATGACGAATACGACGCTGGTTGGAGTGCTCGCGGCGGGCTACAGCCGTGAGCATGTCGAAGGGATCCTGCGCGGCCTCGAGGAATTGGTCGCCACCGGTGCCATCCGGCACGCGGTGGGTGAGCGGGTGTCGTTCAGGGATATCCCCGAAGCGCTTACGCGACTTGGCGGACGAAAAGTCCTCGGCAAGATCATCGCCGAAATCGACGGCACCTGACGTCGTGAGCGACGATGCGCGCGCCTCGGCAACGGCATGACCGGCGGGCGGCGACGATGGTGTCTTATTGCGACGCCGCGAGGGCGCGACCCTCGTCTTGGCATCCGCTTATGAAGTCCGACGAGGAGTCCACTCGGGGCACCTTCCCGCTTTTGAGGACGTTTCTGAGCTCGTCTTGACAGTACTGTTGCCAGTCGGTACTGGCGGGGAACTGCACGTGGTGCTGTTGAACCTGATCGTCGATGGCTTGTTTACCCTGCTGGTAAGACGGGGACCCGGGATCGGCCGCTGCGGCCGGGCAGAAGGCAACGACGGCGGCGCTAATGCCCGCTACCAGCCTTAACCCGGGGATCCAGCTCACAAAAATATCGTACGTCGTCTGGTGGATCAGTCGCTCGGCTTGTGGGCTACACCTAGAAGGTCCACGAGCCGGAGGGTTGAAGTACGAAGCCGCGGTTCAAGATTGGGTCGATACAGGCGGTCAGGCGGTCAGCGCCCACAACGCAGGTGATGTCTGCTTTGGTTATTTTTTGGCCCACGCTGAGCAGCGGCGAGGTGACGATCGGGCACCCGGTGCCCTTCTGAAAGCTGTACGGGCCTAGGTCCGTTGGCAAGGATGTCGGCGGTCCCACCACCGAGCAGCCGTCGCTGCCCACGGGGGCGTTGCCGGGAAGACCCGGTAGCGGCCCATCGCAGCTAGCGCTGACGTGATCGCCCGGCTTGTTTGGATTGGGCAAGCTGCATTGGAGTCCGTCGGGGGTAACGAAATAGGCTGCGCCACCGGCACGGGCGGCTGCGGTGTACGGCGCGGCGTCCACCGATTGAAACGCATTGAGATCGGGAAAGTTCGGCGGCGTGGCCGTAGCGACGCCGGGGGCAGCACGAGAACAACCCAGCCCCAAAACCGCAACGGTCGCGGTTATCACCGCTACGGCCATCCTGCTCAGCACGCGATGTCGCCTTCCTAGTGTTGGACGCCGAAGGTGGTCGTCCAGGTATTGGGATCGTAGGTCGGTCCGGGCGGCCACGTGCTTACCCGCAGTTGAACTGTCTCAAGGCCGGTCGCCGGATCAACCGTTGTGCCCGTAACGGTGGGTCCGTAGACAGTTGGAAGCTGGTCTGCATTTATCAGCGTTTGGGGAGCTGCGGCCGTCAGTCCCTGCGGGGTGGCGGCGGTGATGGCCTGGACTGGGCCGCCGTTGGTCGCGCCGACAAGCATGTAACCGCCACCCTGGAGTCCAACGAGTTGGCTTTCACGATCACCGGGAAGGCTGACGTCGCCGACGCGCTGCAAAGAATTCATCCAGCCGTTGGGATTGGCCGGGTCGATAGGTCCCGACACCCACAAGCCTCGGGTGAGATCGCCCGTCCGGTTGCTGGTGTTGCCGATGATCACCATCTGATTGGTGGCGGGGTCGTAGACGCCGCTGGCCTGGAAAATCCCCGGCAGGTCGCCGACTTTCACGGGATGAGCGGGATTGCTGTAGTCCCAGACAGTCCCGTTGGTCGCGTATTCGTTGAGCCCAGGGGTGTGCGTGCCGTCCGGATTGCTGAAAAACGCATACCGTCGGCCATCGGGCCCGAGCGCGGTCCCCGTGGGCAGTGGCCGACTGCCCGGGGGGCCTTGAGCCAGCTGGGAAACGGGGCTGCGGGGCAAGCCGTCTCGTGGATCGCCGCCGAAGGTGGGACCCTGGCCGTCTTGGAATTGGTCTTGTAAGTCGTAGGTGTTCTGCTCGTGTTGGGGCTGGCCAGCTGGACCGGTGATCCTGGGGTCGCTGGGCGGACCTCCTCCGCCCTCCCCGAGGTCGGCGGGCTTGAACTGGGTGGTTAGGACAGCGTTCTGCGGGGTGAGGTTTCCGTTCGCCTGCGCTTGATGCAGTGACTGCGTGTAGGCGTCGCGAGTTGAATGCAGATCGCCGAGCACGGCCTTGGTGTCGCGGATGGCGTCGTCTTCACACGTAGTGATGAAGGCATTCAGCGCGTTCCTATCCGCTGCGCTGAGATTGGGATCCTTTTCCATATTTATCGCTTGGCCGATCATGTTGTCGAGCGTCTGCAATTGAGTCTCGAGAGCGGCGACCCGTCCGGCCGCGGCCTTTTGCGCCTCGGCCAGAGCGGCGGCAATATTTTCCAAGTCGGCCCCGATCTTGGGCAACTGCAAGGACTGGGCACCGAGCAACTTCGTCGCTCTCTGCATCTCAGCAGAATCATTGATCGGGTGCTCGCCATTCTCCCGATTCCAGGCCGCCTCAAAGCGGCGACGGGCTTCTTCGAAGGCCTTGTTGGACTCGGCCGTGCACCGGCCAGCAGCATGAAAGGCCTCGGCCAAATCAGAAATCTGGGCCGGACGGCCAGTTTGCAGGCTTTGATTAATTTTCCAGGGGTCACCGCCAGCCTCCGCGATCAGAAGCGGAATGCTTATGTAACGGAGGTGCACCGCACGGCCCGCAGTTTCAAAGCGTTGCCTTCAGCGTCAACAAGCATCGCCACCCCTGGACAAATACGGCCATTTGTTTCCTGATGACCTCGGTGCCGTTGTCGACGCCTTCGATATTGCTGCGGACTGCGGACGGGTGGGGTCTTCAGGCCTGTTGCGGTGGCCGAAAATAGTCTCTGACCTTGGTGGCAGGTACTGGATTCGAACCAGTGTAGGCGTAAGCCGACGGATTTACAGTCCGCTCCCATTGGCCACTCGGGCAACCTGCCGGGTTCGCGCCGCGCCGGGACCATACTTGATGGTCGGGCTCCTCAGCTGGGCTCGTAC
>DASYJS010000351.1:0-29843 GCA_035996225.1 Mycobacterium sp. | reverse complement strand
GATGATCCCGTCCGCCGCGAGGCTGCGCTGGCTGATGTCGAGTTCTCGACGACGGGCGGCGGCTGCGGCTCCGGCGCGAACCACGCCCGGATCCAGACCGCTTGTCTGGATGTCGGCTTCCTGCTCGTCGGAATCGTTAGGCGGTTGTTGGTCAATAGATTTCGGTGGCCTGACGATCTCAAACGTCAAGGCTTTCCCGGCGGTGGGGTCGCCGAACCGGACGATCGTCTTGTCGGTGACTGTCACAGAAGTCCTTCGTAACCCGTCGACGAACATGCCGGTTGGGCTGCTATCGACGATGCGCCACTCACCATTGGCGGGTTCGGCCCGCAAATGCTCCTGAGAGATTTGGGGATCATCGATCTGCACGCCGGCTTGAGGTTCCCGGCCGATGGTCACCGCGCCGCGCCCGGGTTCGATCGCATGTGAGGTGTCGCCGCTGTGCACAACCAGCAGCGCCGGCCGGGTGGTGGACGCGGCGCTGGACATCGTCGGTGATTCCTCGCTCAAGATTCGCGTGGTGGCGGGCTGCTCGCCATCAGGATTCTAACTGCTGCACTCGCCGGATCCTATCGCGGCGCTACAGTTCCACGTCAAGATGTTACGGAAGAGGGCTGCGGGCCACACCGGGGGTAACCGCTTGGCAGCCGCATCTCCGCTACGGTTTGGTTCCGGACTTCGTGGGCATCCATCGACGCAGCCTTGCCCGCGGGCGAAGTTTCTGGTCGCATCCACCATTGGGGGATCGTTTCGCCGCCGTTTTCCAGGAGTTAAGGCGGGCGAGGCCTTCGACGCGTGGGATATGCACCGAAGCGTCTGCGTCCCGATCCGCGTAGAGAACGCAGCACTAACCGTTGCACTGCGACGGTTAGTGCTATACCCTCTCGAATCAGAGGACGCAGAACTGCAACGCTTTCTGGAGGAATGTAGCGATGGCCGCAACAACTCTGTACAACATCCCGTTGGGCGCTTGCACCAAGGACCCCGATCGTTGGACGACGACGCCTGACGCGGAGGCCAAAGCCCTGTGCCGGGCCTGCCCGCGCCGGTGGCGGTGCGCCCGCGAGGCTGTCGAGTCAGCGGGCGCGGAAGGACTGTGGGCCGGCGTCGTGATTCCCGAATCGGGCCGGCCTCGCACATTCGCGCTGAACCAATTGCGCTCGCTGGCCGAGCGCAACGGATACCCGGTGCGCGAGACCGCCAAATCGGCCTGACCCCGGGCCCCGCCGATTCGAAGGGTCGGCAGCAGTGGCCTAGTCGAAGCGGAAAACGGCGAGCCGGCCCGCCAGCGCCTCGAATTCGTCGGCCGTTCCGTCGCGCACCATTCCCGAGCGCTTCGCGAACGAGACACCAACCGGCACCTTCTCGGGGTACTCCCGCAGCACCGGTCGCGCTTGCTCGGCGGTCAGTTCGACGATTCTGACTTCCCGTGATCGTCGGCCCCGGGCCAGCGTGCCGGTCCCCGCAGCACGGGCGTTGGCCGCCCAGTCCGCGCCCGGATAGCCTGCGACCACGTAGAGACCGCCCTGAAATTCGAACGGCGTCATCGGAGTCCTGCGCGGTTGGCCCGACTTACGGCCGGGCACGGTGAGCACCATGGCGGGACCGGTCGGTATTCCTAATCTCTGCACCGCCATCATCATCTTGTTCATCGGTTTGAGGTAGCGCGGAGGGCGTGGTTCGGACATCTCGAAACTCCTATCTGGGATCTAGTTCGTGTACAGGTCGCGGTGCTCAGACACCCACTGGGCGAAGGAGACTGGTGCACGGCCGAGAACCTTCTCCACGTCGTGAGTGACAAGTGCCGGGTTGTCGAGCGATTCGGCGAGCATGGCCATATAGGCGTCGGCGAAATCGGCACCAAATCCCAAGCCGATGAACCGTTGCCGTACCGCGTCCGGCGGTATTTCCCGGTACTGCAGTGGGCGACCCAGCGCGGCGCCGATTACCTGCACAAGTTCTGAGTTGGCGAACGCCTGGGGGCCGGTCAACGGAACCCGCTGACCGACAAGCTCATCGGTGAGTAGTGCGCGCGCCGCGACCGCCGCGATGTCGATCTCGGCGATCGGTGCGGTCGAGGCCGCCGCATAGGGCCCGGCAACCACATCGCCGGCGCGTATCTGTGCCGCCCACATGCCGGCGAAATTCGTCGCAAATACCGTAGGCCGCAGGCTCACCCACGCCAGACCTGAGTCGACGGCGAGCTGTTCAACCTCCTTGTTACGGTCGCCGCGAAACCGCGACGGCTGCCGCGAAAAGTCGTCATCGGCATTGATCGCCGACAGCGCGACCAGTTTGGTGACTCCCGAGCGCCGGCATTCGGCCACCACGGTGGCGAGGTTTTCGCCGAGCGCGCGGGAATTGAGGAATACCGCCGATGCCCCCGGCAACGCTTCGGCCACCGCGCCACTCACCTCGACGCTCGAGGGAAGCCCGGCGGCTTTCGGTGTGCGGGTGACGGCCCGCACACGGGCGCCCGCGGCGAGAAGTTCGGCAACAAGCGGGCGCCCGACATTGCCGGTCGCTCCGGTTACGACGATGGTCATGGTGGTTCCTCCTCGAATCGAAAAGACACTCGTTCACATAGCTCGCATCAACGACGGGAGCGGAGCAGGGAAAGTTACAGTCGGTAGCAAGTAACTTTTTCCGGTACCAGATCGTCGATGTTTCATGAACCAGACCCAGCCGCCAACCGACCAGATCGCCGACGCCTGGCGTCGGCACCGCCCCTATCTGGTCAATCTCGGATATCAAATACTCGGAGATGTCGGCGACGCCGAAGACGTTGCGCAAGAGGCATTTCTACGGTTGTCGCGGGTCGGTACCGACGAGATCGACGACGTCCGCGGCTGGCTCACCGTCGTCACGAGCCGGCTCTGCCTCGATCAGGTGCGTTCGGCACGAACGCGCTACGAGCGGCTGAGCCAGCCCGGCCAAGCAGACCTGGACGCCGTCGTCGCGGAATCGCGGACCCTGGACCCGGCCGATCGGGTCACCCTCGACGACGAGGTCCGCACCGCGTTGATGGAAGTCTTGCGGCGACTCAGTCCCGGCGAACGGGTCGCGTTCGTGCTGCACGACGTGTTCGGCGTTCCGTTCGACACGATCGCCGAAACCGTGGGCCGCCCGATCGGCACCTGCCGTCAACTGGCGCGGCGTGCACGATCGAAATTCACTGCGGCACAGCCGAAGTTGAGTGAAGTGGAGTCGGCCGAGCACCAGCTCGTCACCGAGAAATTCATCACCGCCTGCGCCAACGGCGACATCGCCGCGTTGACCGCCGTCCTGGACCCGACGGTCTGGGGGGTGGGCACGGTCCTGGCCGACCCGGCGCCCCCGCCGCAGATCAACCATGGACCGGTTGCGGTGGCCACCAACCTGATGCGCTATCTGGGGCCCGGAATCACCCTGGTCAGCGGTCCCGCCGGGCAGCACGTTGTGCTCGCGTTCGCCGAGCGCCGGCTCTTCGCCGCCATCGTGCTGACCATCCGCGGCCCGCTCGTCACCAAGATCGAGGCGATTGCCGACCCGTCGGCGCGGGTTGCGGCCACCTGACGCAGGCCCGAGCGGCGTCAGCTCTGGTCGCCAGCTGGCCGGGAGTCCCGCGTGCGGTCGGCGCTCGCCGCGAAATAGCCGGAGATCATCGCGGTGGCCTGCAGAAATTTGCGCCGTGTGGCGCGGGCCATCTCGTGGCTCACGTCGATGACGCCGCCGGGTCGCAGATGAGGGTCATAGGGCACCTCGACCACCGGCTGGCCGTGATCGACGAACTCGCGGGCCAGCAGCGCCCGAGTGCGTTTGTCGGCGTGGCCGTCGGAATCGTTGAGCACCACGATCGTGTTGTGCAGTAACTCCGTCATGCCCTGATCCGACAACCACTCCATGGTCCGGGCAGCCGCGGATGCCCCGTCGGCCCACGGCGAGGACACCACGATCAGTGCATCCAGGTCGCGCAGGACTTCCTGAGTGACCGGCGAATCCATCGTCGAACCGCAGTCGATGACCGAGATCGTGAAATGGCGATCCAGCCTCGACGCGGCTTCCCGGTAAATCGCGGGATCGAGCACCCGGCGCGGACCGGCGGCCGGTTCGCCGGCCAGCACATGCAGGCCGACCGAATTACGGCCCACTCGGTCGGCCACGTCGGTGAAGGACTCCAAGTTCTTGTCGGCGGTGAGTTCCCAGAACGAGGTCGTCGAGCGTGGATCGATCCGGCTGCTCAATCGGCCGAAGGCGGTATCGGCGTCGATCGCCACGACGTGGTCGTGCCGGCGGAGTTCGGCGAACAGCGATCCGACACTGGCGGCGACGGACGTCTTTCCCACCCCGCCCTTGCCGACCACGCCGACCTTGTGGTTGCCACGGAAACCGGTCCGGATGGCTGCTTCGAATTGGGCGTCTTGGCGTTGCGCGGGCGACGGACCCAGCTTGACCAGGCCAAAGGTGAGCAGCCGCAGGATGCGTCGCCACCCGCGGTCGGGGATCTCGGCCGCGGCGGGCGGAACCGGTGCGAGGCCGGCCTCGGCGGCCGGTAACCGCGACGTTGCCATGTCGGTTACGAGCGAAGAAACCGACTGCTGGAGCGGCGCAGCGGGTCGCGGCCGGGGCGGGGGAGCAACGGGTTGCCGCGGAGGCGGGGGCGGAATCGGCCGCTGGCGCGGTGGCGGCGGGGGCCCCGCGGGCTGCCGCGGCGAGGGAGGCGGAAACGCCGGTGATCGCGGCGGTGCGGGCCGCTGCGATGGCGGGGGAGAAGCTGCCGGTGGAGCGCTCTGGTGGTCCCTGGGATGGGGACCGGGCGGTCGTGCGGCGGGGGTACTGGGCCGGTCGGGCTGCAGACGGTCCCGCAGGAATTCGTCGCGCTCGTTCATGGGCTCCTCGGTGCCGGGCGATCGTTCGCCGCGCGTTGGGCCGGGCGCAGGGTGATCACCCGACCCCTATCGGTCCAGTATTGGTCACACGGTCTCATCAGTATCGCGCAAACTCGGTAGGCGCGGACGCGGTGCCACCACAACGGCCCGGGCACCCGCCGGGCATGCGGAACGGCGATGGGGACAGCATTGCTGCCACGCATTATCGCCGTCTTTTGGTGCGGATGCGACGGCGCGCCGTATGCCCCGACATGCCGGCGCCGTCCTATGGCAGGGGTCACAGCAAACCTTGGTAGGCGGCCGGCGCGGGCCGGGGGGCCGCCGGGGTCTGCGGTGTCGCGTGCGGATTGTCGGTGTTGAACCGCATTTTCTGGGGTTATCGATCGCCGCCTGCAGCGAATTTACGCTGTCGCTACCTGCCGGGTTAGACTTGGCGAAGTTGGCATGTCAGGCGGTTTTTGTCATATCGTTTTACGACTTGTCGAGACCGGGTACACGCCACCGTTCAATGCTGCACGGACGATTCCCTCATCGGATCATTTTCCGTCTGGGGAGACAGCCTATCGACAAGACCGAAGGGGCCAGCCCGCAACCTCCGGGTGCAGCCCCATCGGAGCTCCTAAAAACGGCCGCGCAGCAGGTTCTGGTGAAGAGGCAGGTGCATATGACGCCCACGCGCGTTGGGTTATATAACCCCGCGTACGAGCACGATTCGTGCGGGGTAGCCATGGTCGTCGACATGCACGGCCGACGCAGCCGCGACATCGTCGACAAGGCGATCACCGCACTGGTCAACCTCGAACATCGTGGCGCCCAGGGCGCCGAGCCGCGCAGCGGTGACGGCGCGGGCATCCTGATTCAGGTCCCGGACGCATTCCTTCGAGAAGTCGTGGACTTTGAGCTTCCCGCGCCGGGCAGCTATGCCACCGGTATCGCGTTCTTGCCGCAATCGTCCAAGGATGCCGCAGCGGCGTGCGCCGCGGTGGAGAAGATCGCCGAGGCCGAGGGCCTGACGGTCCTGGGCTGGCGCGATGTGCCCACCGACGACTCGTCGCTGGGCGCGCTGTCCCGTGACGCGATGCCCACCTTCCGGCAGGTGTTCATGACGGGTGCCTCCGACATGGCCCTGGAACGTCGTTGCTACGTGATCCGCAAGCGCGCCGAGCACGAACTCGGTACCAAAGGCCCGGGCCAAGATGGGCCGGGCCGCGAAACGGTCTACTTCCCCAGCCTGTCCGGCCAGACGATGGTCTACAAGGGCATGCTGACCACCCCGCAGCTCAAGGCGTTTTACCTTGATCTGCAAGACAATCGGATGACCAGCGCGCTGGGCATCGTGCACTCCCGGTTCTCGACCAACACCTTCCCGTCCTGGCCGCTGGCCCATCCGTTCCGGCGTATCGCCCACAACGGCGAAATCAACACCGTCACCGGCAACGAGAACTGGATGCGGGCCCGGGAGGCGCTGATCAAGACCGATGTCTTCGGCTCGGTCGACGACCTCGAGAAGCTGTTCCCGATCTGTACCCCGGGCGCCTCCGATACCGCGCGCTTCGACGAGGCACTGGAACTGCTACACCTGGGTGGGCGCAGCCTGCCGCACGCGGTGCTGATGATGATTCCCGAGGCCTGGGAACGTAATGAGTCGATGGACCCGGCGCGGCGGGCGTTTTACGAATACCACGCATCGCTGATGGAGCCCTGGGACGGCCCGGCGTCGATGACGTTTACCGACGGCACCATCGTGGGCGCCGTGCTGGACCGCAACGGCCTTCGCCCATCCCGGATTTGGGTCACCGAGGACGGCTTGGTGGTGATGGCGTCGGAGGCCGGCGTCTTGGATCTGGACCCGTCGACGGTGGTGCGTCGGCTGCGGCTGCAACCGGGCCGGATGTTTTTGGTGGACACCACTCAGGGCCGCATCGTCGCCGACGAGGAGATCAAAGCCGAGCTGGCCGCCGAGCACCCGTACCAGGAGTGGCTCGACAAGAACCTCGTTCCGCTCGATTCGCTGCCTCAGGGTGAGTACGCGCGGATGGCGCATGATCGACTTGTCATGCGGCAGTTAGCGTTTGGCTACACCTATGAGGAACTCAACATGCTGGTGTCCCCGATGGTCCGCACCGGCGCTGAGCCGTTGGGATCGATGGGCACCGATACCCCGGTCGCGGTGCTGTCGCAGCGTCCACGGATGTTCTACGACTACTTCCACCAGCTGTTCGCGCAGGTGACCAACCCGCCGCTGGACGCCATCCGCGAGGAGGTGGTGACCAGCCTGCAGGGCACCACCGGCGGGGAGCGTGACTTGCTCAGCCCGAACGAAGAATCGTGCCACCAGATCGTGCTGCGCCAGCCGATTCTGCGTAACCATGAGCTGGCCAAGCTGATCAACCTGAATCCGGACGGCAAGGTCAACGGGCGCCCACACGGTATGCGCTCCAAGGTGATTCGCTGTCTGTACCCGGTCGCCGACGGCGGCGCCGGGCTGGCAGCTGCGCTGGATGAGGTGCGTGCGCAGGCGTCGGCCGCGATTGCCGAGGGCGCCCGGGTCATCATTCTTTCCGACCGTGAATCCGACGAGCAGATGGCCCCGATACCGTCACTGCTCGCCGTCGCCGGGGTGCATCACCATCTGGTGCGGGATCGGACCCGCACCCACGTGGGTCTGGTGGTCGAATCCGGTGATGCCCGCGAGGTGCACCACATGGCGATGCTGATCGGCTGCGGTGCCGCCGCGGTCAATCCGTACCTGGCGTTCGAGTCGATCGAGGACATGCTCGACCGCGGCGTCATCGACGGCTTCTCAACAGGGCAAGACCGCGACAAGGCGTTGAACAATTACGTGAAGGCCGCCGGCAAGGGCGTGCTGAAAGTGATGTCCAAGATGGGCATTTCGACGCTGGCCTCCTACACCGGTGCCCAGCTATTCCAGGCCATCGGCATCTCCGAGGACCTACTCGACGAGTACTTCACCGGGCTGGCCTGCCCGACCGGTGGGATCACGCTGGAGGACATCGCCGCCGACGTCGCAATTCGGCACAACCTGGCCTATCTGGACCGGCCCGATGAGCGCGCGCACCGCGAACTCGAGGTGGGTGGCGATTACCAGTGGCGCCGTGAGGGCGAGTACCACCTGTTCAATCCGGAAACGGTTTTCCGGCTGCAGCACGCCACCCGCACCGGACAGTACAAGATCTTCAAGGAGTACACCCGTCTGGTCGACGACCAGAGCGAACGGATGGCCTCCCTGCGCGGCCTGCTGAAGTTCCGCGGCGATGTGCGCCCCCCGGTTCCATTGGACGAGGTCGAACCCGCCAGCGAAATCGTCAAGCGGTTCTCGACCGGCGCGATGAGCTACGGCTCGATCTCCGCCGAGGCCCACGAGACGCTGGCCATCGCGATGAATCGGCTGGGCGGCCGATCCAACAGCGGTGAGGGCGGCGAGGACGTCAAGCGGTTCGACCGCGATCCCAACGGGGATTGGCGCCGCAGCGCGATCAAGCAGGTCGCCTCGGCGCGGTTCGGCGTGACCTCGCACTATCTGACCAACTGCTCCGATATCCAGATCAAGATGGCCCAGGGCGCGAAGCCCGGTGAGGGCGGCCAACTTCCGGGGCACAAGGTGTACCCGTGGGTCGCCGAGGTCCGGCACTCCACGCCCGGTGTCGGCCTGATCTCGCCGCCGCCGCACCACGACATCTACTCCATCGAGGATCTGGCGCAGCTGATCCACGACTTGAAGAACGCCAATCCGTCGGCGCGGGTGCACGTCAAGCTGGTCTCCGAGAACGGTGTCGGCACGGTGGCCGCAGGCGTGTCCAAGGCGCATGCCGACGTGGTGCTCATCTCGGGGCACGACGGCGGCACCGGCGCCACGCCGCTGACCTCGCAGAAGCACGCGGGTGCGCCGTGGGAGCTGGGGCTGGCCGAAACGCAGCAGACCTTGCTGCTCAACGGGTTACGCGATCGGATCGTCGTCCAGGTGGACGGGCAACTCAAGACCGGACGCGACGTGATGATCGGCGCGCTGCTGGGCGCCGAGGAGTTCGGTTTCGCCACCGCTCCGCTCGTGGTCGCGGGCTGCATCATGATGCGGGTCTGCCATCTCGACACCTGCCCGGTCGGCGTGGCCACGCAGAACCCGGTGCTGCGGGAGCGCTTCACCGGCAAGCCGGAGTTCATCGAGAACTTCTTCATGTTCATCGCCGAAGAAGTCCGGGAATACATGGCGCAGTTGGGTTTCCGCACGTTCACCGAGGCCGTCGGTCAAGTGGGTGCGCTGGACACCACGCTGGCGCGCGCACACTGGAAGGCGCACAAGCTGGATCTGGCTCCCGTGCTGCACGAGCCGGAGTCCGCATTCATGAACCAGGATCTGTACTGCAGCTCTCGCCAGGATCATGGCCTGGACAAGGCGCTGGATCAGCAGTTGATCGTGATGAGCCGCGAGGCGCTGGATTCCGCCAAACCGGTCCGGTTCTCCACCACCATCAGCAATGTCAACCGCACGGTAGGCACGATGCTCGGCCACGAGCTGACGAAAGCCTATGGTGGCCAAGGCTTGCCGGACGGAACGATCGACATCACCTTCGACGGCTCCGCTGGCAACAGCTTCGGTGCGTTTGTGCCCAAAGGCATTACATTGCGGGTGTACGGCGACGCCAACGACTACGTCGGCAAGGGCCTGTCCGGTGGCCGAATCGTGGTGCGGCCGTCGGACAATGCGCCGCAGGATTACGTCGCCGAGGAGAACATCATCGGCGGCAACGTGATCCTGTTCGGCGCTACCAGTGGGGAGGCTTTCTTGCGCGGGGTGGTCGGGGAACGGTTCGCGGTCCGCAACTCCGGCGCCCATGCCGTGGTCGAGGGCGTCGGCGATCACGGTTGCGAATACATGACCGGCGGCAGGGTGGTGATCCTCGGCCGCACCGGGCGTAACTTCGCGGCCGGCATGTCCGGCGGTGTGGCCTATGTCTATGACCCCGACGAGGAGCTGCCGGAAAACCTGAACACCGAGATGGTGGACTTTGAGGCTCTCGACTCCGATGACGTCGACTTCCTGCACGGCATCATCCAGGCGCATGTCGACGCCACCGATTCCGCTGTCGGTCAGCGGATCCTGGCCGACTGGCGCGGGGAGCAACGGCACTTCGCCAAAGTGATGCCCCGGGACTACAAGAAGGTGTTGGAGGCGATCGCCCAAGCGGAGCGCGACGGCGTCGATGTCGGCAAGGCGATTATGGCGGCCGCGCATGGCTGATCCAAGCGGCTTCCTGAAGTACACGCACCGGGAACTGCCGCAGCGCCGGCCTGTCCCGCTGCGGTTGAAGGACTGGAACGAGGTCTACGAGGAATTCAGCGACGAGACCCTGCGCGAGCAGGCGACCCGTTGCATGGACTGCGGTATCCCGTTCTGTCACAACGGCTGTCCGCTGGGCAACTTGATCCCGGAATGGAATGACCTGGTACGCAAGGGCCGATGGCGCGACGCGATCGAACGGCTGCACGCCACCAACAACTTCCCCGACTTCACCGGCCGGTTGTGTCCGGCGCCGTGCGAGCCTGCGTGTGTGCTGGGCATCAACCAGGATCCGGTGACGATCAAGCAGATCGAGCTGGAGATCATCGATCACGCCTTCGACGAAGGCTTCGTGGTGCCGCTGCCGCCGACGAAGTTGACCGGAAAGACGGTTGCCGTAATTGGTTCGGGCCCGGCCGGATTGGCTGCCGCCCAGCAGCTCACCCGCGCGGGACACAGTGTCACCGTCTTCGAACGAGCCGACCGCATCGGTGGACTGCTGCGCTACGGGATTCCGGAATTCAAGATGGAGAAGCGTGTCCTCGACCGGCGACTGGACCAAATGCGGGCCGAGGGAACCGAATTCCGGGCCGGCGTCAACGTCGGAGCCGACATCACCGCCGAACAATTGCTCGCCGACTTCGATGCGGTGGTGCTGGCCGGGGGTGCCACCGCTTCGCGCGACCTGCCGATTCCGGGCCGTGAATTAGAGGGCGTCTACCAGGCGATGGAATACCTGCCGTGGGGCAACCGCGTGCAGGAGGGCGACGACGTGCTGGGGCCCGGCGGCGAGCCGCCGATCACCGCCAGGGGCAAGAACGTGGTCATCATCGGCGGCGGCGATACCGGAGCCGACTGCCTGGGCACCGCGCACCGGCAGGGTGCGACCGCGATCCACCAGTTCGAGATCATGCCGTGTCCGCCGGAAGCCCGCGCTGAATCCACGCCGTGGCCGACGTACCCGCTGATGTACCGGGTGTCATCGGCGCACGAAGAAGGCGGCGAACGGATTTTCTCGGTCAACACCGAGCAATTCGTCGGCAAAGACGGTCGCGTGACCGCGCTGCGGGCGCACGAAGTGACCATGGAGGACGGCAAATTCGTCAAGGTCGAGGGTTCCGATTTCGACCTCGAGGCCGACTTGGTGTTGCTGGCGATGGGTTTTGTCGGCCCGGAGAAGCCGGGCCTGCTCACCGACCTCGACGTGAAGCTGACCGACCGCGGCAACGTCGCCCGCGGCACCGAATACGAGACCTCGGTGCCCGGTGTTTTCGTTGCCGGAGACATGGGTCGGGGCCAGTCGTTGATCGTCTGGGCGATCGCCGAGGGCAGGGCCGCTGCGGCGGGTGTGGACCGGTATTTGATGGGGTCAACCGCGCTTCCGGCGCCCATCAAGCCGACGGCCGCACCGCTTCAATAGTCACACCAGCCACACCAGGAACACGCCGATGATACCTCGGCGAGTCTCCCGTAGTTTGCCAGGCGGCGGGTGTCTAATGGCCATTTGTGTGCTTCGTCACAACGGAGTCACGGTGTAAGAGATCGATCGCAGGAGTGGTCACTGTGCATATGAACCCAGTAACTCGGTCGCGGGTGCGACGAATGGCCTGGTCATTATTTCGTCACCCGGTGAAGAGCCGCGAGTTTCCCGCTAAGCGGGAGCGGCTGGTAACCGTCGAAGAGATGTTGCTCTTCGGGGTATAGCAACCTGATTTGCCTACTTACGGTGCTACGGCGGGTTTGCTCGTCGTACCGGAGTCGTCATTTCGCCGAAGGCAACCCGTAATCCGCGTCTATCCGTCCCACAACCCCGAATCCCGGATCGCCTCAGCCAACGGCTCCAGGATGGCCGGGTCGTGCGGCGGGGGCAGGTAGACGATTCCCAGATCCAGACCCTCGGCCCCCAGCCCGGCCGCGGTCTCGATGACCTCTGCGAAGTTGTGGTCTTCGCCCAAGCGAACGTGGGCCGACATGGTGATTTCTTTCGGATCGCGTCCGATGTCCGCGCAGCGCGCCGCCAGCACGTCCCGCTTTCGGGCGAACTCCTCGGGCGTCCCGCCGGCGAAATTCCAGTGCTGCGCGTAGCGCGCGGTGATCGGCAGCGTGCGCTTCTCCCCGCTGCCGCCGATGCAGATTGGCGGGTGCGGGCGCTGCGGGCCCTTGGGCTCGTTGCGCGCGTCCTTGAGCTGGTAGTACTTGCCGTCAAAGGTGGTGGTGTCCTGAGAGAGCAGGCTGATCAGCACCTGACAGGCTTCCTCGAACCGGTCGAACCGTTCCTTGATGCTGCCCAGTTCGATGCCGTAGGCGCCCGACTCCTCCTCGTTCCAGCCGGCGCCGATGCCGAGTTCGAGTCGCCCGTCGGAGATGACGTCCAGCGCGGCGGCCATATTGGCCAGTACCGCGGGGTGGCGGTAGTGGACGCCGGTGACCAGGGTGCCCAGCCGCAGCCGTGTGGTGGCCTGCGCCAGCGCGGTCAGCGTGGTCCAACCTTCCAGGCACGGGCCGCTGCTGTCGGAGAAGATCGGGTAGAAGTGGTCGAAAGTCCATCCGGACTCAAAGACGTCGATATCGTCGGCGGCCTGCCAGACCGCGAGCATGCTGGCCCAGGTGGTGTTTTGCGGTGAGGTTTTGAACGCGAATCGCATGAGATCGACGCTAGTCGAAAATTATGAAGCGCAACTAACTCGTGCGGAGGATGACTACTGCCATTGGGCCCCTCGGCCGGACACCAAGATCATCTTGCTGTCCGCCGGCCTGATCTTTTGCTCGCGTTTGGTTCTCGGCGTCTGGAAGTACCGGCAGATCATGACGTCCGACGATCACCGGGCGCATCCCTACGCCGACATCGCCCACCGGGCGGCGTTGCTCTATTCGTTCGCGACGCTGCTGCTCGCGGCCTTTCGTCGAACTCAGCGCCTGGCCGACCTGGCTCAACCTGACGGCGGCGATGGTCGTCGTGTTCTTCTTCGTCGGCGCGATCGCCGGCTACATCAGCCACGGTGCGCGCTACACCGTCAACCAATTCGAAAACCCGGTTCGGGGAACTGAGGTGGTGATGGCCATGCTGATCGCCGGCGAGATCGGCGGCTTCGGGGTGATTTTCGCCGGGTTCATCGTCGGGCAGCTGTTGTGAGCGGGCGGGCACACTGGAGTCATGGACCCGGTAACTGCTCTTCGGCAGATCGCCTACTACAAAGATCGGAGCCGGCAAGACCCTAAACGCGTCATGGCGTACCGCAATGCCGCCGATATCGTCGAGGGTCTCGACGACGCCGAGCGTGAGCGCCATGGGCAGGCCAACAGCTGGCAGACGTTGCCGGGCATCGGGCCGAAAACCGCGAAGGTCATCGCTCAGGCCTGGTCGGGCCGTGAGCCCGACACATTGATCGAATTACGCTCTGCCGCAACTGATCTCGGTGGTGGCGAGGTGCGTGCCGCGTTACGCGGGGACCTGCATCTGCATTCGAACTGGTCGGATGGGTCCGCGCCGATCGACGAGATGATGGCCACCGCTGCGGCGCTGGGCCATGAGTACTGCGCGTTGACCGATCACTCGCCGCGGTTGACGATCGCCAATGGTCTGTCGCCGGAGCGGTTGCGTAAACAGCTCGACGTGATCGACGGGTTGCGGGACGCGTTCGCGCCGATGCGCATCCTTGCCGGTATCGAGGTCGACATCCTCGAGGACGGCAGCCTGGATCAGGAGCCCGAGTTGTTGGAACGCCTCGACATCGTGGTGGCCAGTGTGCACTCCAAATTGTCGATGGACTCGGCCGCGATGACCCGCCGGATGGTTCGCGCCGTCTCCGACGGCCACGCCGATGTGCTCGGTCATTGCACTGGCCGGCTGGTCGCCGGCAACCGTGGCATCCGGCCGGAGTCGAAGTTCGACGCCGAGACGGTCTTCACCGCCTGTCGGGATCACGGCACCGCGGTGGAGATCAACTCCCGCCCCGAGCGCCGCGACCCGCCGACCCGGCTGCTGAACCTGGCGCTGGAAATCGGCTGCATGTTCAGCATCGACACCGACGCGCACGCCCCCGGCCAGTTGGACTTCCTGGGTTATGGCGCCCAGCGCGCGCTGGACGCCGGCGTTCCCGTCGACCGGATCGTCAACACCTGGCCGGCCGACAAGCTGCTGGAGTGGACGGCATCAGTCGGGTAAGTGCGGCATCTCCAGACCCGAATCGCGGCCGATCAACACCCCGCGGCTGAGCGCGGACTTGCCATAGCGCCGCCGTACCTGGTCGACGGCGGCGTCCACCTCCAGCGGTCGGCTTTCGGCCTCGTTGAAAGGCAGCATCAGCTGCTGCGCACCGCTGCGGTCGATACCCGCTACCGCGAAACCAATCAGCGTCAGTCCACGTTGTGCGATCGCGGGTGCGGCCGCCGCGACCAGCTGCCGCGCGGCGGCCAGCAGGGACTGCGTCGACGACGTCGCCCACGGCAATGTGCGTGACCGGGTCGCCCGGGTGAAGTCGTCGAAGCGCAGGCGCAGCACCACGGTGCGCCCCGTTCGTTCGGCAGCACGCATCCGGGCCGTGATGCGGTCGATCAGATTGACCACGACCGCGTCGATCTCGTTGGGTGACATGCGATTTCCGGCGCGGCCCAGTGCCCGCTGGGCGCCCACGGACCGGCGTCGCACACCGGTGTCCACCTGGCGCCGGTCGATATTGCGCGACAGTGCATACAGTTGGCGGCCCATGGCCACACCCAGTAGTGAGGCCAGTGTCGACTCGCTGAGCTCGGCGACATCGGCCACCGTTGTGAGGCCGTAGGCGTGCAGCTTGTCGGCGGTCACCGCACCCACGCCCCACAACCGGCGCACCGGCAGCGGGCGCAGGAACGCCAGCTCCTGATCGGGCGCCACCAGCAGCAGCCCGTCGGGCTTGGCTTCCTGGCTGGCCACCTTGGCAAGGAACTTCGTCCGGGCAATCCCGACGGTGATAGGCAGGCCAACCTGGTCACGCACATCCACGCGCAACTGCTCCGCGATCTCAACCGGCGTGCCGGAGACCCGGCGCAGACCGCCGACGTCGAGGAAGGCCTCGTCCACCGACAGCGGCTCCACGAGCGGTGTGGTGTCGCGGAACACCTCGAATACCGCGTCGCTGGCGCGGGAATAGGCCGTCATGCGCGGTGGCACCACGACGGCATTCGGGCACAGGCGGCGTGCCTGCATCCCGCTCATCGCCGTGCGCACGCCGTAGGCCTTCGCCTCATAGCTGGCGGCCAGCACGACCCCGCCGCCCACGATCACCGGGCGGCCGCGCAGGCTGGGATCGTCGCGCTGTTCCACTGACGCGTAGAACGAATCCAGGTCCGCGTGCAGGATTGACGCATCACACCGCACGAACATATGTTCGCACGGGGCGGTGACAACTAGCCGGATTCGCCGTAGATGCTGCTGAACCAGATATAGGTAAGGGTGTCGACGACCCGGTCGACGTCGATCGCCGGTTTCTCTGCTGACAGGGCTGCCATCATCGTGCGCTCATTCATCTGGTTCAGCGAGGTGGCCAGGTCCGCGGCCGGGATGGTCTCCGGTGCGGCGCCGCGCTCGCGTTCCGCGGTGATCAACGTCGCGGTGTGATCGATCCACTTCTGCATGAATCCCGACCACATTGTGCGCAGCTCCGAGCTGGTGGCCAATGCCTCGGTTGCGGCTCGGGCCAGCCCAGGCTGCGAGTGGAAAGCCACGAAGAACGCTTTGATGCCGTTGCGCCACACCCGCCTGGGGTCCGTCGGCAATCGTTGCACCGCGCCGTCGAACTCGGAGTCGGCGCGCGCGATCACCGGCTCGAGCAGCGATAGCAGCACCGCCTCTTTGGACTTGAAATAGAAGTAGAACGTCGGACGCGAGAGGCCGGCGCCTTTGGCCAGGTCATCGACCGAGATGTCGGCGAGCGAACGCTCTTCGAGCAGCCGCTCGGCGGTCGCGAGGATCGCCTGCTCGCGGTCATCGCCCGACGGGCGAAGGGAGCGGCGGCCGCGCAAGGCGCGAGTCTGGCCGGCAGTGGTCACGCCCGCTACTTTACACATCGTCGAGAATTTCGACAGCGTGTTGACTAGATCAACACCCCGTTGATAACGTGGCCCTCATGACTGAGCACCTTGACGTCGTCATCGTTGGCGCCGGGATCTCCGGGGTGAGCGCGGCCTGGCACCTGCAGGACCGTTGCCCGACCAAGAGCTATGCCCTCCTCGAACGCCGCGACGATCTCGGCGGCACCTGGGACCTGTTCAAATACCCGGGCATTCGTTCGGATTCCGACATGTTCACCCTCGGCTTCCGGTTCAAGCCGTGGCGTTCGGCGAAATCGATCGCCGACGGCGCCTCGATCAAGGCCTACATCGAGGAGGCGGCACAGGAGAACGGGATTGCGCGGCACATCCGCTATCGGCACCGCGTGGTGGCCGCAAATTGGTCGGATGCCGACAACCTCTGGACCCTGACCGTGGAGCACGACGGTCAACAGCGGGACATCACCTGCTCCTTCCTATTCGCCTGCACCGGCTACTACAACTACGACGAGGGATATTCGCCCCCGTTCAACGGCTCCGAGGATTTCAAGGGAACGGTCGTCCATCCCCAGCACTGGCCTGAGGACCTCGACTACGCGGGCAAGAAAATCATCGTCATCGGATCCGGCGCTACGGCGGTGACCCTGATCCCGGCGCTGGTCAACTCCGGCTCCGGCCATGTGACGATGCTGCAGCGCTCACCGACCTATATTGGTTCGCTGCCCTCGGTCGACCCCTTTGCCGAGCGCTTCAACCGGCTGCTGCCGGAGCGCCTCGCGCACATGGCGAATCGCTGGAAAGCCATCGCGTTCAGCACCTTTCAGTACCAGCTTGCCCGGAAAGCGCCCGCTTACATGCGCAAGACACTGATGACTATGGCCGAGCGGCGCCTGCCGAAGGGCTACGACGTCGAGAAGCACTTCGGACCGCGGTACAACGTGTGGGACGAAAGGCTGTGCCTGGCCCCCGACGCCGATTTCTTCCGGACCATCCGGCACGGCAAGGCCGACGTCGTCACCGACACCATCGACCGGTTCACCGAAACCGGAATCAGGCTCACCTCGGGCGAGGAACTGCAGGCCGACATCATCGTCACTGCGACGGGCTTGAACATGCAGTTGCTGGGCGGGGTGCGGCCGTCCCGCAACGGTGAACCCGTCGACCTGACATCGCTGATGACCTACAAAGGGTGCATGTTCTCCGGGGTACCGAATTTCGTGATCACGTTCGGCTACACGAATGCGTCATGGACGCTGAAGGCCGATCTGGTCTCCGAATTCGCCTGCCGGGTACTGAACTATATGGACGCCAAAGGTTTTGAGACCGTGGAGCCACAGCATCCGGGCGATGCCGTCGAGGAGTTGCCGTTCATGGACTTCAGCCCCGGCTACTTCCAGCGTTCGGCGCACTTACTTCCCAAATCGGGCTCACGCGCGCCATGGCGGCTCAAGCAGAACTATCTGTTCGACATGCGAACGATCCGGCGTGGCAAGATCGCCGACGAGGGATTGAACTTCTCCAAAAAGCCTGTGGCAGTTCCGGTTTAGGGTTTGACAAGGACGATGCCGTCGTCATCGCTGTAGGCGATCTCTCCGGGCACGAACGTCACACCCCCGAGGCTGACCTCGACGTCGCGTTCGCCCTCGCCGGCCTTGGTGCTCTTGCGAGGATTCGTGCCGAGCGCCTTGATGCCGATGTCGATACCGCGCAATGCGGCGGCATCACGCACCGCGCCGTTGATGACCAGCCCTGTCCAGCCGTTGGAGCGGGCCAGTTCGGCGATGACGTCGCCGACCAGCGCGGTGTGCAGTGAGCCGGCGCCGTCGATCACCAGCACCCCGCCCGCACTCGGTTGTGACAGTACGGATTTCAGCAGCGCGTTGTCCTGAAAACAGCGCACGGTGCTGATCGGTCCGGCAAATTCCACCCGGCCGCCGAACTGACGGAGCTGAAGATCACAGCTGCGTACGTCGGGTCCGATGCTGTCGACGAGATCGGCGGTCGCCGTAAATGAGACGCTCATCACCGGCGGCGCAGCTGCCGGATCATCAGGATCGCGAGCAGGCTCAGCGCGATGGCAACCACCAGTGGCAACGGCGACTGGCCGGGCACCGACTGCGCAATGGTGGCGGGAACCGGGTTGTTGGCGCCGTCTACTGTTGACTTCGCTTGTGCCGCAGCATCTCTGGCAGCAGCGGCAAGTTCACCATCGGGCTCGGCCTGGGGCTGTGGGTCCTGCTGCGCCGCTGGCGGTTTCGGCGGCGTGGGCGCTGGGCTCGGGGCGGGGGCCTTCTTGGCGGGCGCTTTTTTGGCGGGTGCCTTCTTGGCCGGAGCCTTCTTCGCGACGGCCTTTTTCGCTGCCGCCTTTTTCGCGGGCACTTTTTTGGTGGCCTTGGCAGGCGGCTTCTTCTCCGGCGGCGTCCCTGCGCCGTCGTATTCGCCGTTGGGTTGATCTTGAGGGTCTGCCATGCGGCCGCTCCTTCGCAGCTTTCTCTCGGCCATATCTAGCGCCGCCAAAAGTTACTCGGAACCCATCATGCCAGGGCGTGCGATGCGGGTTTGCCTGCCAGGCCAGTCAGGGCTTGCGGCGCATGCTCCACCACAGGCCCGCGCCGACGATCGCCGCGGCGACCGCCACAAACGGCCAGACGGGAATGTCGCCGCCGGTGTCGCTGGTAGCCGCGGTGGGCCCCGGTGTTCCGGTACCGGCCACCGTCAGCCGAAACGACCACGACCCGGACACCACATGGCCATCCGCAGACGTCACCCGGTAGTTCACCGTGTAGGTGCCGACCGGTCCGAGGGGGCGCAACCCGATGCCCACGATCGCGCCCTGCACGGTGGTGTCCCCGCTGGACCACATGTTGCCGTCCGGCCCGACGACCGTCATGGCCGCGAAAGTGGTTTGCAATCGCTCATTGAAGGTCGCGCTGACCCGGGCGGGACCGGTCGCGAGAACTGCATTGTCGGCGGGCTCGGCGGACACCCGGGTGGAATGTGCCGACGCGACTTGCGCGGTCAGTGTTGCGGTCAACATCATGGCGGCGAGCACTAGGCCTGCCCAGGCGACGACGGCCAGCCGCCTCATGTCCGGCGGCGGACCAGCACGAGGACGATGCCCAGTGCGGCCACAGCCAGGGCGGCTCCGCCCAAGACGCGAGCGATGCTGTCGGCCGATGTCGACCCCGGTGCGCCGGCGTGGTCGGAGGGCATGCCCGAATGGTGGTGTTCATGCGGGGCAGTGGGCCCGGCCGCGAGTGTCAGCGTGGGCGCCGGATGTTCGGGCTCGCCACCGTCGGGCAGCGGTGCCTGGTCCCACTTCACCACCGACCCGTCGGCGTAGGTCTGGGTGGCCGGGAAGCGGACGGTATCGGTGTCGGGCAGCTTCACCGATATCCGGAACAGCGCGAACTGGTCGACTCCGATCCCGCCGTTGGGCGCGGCCGTCCAGGTCACCGAATGAACGGTGCCGGATGCCGCGTCGCGGTCGAGCTTGGCCGTCCACCCCGGCATTGCTTCGGTGCTCGCGGACGCGACGTCGGGGAGGGTGACGGTCAGTGCCGTCGTTGCGGCGCCCTTGTCGGATTCGTTGGGCACCTGAAAGGTCACGATCGCCATGGCGCCGCGGAGGGCATTGTCGCTGCTGGCATGGACGTGCGCCCAGGCCGGCGGGGTGGCACCCACTGCGCCGACGTAAAGCGCGCCGGCGGCCGCGACGGAAATCAGGACGCGCGAAATCCACCGGGCGTGGAATGACATGTCAGGACACTACTTTCAGGTCAATCCGAGCCGAGCCATCAGATCGGCCTCGATACCGTCGAGTTGCGATGAGATCGCCGAATGCGCGGCGCGCCGGCGAGCGGCGGGCATGTTCTCCGCGGCGGTGACGGCCGCCGACAGATCGGTGAGCCGCTCGGAGATGGCGGCCGCGAACTGCTTGGTCTCGGCATCCTTTGGCTTTTTTTCTTGCACCATCCGCAATGACTTTTCCGCTCCGGCGATCCGGGCCGACAGCTGGGCGCCGTGCCCGGAGAACTGGCCGATCTGAGCCAACGGAATCCCGAGTCGATCCGCGCGACGCTGGTCGATCAGCGCACGGGCGGCCATCGCCGCCCGGTAGATCACCGGCGTCAGGATTGGCGCCAGCAGTCGCGACACCGTCAGCACCCGGCGGATCCGCGTCGGCGACAACAACTTGCCCTCCCGCGCCGCCTTGAGTTCGGCCTCGGCGACTTTCAACGCTGTCCGGTCGCTGTCGCGCTGCGATTTGATCCGCGCCTTGAGGACCTTGTCGGCGGCCTTCCGATCGTCCTTGAGCCGGCGAGCATGGTTCTTGGCGGTGAGTTTGGCCTCCAACTTGGCGCGGGCCTTGATCGCACGGACTTCGGCACGACGCGTCGCGCGACTTTTTCGCTTGCGAAACAGGCCCATTCCCGGCCGCCTCCCGGTATCTCGTGGACTATCGCTGTCGCGTATGCGCGATCCGTGAGACAACCCTAATCGGAACGGGCGGACGGCAGCCCTTCAGGTCGGGCTGCGCTCCGGTGGTCGGCTAGGCGTCGAGGCGTTCGGCCCGGCGCAGCTCGTTGACGCGCTCCACAATGTCCTGCTGGGCTTGCGGAGACAGTCCGACGGCCCGCACGGCAATGCGGCGGACATTGTCATCGCGCACGGCGGCAAGCCACGACAATTCCTTGTCGAGCTTTTCGTAGTACTCGTCGTCAGTGAAGTAGGCCGGCTTGATGCGGAAGAAGTTCGCCAGCGCAGCCATCGTCGCCGACGACGGGTTCGTGCGGTTACCTGAGCGTAGCTGCGACAGGTACGGAGCCGACATTGTGATGCCCTCCGCCTTGAGCGCTGCGATCACCTCAGCAGAGGTGTGCGCCCCGCGCCCGGGTGGATACACCGTGTCGAACAGGCGGTTCAGGCGGGCGGAAAACGTCGTGCTCATCGATATGACCTCCACTGGGCTGTAGAAGTGAACTATTACCTATGTGTATTTGCTGACCATGGTAGCGAGTGTTTGTGTCCACAACCAGGTGCAAACCACGACGCCTTCGCTGGCGGCATCCCTCAGGTTCGCTGCGTGCACACTTGACGAGCGTCCAACTAAATTACGGCAGTGTCCATAAAGCGAACGAAACTCACAGGTTATCCGCAGAAAGCAAGTCTCGTGATGGCGCACTTCGGCGCCACGCCGATGCGCGGCGTAGCGGCCGGGCGAATGGTATCGGGCGGATATCTCGCAACGATCAGACGACGCAGACCCATTGAAAGTCTACTTTGCTGTCGACGCGTACGCAGGTCGTGCAAGGCGGGAGCGAGTGCACCAAATGGCCCTCAGAGATCCCTCTGGGGGCCGCTGCCGGGTTCGGCTGGCTGAGCGGAGGGGTGTCCGCTGCACCTTAAACGGTTTCCGGTGACCTCCCGGCGAATGAAGCTCCCGTGCGGCGGCGGCGCAGAGTTTGCGCCGTGGCCGCGGTTACGGCAGCCAGCGCCACCACCGCGGTCACCGCGATGGCCACCGACCGCCAGCCCAGCGCGCTGTCGAACAGCATCCACAGGCCGAACATGAGGAACAGCCCACTGGCCAACACGTGCAGCAGCTGCTGGGGGAGGCGACGATGCAACAGCATCCCCGCACCGATGGCCAACGCGTCGGCCAAGACCATGCCCAGGGTGCTGCCGATCCACACCCCGGCCCAGTCGTGATCGCTGGCCAGCGTCACCGTCGCCAATGTCGTCTTGTCGCTCATCTCGGCGAGTGCGAACGACGACACCACGGTCAGCAGCGCGAAGCGGGGTTCGGGCGAGCTCGAGACGGCTTCGTCGTCGGCGGCGCCCTCGCGCCACGCCCACGCGGCGAAAATCAGGAATGCGATCGCGGACGCGAAGGCCATCGGGCGCGCCGGCAGCGAGGCACCCAGGAAGTGGCCGATCGTCACCGACACCCCGTGTACCAGGAACGCGGCGAGTGCCACCCCGGGCAGCACCACCCACCATCGGAACCGCAACGCGTAGGTCATCGTGATGAGCTGGGACCTGTCGCCGAGTTCGGCTAGGAAGACCACTCCGAGACTCAAGAGTGTCGCCGCAAACATCTGGGTGACCTTTCGACACGTCGCTGACAACCGCTGTGGTCATCGAACATCGGTCGAAGGTCTCGCCCACCGATCCGTTGGGACCGGTTCGCCGGCCGGGCTATTCGCCAGTATGTCGACGCGACGATTCGGGGCTACTCCCCTTCGCTAACGGTCCCAGGCTAGCGGGCAAATCGGAGGCGCGCCAGGAAGGGCCGGAAGTTCGGGCGCCCGTATCTCTGGATTCGGGGGGCGAACTAAATCGTTTGAATTCCCTTATGCCGCAAGCAGCATTGCCAGAATCGCGGTGTCCGGATGGCTGATGGGGTCGACCCCGACACGGCTCACCATGGACGTGATGGTGCCGTCGGCTTCCGCCTCGACCCAAGCCGCCCGGTGCTCTAATCCCAGATACGGCAACCCCGGGAGCAGGACGCATCCCGACGCTGCTCCGGTGCATTCCGGCAACGACGGCGTCGTTTCCGACGGCGGATGTAGCATCAGCAGGGCGGGAGGTTGATGATCCGCGAAATACCCTGGCTGGATTGCTGATTCACCGAACATCGTGCCTTCGGCCAGCACCAGGCCGACGGTGTCCGGCTCGGGCTCGTCGGGCAACTCTTCGCGGGCGCCGAACACCGTTGTGGTGGAGAGCAATCCGGGCAATGAGGCGACGCGGACCGCGACCATCAGCAGCTGGGCCCACTCCTTGGTCGAATCTGGCCACCGGCCAGAGATCACGAACCCTTTCAGGGCACCACGAGCGTGGAAGGGGGCAACCCCTATTGGCCGGCTCGACCCAGTTTCCATCTCGACCCTCCGCGCGACGCCTTGGTTCGAAATAACCACGCTGGTAGCTCGAATAATTAAGGATGCCTGCGGTTTAGACGCGTTGCAACTCGACACGGCCACTGGTGCTGGCCTTTCCTCAAGCGAGCGACCACGGGCCGGGACAAAAGGCATGGGCGCCACGCGATCCGCGTGACGCCCCAGCCTTGCGAGGTGGTCTCAGCCGAAAATCAGGCCTTGGGTCTTCGACGTTGCGGCCGCGTAACGCGACTGCACGTCTGCCCAGTTGACGACGTTCCAGAACGCCTTGACGTAGTCCGCCTTGACGTTCTTGTACTGCAGGTAGAAGGCGTGCTCCCACATGTCGACCTGCAGCAGCGGGATGATGCCCAGCGGAACGTTGGCCTGCTGGTCGTAAAGCTGGAACGTCAGCAGCCGGTCGCCCAGGGTGTCGTAGCCGAGCACCGCCCAGCCCGATCCCTGCAAGCCGTTGGCGGCGGCGCTGAACTGTGCGCGGAATTTGTCGAACGACCCGAAGGCGTCGTCGATGGCGGCGGCAAGGTCGCCGGTCGGCTTGTCCCCGCCGTTCGGGGACAGGTTCTTCCACCAGATCGAATGGTTGACGTGACCACCCAGATGGAACGCCAGGTTCTTCTCGTTCAAGAAGATCGCGGCATGGTCGTCGTTGGCGCGAGCGTCTTCGAGTTTGGCAATGGCGTCGTTCAAACCCTTGACGTAGGTGGCGTGGTGCTTGCTGTGGTGGATCTCGTTGATCTGCCCGGAGATGTGCGGTTCCAGCGCTGCGTAGTCCCATTCCAAATCGGGCAGGGTGTATTCAGCCACGGCATTCCTTTCGTCGATGATCGTCTTGACGCGCATTCGCACGGAGTCCGCCACGCGGGCAGGCTCAGCGTAATCAACCCTGCTCCATGACCGCGCGCGCCGCAAGGACGACGCCTACGCGCCGAGAAGCCGAGTACCCGGTCGGCACGGTTTCAAGACGAAATAATCAAGACAAAACAATGAGGGCGAGAACCGCGAGCAACGCCAACGCGATCAAGCCGGCACGTAAGGCGGCGATGCTGTAACTGTGGTTCCAGGCGGGCGATCCGGAATACGAGCTCGACTGGGCCGGCGAAGCCGGACCGAACGAATGCGTCGCCATCAATCGCCTTTCACCTTGTAGTCACCTCGGTCGAGTGAGGTGAGTCACAACATTTTTCGTGATGGCGATCATAACCCTTTGTGATGGGCTTGAAAAATGGCCCGCGCGACAGGACGCTGAGCTGCGCATTCGCGCCGGCGGTCGGCCGACCCGGGCCAGTCCGGGAGGCAATGGGTACGCGAACCGGCTTGGCGGGTCCGACTGCTGCGCCGTGGGGCGGGCTATTCGCTCGACGGCCGTTCGGGCCTGTCGATGGCGCCTCATAAGCCCCCGGCGTTATCCACAATTGGGGCCAGGGTTAACCGCTAGTTGGCTGATTGATTGCGTTTGTACCCCTACTGCGCATGTGGATAAACCTGTGGAAACTGTGGATAGCCCGGAAGTAGCTGTGACCGCCGTAACACCTGCCGATCCACGGCTGTGGCGGCCGGTTGAGCATTAGTGTCCGTGCGGCCGTGTGAGGCGCTCGGCGTTGGCCGCAATCCGGAGCTATCTGCGCTCCTCAGCGAGCCGCGCTCGGGGGTCAGCGTGATGCCCGGGGCTAGGCTGGTCGGGTGATCCAAGTGTGCTCTCAGTGCGGCACTCGGTGGAACGTGCGTGAACGCCGACGCGAGTGGTGCCCCCGTTGTCGCAGCGCGTTGATGGCGCCCGTGGCGGATGTGCCGGCGGTCGACCCCCGGTGGAGTACGCACGGTAGCCAGTCGGCTCCCGCGCGATCCTCGGCACCGCAACGCACGCCGCCACGGCTGCCGCCGGGCTTCCGGTGGATCGCGGTGCGCCCCGGTGCCGCACCACCGGCGCGGCGAGGACGGTCGTCGCTCGGCCCCACGCCCCGCTATGCCGTGATCCCGCGTTGGGGCTTGACCGACCACGTCGAGCAGGCTCCGGCGGCCGCCCAACAGTCCACCCGGACCGGCCCGTCGGCGGCGGCGGTGCGCCTCTCGCTGTTCGTCAGCGTGCTCGTGCTTGGCAGTGCGGCGCTGGTGTACGTCGTCCGGTATGTCCTATTGGTTTTCAACCGGAAAGCCTTGCTGAACTCGATCGTGGCCATAGCCGCCGATTGGCTCGGGGTGCTGGCCAGTGTGGCGGCGATCGCGGCCGCGTTCACCGCGAGTGTGCTGCTGATTCAGTGGCTGATCGCGCGACGGGCCGCCGTGTTCGCGCATTACGGCCTGTCCGACCAGCGCTCCGTCCGCGCGTTGTGGGCCGGCTGCGTCGCACCGCTGGCCAATCTGCTGTGGGCTCCGGTGTACGTCATCGAGCTGGCCGCGATCGAAGAGCAATACACGAGGCTCCGCCGACCGATCCTGGAGTGGTGGGCCACGTGGGTCCTGAGCTACCTGGTTTCGATCTGGGCCATCATCACCAGCTTCGCCACGGACCCCCAGGGCATCGCGAACAACACCGTCATGATGGTGTTCGCGTACCTTCTTGCGGCTGCGACAGTGGCCACCGTTGCCCGCGTCTTTGAGGGATTCGTCCGCAAACCCGTCGAACGGCCAGCGCACCGCTGGGTCGTGGTAACCCCGGATCGTCCCGCCGAGCCCGCATCGACTGCTCCGGTTGAGTTGGAGGGGGCGGAACCGGCAGCATAGGGGTATGACGTGGCCCGACGACGTGCTCGCCGGGCACCCTTTTGTCGTTGCCCACCGAGGCGCGTCGGCGGCTCGCCCCGAACACACGTTGGCCGCTTACGACCTTGCGCTCAAAGAGGGCGCCGACGGGGTCGAGTGCGACGTACGGCTGAGCCGCGATGGCCATTTGGTTTGTGTGCACGACCGCAGCCTGGACCGGACGTCGACCGGAGCCGGCTTGGTTAGCACCATGACGCTGGCTCAGCTACGCGAGCTCGAATACGGCGCCTGGCACGACAGCTGGCGGTCCGACGGTACGCACGGTGATACCAGCCTGCTGACGCTGGATGGCCTGGTTTCGCTGGTTCTTGACTGGCACCGGCCGGTGAAGATCTTCATCGAGACCAAGCATCCGGTCCGGTATGGCTCGCTGGTCGAAAGCAAGGTGCTGGCGCTGCTGCACCGCTTCGGCATCGCCTCGCCGGCCTCGGCGGACCGCTCGCGCGCGGTCGTGATGTCGTTCTCGGCGGCCGCGGTCTGGCGGATCCGGCGAGCAGCGCCGTTGCTGCCCACGGTGCTGCTCGGCCGGAATGCCCGCTACCTGACCAGCAGCGCGGCCACCGCCGTCGGCGCCACTGCCGTCGGGCCGTCGGTGGACGCGCTGAAGGACTATCCGCAGCTGGTGGATCGCGCTGCCGCCCAGGGCCGGGCCGTGTACTGCTGGACCGTCGACTGGTACGACGACATCGACTTCTGCCGCGACGTCGGGGTGGCCTGGATTGCTACCAACCACCCGGGCCGCACGAAAACCTGGCTGGAGAATGCGCGGACCATCGGCGGCAGGGGCTAGTTCGACGAGAGGTAACCGCCGGCGGCCTGCGGCGTGCCCGCGCTGACGGATGGCGCAGCCACCTCGCGGGCGACGAAGTTCTCCATGTCGAAACTCGTTGGCTCCAGCGCGATCGGCCAGCCGCACCAGCGTCCTCATCAGCGTGACCTCTTCGATCTGCTCCTGCAGGAACCACTGCACGAATTGCTCGCCGAGGAAGTCACTTTCGTCGCGGGCCACCGCCGCCAGTTGGCTGACCTGTTCACTGACCGCACGCTCTTGATCGAGCGCCAGCGCGTCGCGCGGTTTGTCGAATTGATTACGCACCGCGCCCACAGCCGGGATCTCGACATCCACGTCGCGGTCGAGTAGATGCTGCACCAGCATCATCGCGTGGTTGCGTTCCTCGACCGCCTGGCTGCAAAAGTGCTTCGCCAATTGTGGCAATTCGACGCCGGCGAAATAAACGGCAATGGCCACGTATTGCTGGGCTACGACTGTCCCTCGAGCGCGGCGGTAGGCACTGGCGCGTCGGAGGCCAGCGCGTCGAACAGCTTGCCGGCCACGTCGTGATTCCACACCACGACCGAACCGACGCTGTTGCTGGTGAATTCGGCGATCGGAACGGTCAGCGTGGTGGTGGATCCGCGCAGCGCCCAGCTCAGCCGAGCCAGGTCCCATACGTGATCGCCTTCGTTGACGGTCAGCGCGTCGGCCGCGGCGTGCGGTACCGAGTACCAGCGCCACGGATTGAGCCACACCGACGGGCTGGCGCCTCGGTGCAGCAGCGCCGAGATGAACTGCCGCTGATTGACCATCCGGTCCAGATCAGCCCGCGGGGTGTCCCGAGTCCTGACGTAGCCGAGCGCGTTGCGGCCGTTCAGCTCTTGGCAGCCGGCGGGCAGGTCGATGCCGGCCAACGGATCGTTGATCGGCGTGGTCGGGCAGACGGTGATGCCGCCAAGGGCATCCACCAGGACCGCGAACCCGCTGAACCCAATCTCGGCATAGTGATCGAGGCGCAGTCCGGTGGCCTGCTCCACCGTCTGGGTCAGCAACGATGCCCCGCCCATCGCGAACGCGGAATTGATCTTGTCCTCGCCGTGATCGGGGATCGGCACGAAGGAGTCGCGCGGAATCGACACCATCGTCGTCGGGGTGCTCGACCCCAACCCGGGGATGTGTATCAGCAGAATCGTGTCGGTGCGGGTGCTACCCACGTCGCCGCCGGTGGCCAGATCTTGTTGCTGCCCGGCACTCAGGCCTTCGCGACTGTCGGAGCCGACGAGCAGCCAGTTCGTGCCACGCCCAGGCGCGGGCCGATCGGGATAGTCGGTCAGTACCGACTTGCGATGCAGGGTGGTGTCCAACCACATGGCGCCGCCCAGGACGCCGGCGCCGGCCAGCAGCACACCGATCAGCAACGTTGACGCGATTGCCCGGCCCCAGCGGCGTTTTTTGCGTTTGCGGCGCACTCTCGGCACGCCGGGCTGCGGTGGCGGCGGCGCTGACCGGTCGGGTGGACGGGTGCGTGAGCTCGGCTTTCCCGGCGGCGCCAAGTGGCCGGGGGAGTAAGCAGCTGCTCGATCGGAGACCGGCGGCGAGACGCGGGGCAGCGGTACCGTCTGATCGGTGGCGGGCGACGGCCCAGTGGTGTGGCGCTGGATCACGGGTGGCGGCTCGGGACGCGACTCCCGCGGTGGGGTCGGTCTTTCAGGCCGTCTACGCTGTGGTGATCGGTCGCCGTTCACCTGGCTAACTTACGTGCCCCCAACCGGTGCAGCCAGACACAAACGGGTGCACCGCGGCCCTGGATCGGCAAGCGACAATTAAGGGCGGGCACGCAGGCCGTTGATGAACGGGCAACCCATCAGCACGCGAATGGCTTGGCTCAACCCGGTCATGTCGTCGACCGGCTTGTGGAAGGGCAGCCGGATGTCGTGGTCGCCGTCGTTGCGTTCGATGCGGAACCGCACGCCGTACCGGTCGAGACCCAGCGGGCGGACGTCTCCACGCCGTAGCGGCGCCGGCAGCCGGGATACCAGGCGTGCCACCACGTCGCCGTGGGCGTTGTCCAGGTGCCACAGCAAGCTCGACTCGATCTCGCAGAACGGGTCGGGCCGGGCGGCGAGCAGGTCCTCGATGCTGACCGGCTCGGCGCCGGTGGCGTCGGTAACCACGACGGATGCGATGTCGAGCCGCAGCAGCGTGTACCGGGCCTCGCCCGGGGAGGGCGGCATGCATCTCGGCGTGTCGACCTGCAGGAGTGCCGGATGCGGACACTCGCTGGCGATCACATCGAGTGTTGGGGTGATCTCGGCCGGCGGGACCTGCCGCAGCCGGCCGCGGACCCACACCAGCGAACGGACCGGCTCCCGCAGCGGAAGCGGTGCGTAATCGGTCAGCTCGAGCAGTGCTTGCGATCCGCAGACCCGGCCATCCGTCGCGCTGTCGGTGGGCAGCGCTATTGCGAAGGATCCGTCGTGCAGGAGGTGATGCACCGGCGTCGGCACCGGATCCTCGCGCGCATCCGTGTTCTCGATGGCCAGAAGGGCACCGTCAGCCCCGGCACAGGCGCTGCGTATGCGTTCGGCAGTCGTCGGCGCGGCGCTGGTCAGCGGTAACATCATTCTCCTTCGGCCTTAGGTAAGCCTAAGTTAACTTAGATCATAAGTCGAAGCAAGGCCTGTTTTCGGAATGGCGCCACTAGGGTTGTGGGCGTGGTCGGCATCACTTACCTCGGTCCCGAAGGGACCTTCACCGAGGCGGCGCTCTTACAGATGACGGACGCCGGCCTGATCCCCGACCAGAATCTGGGACCGGTGCGGCGGTTGCCGATCGACAGCACGCCCGCGGCCCTGGAGGCGGTTCGCAACCGCGAGACCGAGTACGCCTGCGTGCCGATCGAGAACTCGATCGACGGGTCGGTGACGTCGACATTGGACAGCCTGGCGACCGGATTGCCGCTGCAGATTTTCGCCGAGACGACGCTAAACGTGGCGTTCAGCATCGTCGTCAAACCCGGCCGCGACGCTGGCGGGATCCGCACTTTGGCGGCCTTCCCCGTGGCCGCGGCCCAGGTGCGTCGCTGGCTGGCCGCTCACCTGCCCGACGCCGAACTGCGGCCGGCGTATTCGAACGCCGACGCCGCTCGGCAGGTGGCCGCGGGTGAGGCCGACGCCGCGGTGACCTCGCCGCTGGCCGCCGCGCAT
>DASYJS010000350.1:0-1793 GCA_035996225.1 Mycobacterium sp. | reverse complement strand
TAGAAGGCGTCAAGGTCGGCGTGCAGGATCGTGGCCTGTCGGCGCGGTCCCATCGCCTCCTAGGGTACTCGAACACACGTGCGACTCCTCACCTTTGTGTGGGTAGGAGGATGGTGATGCCGCCGAGGCAGAGGTGGATGACTGCGGCGAGGGAGTCGACGGAGTGGTAGCCGTAGCCGCGGCGTTGGATGAGGCGGATTTTGGCGTTGATGCCCTCGAGGCGGCTGTTGGATAGTCCGAGTTCGACGGCGGCGATGATGCCTTCGAAGTTGCGGCGGACGGTTCGGGCGAGGTTGACGAAGGCGGGGATGCGGCTGCGGGTGGCCGAGTCGAGCCAGCTGGCAAGGTAGGGGCGGGCGTTGGCGGGGTCGACGCGCCGGTAGAGGTCGCGTAGGCCTTCTTTGAGTTCCCAGGCCCGCCAGAGTTGGTGGCTTTGGCGTCGGTAGGCGTTGAGGAGTTCGCGCTGGTTGTCGGTGAGGTGCTCGGCGCCGGCTCGCAGCGCGAAGCGGGTGGCCCGCCACGAGTGGTCGCCGACGCCGCTTTGGTGTTCTCGTCCGGCTGACTTGTAGACCGAGTCGAGGGCCCGGTTGGCGATCTGGATGACGTGGAACGGGTCGAAGCAGACGGTGGCGTCGGGGACGCATCGTCGGGTGGCGTCGCGGTAGATGGTGCCGAGGTCCATGGTGACGGCGGTGATCTGGTCGCGGCCGTCGGGGCCCAGGGCCTCATAGAAGCTTTCCAGGGCGGCGCCCCGCTTGCCTTTGGCGACCCACACGACTCGGCCGGTGTCGTGGTCGGCCACGATGGTCAGGTACTGGTGGCCGCGCCGGTAGGAGATCTCGTCGACCCCGATGCGGTACAGGCCCTCCAGCCGGGACGTGTCGAGATGCTCGGCCACCACCCGGCCCACGATGTTGTCCACGGCCTCCCAGCTGCAGCGCATCAGGGTCGCGGTGGTGGTCTTGTCGGTCCGCTGCACCAGCCAGGCGATGACGTCTTCGACGTCGCGGGTGTGGCGGGCGTCGGGGCGGGCCCACGGCACTTCCTCGGTGCGGACCCGCCGGCAGCGCCGACACCGCAGACGGCGGATGTCGCCCTCCAGCCACAACCGGCAGTTGCCCAAATCGACGTGCCGCCAGCGGCGCACCGCGGTGTCATAGCGGGCGGTGGTCGACCAGCCGCACGGACAGCGCAGCCGACGGCGCCGATTGCGGATCCCGACCACGATCCCCTCGGGGGTGAAGGCCACCGATATGACGCTCGCGCCGGGCAGGGCGAGCATCCGGTTGAATGCACTAGTGACGCGCACGTGGGCGCTCCTGGGCTCGGTTGTCTTGGTCGATTTCCGAACCTAAAGAGGGGTCAGGCCACGTGCGCGTCTTTCATCGAGCCCAACCTCGCCGCCCGACCTGCCCCCACCAGCCCAATACCCCGCCCGCCGCTGGCCAGCACCCACACGAAGGTGAGGAGGGGAACATACGTTCGATGATTCGGCCCCCGCCCTGGCCGGGGTGTGTGACGGTGAGCCGGCCTGTAGGCGGGGTTCTGTTGGCCGGGCCCTTACGGGACACCGGTTCGGTGGTCATCCATCTACGCGGCCTACCTGGGGACATTGGCCGGGCCGACCGTCCCACGCTTGGCCTTGCTCCGAGTGGGGTTTGCCGAGCCGCCCGGGTCACCCCGGGCGCTGGTGCGCTCTTACCGCACCGTTTCACCCTTACCTGTGCCACACCATGCGGTGCAGCCATCGGCGGTCTGCTTTCTGTGGCACTTTCCTGCGGGTCACCCCGACT
>DASYJS010000349.1:0-30967 GCA_035996225.1 Mycobacterium sp. | reverse complement strand
AGGCGCGGCTGACGACGCCGATCAGCATCCACAACGTCGGAACGATCACCGCTGAAAGGCAACCGAAGCAGCACGTCCAGAACACGACGTTGGCGGTTTTGCGTCGAACCGCGACCGGTCCCATCTCACACCCCTCGCCCGACCGGCAGCGCGGTACCCGAGGTCCGGCGCACCAGCGCGCGGGCGGCCATATTGGTCAGCAAGGTGATCAACATCAGCACCAGGCTTACTTCCGCCAGTGTCTTTACCGCGAAGTTGGTGGAGTCGGTTAGCGCCGAATCCAGTTGTGACACAACTGTCGCGGCGATGGTGGTCATTGTCGAGTAGATATTGGTGGGCATCGCGCCCAACTCCGCCCCTGACACCATGGCGACGGCCATCGTCTCGCCAAGCGCGCGTCCGAGTCCCAGCACCACGGCGCCGACAATGCCGCTGGACACCCACGGCAGGGTGATCTTGCGCGCGCACTCCCAGTCGGACATCCCCAGCGCGGTCGCACCCTCGCGGGGCAGCACCGGTACTTGCCGGATCAGGTCGCGGCAGGTGCTGGCGATGATCGGGATGATCATCACCGCCAGCACCAGGCCGGACACCAACATGCCCTCTCCGTTGCCGGTGTTACCGCGAAAGTAGTTCAGCACCGGCACATTCGGGGCGTTCCGGGCGATCACCGGAGCCACGTGGTGGGCGATAAACGGCCCGAATGTCATTGCCCCCCAGAGGCCGACGACGACGCTGGGAATGCCGGCGAGCAATTCGAGCACCATGCCGACGGCCGACGCGAGACGCTTCGGCAACCGTTGTGCGATCGCGAATGCCGCGCCGAGGGACACCGGTACCGCGAAGATCAGGGCGATCGCCGAGCTCGCCAGGGTGCCGACGATCAACGGCAACGCCCCGTAATCGACGCCGACTGGATGTGCGACGCCGTGGGTGAGGACCGTGTCGCCGTAGGTGTTGCCCGAGTTCCATGCGGTGCCGGTGAAAAAGTGCAGCCCATTGACCCGGATCGCGCCCATCGCCTCGATAACCAGCGTCGCCAGCACGAACACCAGCGCGAGCAGCGGGATTACCGCGGCCGCCGCACCGGCACACCGGATAACGAGGCCCTCGCGGCGCACGCCGCGGCTTGGCGCACGCTCGGGCTTACAGAGCCCGGACGGCGAAAGAAGCGTCACCGAAGCTACTTAGCCGGAGATCTTGGCGATCTGGGCATCGGATAGCTTCGCCACCGCGGCCGGCAGCGGCTGGAAGTGGAACTGGTCCAGGTAGGTCGGGCTGTTGCCGTCGGTCACCGCCCAGTGCAGGAAGGCCTGCATCGTCTGTGCGACGGCGGGATCCTTCTGGTTGCTATAGACGACCGCGTACTCGTAGTTGACGATCGGGTACCCGTCCGGCGCAGGACCGTTGATCAGCGAAACCACCTGGTTCGCCGGGGTCTGCGCGGCGAAGCCGGCGGCCTCGGCCGCGACGCTCTGGGCGTTGGGTAGTAGGTAACTGCCTGAAGCATTGGCTAATTGGGCCTCGCCGAGCCCTTTCTGGCCGGCTTGGTCGAGGTAGCTGGTGCCGATGTAGGCCACGCAGCCGGGGGTTTGAGCGCAGCCGGTCACCATGCCGCCCGCGCCGTTCTCGCCCAGCGCACCGGGCACCGCGGGGAAGGCGATGGTGGTGTTGTAGCCCGGCGAGTTACCCCAGCCATCGGGATCTTGCTTCGACAGATACTGGGTGAACACGAACGTGTCGCCGGACCCGTCGGAGCGGTGTAGCGGAACCACCGGCGTGGCAGGCAAATTCACCTCGGGGTTCAGCGCGGCGATCTGCGGGTCGTTCCAGGTTTTGATCGTGCCCTGATACATCGCCGCCAGCACCTTGCCGTTTAGCTTGAGGTGCTCGGTGACCCCGGGCAGGTTGTAGTTCACCTGCTCGGCGGAAACCGCCAGCGCGACATTCATCAGCCCTTGGTGCGCGGACAGGTCGCCGCCGGACAGGTAGGCGCCGGAGGCGCCGATGTTGACCGCTCCGGCGGCGGCTTGGGAGATCCCGGCACCCGACCCGGTGCTGCCGGTGGTGATCGAGACGTTGGGATATTTCGCGTTGTAGGCCGGAGCCCACAGATTCATCAGCGGGTACAACTCGGTGGCGCCGGTCTCCGACAATGCCACCTTCGATGTCGCTGGCGACGCCGAGGGGTTACCTGCCGTGGATCCGGTACTCGCCGAACCGCCCGTCGAACTCGAACCGCAGGCCGTTGCGGCCAGCAGCACCGGCACAGCGACCAATAGGGTACGCAATCGAATCTTCATGGGACCTCACCTTTCTCGTCCCCCGTCTGCGCCCCCACGCGGTTGTATGGCTGTGAAGCCCGAGATGTACCGGACTGTTTCGGCATGCTTCGGTGACAAGAACAACTGCTCGGTGGGCCCCTCCTCGACGAGCCGGCCGTCGAAGAACAAGGCGGTGCGATCACCTATCCGGGCTGCCTGGGCGAGATCGTGCGTCACCACGATCACGGTGAGCCGGTGGGTGAGCGATCGAATGAGGTCTTCGATCTTCTCGGTCGTGGTGGGGTCCAGCGAGGAGGTGGGTTCGTCGAGCAGCAGCACTTCCGGGTTCACCGCGAGCGCGCGGGCCAGGCACAACAACTGCTGCTGACCACCGGAGAGCCGGAACGGCGAATCGCGCAGCCGATCCTTGACCGCGTCCCACAGGCCTACTTCGGCCAGTCGGGCCTCGGCGACGCCCTTGAAGTCCTTGCGCGGCACCATCTTATGAGCGCGCACGCCGGCGATCACGTTGTCGATAATCGACATCGGGAAGGGATTGGGACGCTGGAACAGCATGCCGACCCGGCGCCGAAAATCCATCAGGTCTTGGGTTTTGAAAATGCTCCGGCCGCCCAGCAATACATCGCCGCTGTGCCGGTAGCCAGAGACCCGGTCGTTCATGCGATTCAGGGTGCGCAGGAAGGTGGTCTTGCCGGAGCCGGTCGGTCCGAGCAGGGACGTGACAGCATGCGTGGGAAAGTCTAGGCTCACCTCGTCGAGGACTGCCTTGGCGCCGAAGCTGAGGGTAAGGTTCACCGCCCGCATCGCGAAAGCCGGTACCTGCGAGCCAGTCTCGCCGCTGAGCCGTTCCGGACTAATCAACACCCCATCAAGCTACGTCGCTCGACGGCTTTGATGATCATGCGCGGCGATCCTCTGCATATCTTCAAAGCCCGCGCTCATCCTGCGCCCAGCTTCGAAGACGGGCGCAGGATTCTGGATTTCTTCAGAGGCGCCGCTCAGCCTGCTCCCATCTTTCGGCGTTTCTATATGCACAGGTTCACGTCTCTATCTCTTACTTCGGAAACGTGTTCCAGGGGGCTCCGGTGGCGGAGTGAGTGTGTCCGCCACCCTGACATTTCGGAGGAGTTCCGGTGACTCGCAACCGAGCTGGTGTCACGCTGAGTCTGTTGGGTGCCTGCGCGCTGGCCTTGTCGGCGTGCGGCAGCACCACTCACGCCTCGTCATCGGGATCGGGCCCCGCGCCCGCGACGGTGCAGTGCGGCGGCAAGAGGCAACTCAAGGGCAGTGGCGCGGCAGCGCAGGAAAACGCGATGGAACAGTTCGTCTTCGCCTACGTTCACGCGTGCCCGGGATCCACGCTGGACTACAACGCGAACGGATCCGGCGCCGGGGTGACGGACTTCCTGAACAACGTGTCCGATCTGGCGGGTTCGGGTGATCCGTTGAATCCATCGAAGGGTCAGGTCGATCGCGCTGTGCAGCGCTGCGGTTCGCCGGCGTGGGACCTGCCGACGGTGTTTGCACCCATCGCGATCACCTACAACGTCAGCGGCGTGAATTCGCTGAAACTTGACGCTGCCACGCTGGCAAGGATCTTCAACGGGGGCATCAACCGGTGGGACGATCCGGCGATCAGGTCGCTCAACCCGGGTATCAACCTGCCGTCGGCGCCCATTCGCGTGTTCTTCCGCAGCGACCAGTCCGGCGACACATCCAACTTCCAGCAATACCTGGTTGCCGCGTCCAACGGCGCCTGGGGCAAAGCGGCCGGTCAGACGTTCCTTGGCGGTGTCGGTGACGGCGGCGCCGGCGACGATGGTACGTCGGCGCAAGTGCAGAGCACCGACGGGTCGATCACCTACAACGAGTGGTCGTTCGCGGTGGGCAAGCAGTTGAGCATCGCCCAGATCATCACCTCGGCCGGTCCTGATGCGGTGTCGATCACCACCGACTCGGTTAGCAAGACACTCACCGGGGTCACGTTCAAGGGGCAGGGTAACGACCTGGTGGTAGACACGTCCTCGTTCTACAAGCCGACGCAGCCCGGTGCCTACCCGATCGTGGAGCCGACCTACGAGGTCGTCTGCTCGAAGTATCCGGATTCGGCGACCGGCGCGGCGGTAAAAGCGTTCATGCAGGCCGCAATTGGGCCAGGCCAGGTCGGTTTGGATCAGTACGGATCGATCCCGCTGCCGAATTCCTTGCAATCGAAAATAGCCACGGCCGTCAATGCGATTTCGTAATTCGCTTAATTCTTAAGAAGGAGCGTGGCCGGTGAACGATACTGTTTCGCGAGCGGGGACTCGATTTGGCCATTATCAGCTGAAGCGGCTGCTTGGTCGCGGCGGCATGGGCGAGGTGTATCAGGCCGAGGACACCCGCAAGCATCGGGTCGTCGCGCTGAAGCTGATCTCGCGGGAATTCTCCACGGACGCAACGTTTCGCGCGCGGATGCAACGGGAGGCCGACACGGCGGGGCGGCTGACCGAACCGCACATCGTGCCGATCCACGACTACGGCGACATCGACGGTCAGTTCTACGTCGAGATGCGGATGATCGAAGGCACCTCGTTGCGCAGCATGTTGCTGAACTACGGCCCGCTGACGCCGGTCCGCACCGTTGCCATCGTGCACCAAATCGCGTCCGCCCTGGATGCCGCGCATGCCAGCGGCGTCACTCATCGCGACATCAAACCGGAGAACATCCTTGTCACCAATGACGACTTCGCCTATCTGGTGGATTTCGGTATCGCCCGCGCGGCCGCCGATCCCGGATTGACCCAGGTCGGAGTTGCCTTGGGCACCTACAATTACATGGCCCCGGAGCGATTCACCGGCGACGAAGTCACCTACCGCTCCGATATCTATGCGCTGGCTTGCGTATTGGGTGAATGTTTGACGGGGGCACCGCCATATCGGGCCGACAGCATCGAACGGTTGATCGCCGCACATCTGCTCGAGCCGGCTCCGCGGCCCAGCGAGCTACGGCCCGGCCGGGTGCCGTCCGCTTTGGATCAGGTGATCGGCAGGGGCATGGCCAAAAGCCCGGCGGACCGGTATTTCACCGCCGGGGATCTGGCCGCGGCCGCCCACGACGCGCTGACCTCACCCGAGCAGTACCAAGAGGCCACGATCCTGCGGCAAGGCCAGCGAGCGGGCGGTGAAACGATGGCCCGACCCGTGTCCTGGGATGCACGCGACGGCGGCTGGCATCAACCCGGCCCGCCATGCTCGGTGACCTCGAGGCCGCAACCGCTTGGCCCGCAACGTGGCTCGATCAGACAGCGCAAGCGCAGGAAGTGGGTCCTCGTCGGCGGCGCGGTCGTGCTGCTCGTCGCGGCCATCGGCACCACCGGATACCTGGGAACGCGCCCGTCGGCGGCGTCCAAACAGCCGGCATCGGGACAAATCGAGTTGCCGTTCAACGGGATTGACTTCCGTCTCTCTCCTGGCGGGGTGGCGCTGGACAAGGCCGGCGACGTGTACGTCACCAGTGAAGGCATGTACGGCCGCGTGGTGGAATTGGCGCCCGGGTCGAGCAATCCGACCGTGCTGCCGTTCAGCGGGCTTTACCAGCCGCAGGGGCTGACGGTGGATGGTGCCGGAACCGTGTACGTCGCCGATTTCAACAACCGGGTGGTGAAGCTGGCGGCAGGATCGAACACCCAGACCGTGCTGCCGTTCACCGGCCTCAACTACCCCGAAGGGGTTGCGGTGGATGGCCAGGGCAGCGTGTACGTCGCTGACCGCGGTAACAACAGGGTGCTGAAGTTGGCAGCGGGATCGAATGCCCAAACCGTGCTGCAGTTCACCGGATTGAAGAATCCGGATGGCGTGGCGGTGGATCCCGCCGGCAATGTCTACGTCACCGATACCGACAACAACCGGGTGTTGATGTTGGCGGCGGGGTCGAGCGCCCAGACCGTGCTCCCGTTCGGCAGTGTCCCCGTGCCTTGGGGCATCGCGGTGGACAACGCCGGCGATGTGTTGGTCACCGAACACGATGCCAACCAGGTGCTGAAACTGGCGGCCGGGTCGAACACCCCGACGGTGTTGCCGTTGACCGGCCTCAACACTCCGTTAGGGGTGGCGGTGGACAACGCCGGGACAGTCTACGTCGCCGACCGCGGCAACGACAGGACGGTCAAGCTGGTGGCCTGACCGGTTGGTCGGGGCACACGATGCCGCGCGGGGTGACCTCGTACACGCGGGCGGTCTCGACGTCGAAGAACACGCCGACAACCGCCAAGTCGCCGGCCCCGGCCGCGGTGGCCAGCATCGGGTGGTGTGTCAGCCTTTCCAGCTGAATAGCGACGTTCACGATGCTCAGCTGGTCGATCTGCGAGTAGCCGACGGATTCGGCGCTGCGGCGTGCCGGATGGTGATTCTGGTATGCGTCCAGACTCTCGCGTGCGTATTCGAGCCACTGGTCCATGGGCGTCGTCGCTTGATCGGTGCCGTCCTCAAGAAGCACCTTCATGGCGGCGCACGACGAATGCCCGCAGATGACAACCGAACTCACGCCCAGTTGGTTGGCGGCGAATTCGAGTGCGGCGTCGACTGATCGGTCGCCCGCGTTGGTCGGCACCAGGTTGCCGAAGTTGCGGACGGTGTACAGATCCCCGGGGCCGCTGGCGGTGATGACGTTGGGCAGGATCCGTGAGTCGGCACAGGTGAGGAACAGCGCATCCGGATCGTGTGAACCGCCGAGCCCGGCAATGTGCTGCTGCAAAACGGCAGCGCCGTTGCGGTGGTACTCGTCGATGCGGTCGAGAATGGAAGCGTCGCCATTGTTTTGGTGATTGTTGCGCGCGGACCGCCACGGCACCAGCCCGAGCGGATCAGAGGGGAAGTGACGCTTGGGCGGACTGGCATTCGCGTTATGCAGCTTCGTGGACGACGCCTCGACGATTGCCACCACTCCGCCCCGCGACTCATGGGCTCGTTGCCAATCCGAGATCGTCTCCGAGACCGAGTCGTCGATGTAGTCGGCGTTCACGTTCAGGGTCACCTCGGACCCTTGCGGCACGGACGCGAGCGCCTTGGTCAGGCGCGGCAGCAGCAGGAAGCTCAACGTGCCGTCGATATCGATCCGCCACTGGTTCGACTGTTCGCCGCCAACCGGCCGCACCGAAACGGGCGCGCGAGTCACCCTGACCAATAGCAATCCGACCGCGACCGCGAGTCCAATGACCACGCCTTCCAGCAGGTTCAGGAACACCACAGACAAAATGGTGACGGCGTAGATTGCGAAATTGCCTGTCCGCCAGGCCAGTTTGATGTGTGCCAGCGTGACCAGCTTGGCGCCGATCACGATCAGCAGTCCGGCCAGCGCTGCCTGCGGGATGAGTTCCACCAGCTCGGTGAACAGCGAGGCAAACAACAGGATCCAGAAGCCGTGCAGCACCGCTGACATTCGGGTGCGGGCGCCGGCAGCCACGTTGGCCGAGCTACGCACGATGACACCGGTGATGGGCAGCCCGCCGAGCAATCCGGACACCACGTTCGCCGTGCCCTGCCCGATGATCTCCCTGTCGAAGTTCGTGCGCGCGCCGTTGTGCAGCTTGTCGACACCGACTGCGCACAGCAGCGATTCGACGCTGGCGATCAGGGCGATCGTGAGGACACCGACGACTATATCCTCGGTCTCGTCAATCCACGCCTTGCCCTTCGGGGTCGCTCCCGAGATATTGGGCAAGTTGATGGCGTCGAAGAAGTTGCCCGACAAAGATATTCGATCGGCATCCAGTCCCGCTGCCATCGCCAGCGCGGTGGCCGCGACGATGGCCACCAACGGGGCCGGAATCATCCGCACCTTGGCCGGCAGCCTTGACCACACCAACAAGATGGCGATGACCGTCCCGCCGGTGATCACTTCATCCACCTCGTGATGAAGGATGCCGTTCGGCAGCGCCACGAGGTTCTGCCATGCCGAGCTGTGTGAGGATCCGCCCATCAGCACGTGAACCTGCTGCAACATGATGGTGATTCCGATGCCCGCCAGCATCGCGTGCACCACCACTGGTGCAATTGCCAACGCGGCGCGAGCCATCCGGCTCAGACCGAACCCGATCTGCAGCGCGCCCGCGCCGATGGTCATCAGGCACAACATCGGGAAACCGAGCTCATCGATTAGCCCGGCGACCACGACGGTGAGACCCGCGGCCGGGCCACTGACCTGAACCGACGACCCGCCAAGGGATCCGGCGACGACGCCGCCCACCACCGCGGCGATCAACCCGGCGGCCAGTGGGGCTCCGGAGGCGATCGCGATGCCCAGCGAAAGCGGCAGGGCCACAAGGAACACGACAAGCGACGCGGGAACGTCGTGGCGCAGATTCTGCAGAAACGGCCCGGATTTGGCCGTTTTCACAAGATTGCTGATAGGCGCGTTCATAAGTCGACTCCTCGGGCTGACGCCTCTTTATGACCGGTCGAACGTCGTGTGTCAATGCGAGCGTACGGGGCTCGGGAACCAAGACAGCTCACATCAGCGGACGACAAGACATTGCGCCGCCTGCGGCTAGTTCGTGTGAAGAAGCCTTCTCCGGTGCCCGGTTGCCTCGATGAACGCCTACGGATTCATCGACAACTCAAAGAAACCCAGGTATCGCCACATTGACAACAAGGCGTTTCATGGGCAATTCAAAGACAGGCCATGCGGGAAATCAGGACTCGGCCAGAAACGTCTCGTTGTGCTGGCCGGGAGCGGGTGGGGGATCGGTCGCTGCCGCATCGAAGCTGGAGTAGCGCGCCGGAGTGCGGATCACGGTGATCGCATCGTCGCCGCTCCCGACGCGCAGAGCGAGGTCGTTCTCGGCGAACAGCGGGGTTGCGACCACTTGTTTCCAGGTGTAGGCCAGGCAGGCCATCAAGCCACCCTCTTGCAGCAACTCAACCCATTCGGCCGCCGTTTTGGCGGCCAGCGCCGACTCGAGTTCCTCGGTCAACTCGTGGTAGTTCACCGCGCGGGAACGCTGGTCGACGAACCGCTCGTCATCCAGCAGCTCGGGCCGGCCGATGATCTGGCACAGCTTCGCCCAGTGCTTGGGCACATACGCGCTGATGACCAGGTACCCGTTCGCGGCCTTGAATGCATCCGACGGTTGGGTGGCAAAGCCAACGCCCTTGCGTTTCTTGGTGGTCGGCGCCGCATCCGGTTTGGGCTTGGGCGCCTCGCTGCGCTTGTTCAGGTGAATCGTGAGTTGGCTGGCCTGCAGCCCCACCGCGACGTCGTACATCGCGACCCGCACCACGTCGGCGACGCCGTGGCGCTCGCGGTTGAGCAGTGCGGCCAGTACCGCCTGGGCCAGCACGTGACCGCTGGCGGCGTCGACGAGCTGGAACGGAATGATCTGTGGTTTGCCGCTCGGCGTGGGCATCCCGGTGGTCATGCCCGACTCGGCGGCGACCATCAGGTCGACGCCCGGCCTACTGCCGTGCGGACCGTTGCCGCCATAGGCGGAGAGACGCGCGTAGATGAGCTTCGGGTTGCGGGAGCGTAAGTCATTGGGGCCCAACCCCATACGTTCCATCACCCCGGGGCGAAACCCCTCCAGCACGACGTCTGCGGTGTCGACCAGCCGTAGTATCTGCTGCTTGGCGTGATCGTCAGTCAGATCCACTGCCACCGACTTCTTGCCCCGGTTGTGGGGCAGAAACAGCGTGGGCAGCGGTGGCCGGCCGGGCAGGACCGCGACGATGTGGCGGGCCGCCTCGCCGCCGGGTGCCTCGACCTTGATGACCTCAGCACCGAGATCGGCCATGATCTGTCCAGCCAGCGGCCCGGCGATGTTCTGCGTGAAATCGAGTACCCGGTATCCGTCAAGTGGTTTGGCCGGCTGGCTGTTTGGCATCGTGGGCCTTCCCTTTAACCTGCCTTGTGCAAAAGTGCGGTGCAGTAATAATTCTTGGCGAACGGCGCGTCGTCGCCGTCGGGCTGTAGCGGTAATCCGTTGTCGGCCAACAGCTGATTCAGCGGGGTGCTGACCGGCTGCCAGCCTCGGTCCTGCAGATAGGTGGCCGCATCACTGCGCTCCCCGGGAAAGCCCAGATCGACGAGCGCGACGTCGAGTCCGTTCGCCTGCCACCGCTGGCTAGCGCCGTCCAAGGCGTTCTGGTTGGGGCCGGTATTGATGAAGATTTCGGCCACCAGCTGGCTGCCATCGGCGGACAGCGCGGTGATGTTGTCCAGTAAGCGATCCTGGGCCTCGGGCGGCAAGAAGCCCAGCAGGCCCTCGGCGGCCCATGCGGCGGGTTGCCCGCTGTCGAACCCGGCCTCCTTCAGCGCCGACGGCCAATCGTGGCGCAGGTCGATCGGGACGACCCGGATCTCGGCGGTGGGCTTGGCGCCGAGCGCTTCGATCGTGGTGGTCTTGAATTCGATCACCTCCGGCTGGTCGATCTCGAACACCGTTGTTCCCGGCGCCCACGGGAGTCGATACCCGCGTGCGTCCAGGCCGGAGGCCAGGATGACGACCTGGCGGACGCCCGCGGACGCGGCCTCGGCGAAGAACGCATCGATGTAACGAGTGCGCGCCGCCAGCAGCTCGGTCATCCGCTGCATCCCCCACGCCGCGCCGGGCTCGTCGACGTCGACGGCGTCGATGTCGCCATTGGCCCACCGGGTGAAGAAGTCGACGCCCACGGCGCGTACCAACGGCTCGGCAAACCGATCGTCGATCAGCGCGTCCTTGGTGGCCCGGGCCCGTCCCGCGGCCACCATGGTCGCGGTGGCTCCCACGCTGGTCGCCAGATTCCAGCTGTCGTTGTCGCTGCGTGCCACGCGAAACCCCTTCTGCCGATCTACTGCTTAGACACAATAACGATACGGTCTCTGGCCGGTTCGGCGTCCCGGCCCCGGGTCCAGCGCGCCCGCCGAATCCCTCCGTGACCTGACCGAAGGGCATCATGCGGGGACCTCGGTGATCGGTATCGGGGTGACGGCCATCGGTCTGGTGCTGATGCTGATGCTGGTACTCGGCTGGGCCAACCACACGCTGGGCGAGCGGCTGGATTCCGGAGCCACCGAGGGCGAAGGGGCGCAGAATTACCTGTGTGGCGCCCAGGCCGCCGGCGTGCTGGGCGGCCTTGCGGTGACTGGACTTTGGCCCGGCGGATGGTGGATTGACCCCGGGGTCGGGCTTACGATTGCCGGCATCGCTGTGTGGCAGGGCATCCGGTCCTGGCGTGGCCACGACTGCTGCTGCTGAAGCGTCGGCCACCGGCCGGACTGGTCTTAAGCGCTCAGCATTCGCCGAATGGCCCCAATTCGGTCAGCGATCATTCGCGTCGCGATCGCGGTTCCGGGCACGATGTGCGCCACGTGGAACGCCGCGGAGTAGTGGTGCACCTCCGTGGGCACCCCCGCCTGGATGAGCATTCGGGCGTAGTCAAGACCCTCATCTCGGGTCGGATCGATTTGATAAGCAGTGACGAATGCCTGCGGAAGCCCGGACAGATCCTCCACCGTGGCGCGGGCCGGGGCGGCATAGATCGGGACATCGGCGCCGCCGGGTTCCGCGGTGCCCTGCAGGTAATAGCGCCAGCTGTAGGGGGAATTGACGGACTGCCACACAGGTGTGTCGACGAGCGTCGTCATCGACGGAGTGTCCAGGCGGTCGTCGATCGTCGGCGCGTCCAGGAACTGGGCGGTCAGCCGGGGACCGTGGCGGTCGCGGGTGAGCAGCGTCAGTGCCGCCGCCAGGGCCGCCGCCGGCACTCTCGCCTAACACGCCGAGCCGGTTGGGATCGATCCCGAATTCTTCGCCCTTGTGTGCGGCCCATTCCAGCACCGCGAAGCAGTCCTCCAAGCCCGCTGGGTAGGGGTGCTCGGGTGCCAACCGGTAGTCCACCGCCACGACGGTGACCCCGGCCCGGTCGACGAGCGTTCGGGCAGCTGAGTCCGCGACTGCCAACCCACCCAGTACATAGGCACCGCCGTGCAGGTACAACAGCGCGGGAGCGGGAGAAGAGCGCTCGGCGCAGGTATAGATCCGAGCCGCAACGTCGGGAGCGCCTGGCCGGCCACCGACGAAGACGTTCTGAACACTCAGCGGTGTCGCTGCCTCATATTTCGGTAGTTCGGCGACCACGAGCCGTTCAGTCTCGCGCGCTGATGCGAGATCGGAGAGATCCAACTTTGGCATGCCGGCCGCCACTGCGGCGAGCTCAGCGTCAAGAACATAGTCCATGCGATGCGACCTTCAATCCGAAGGGAAACAACACTTCACAAGCGTAGCCGCTTCGTATCCCTTAGCGCTCAGTGCAAGCAAAAACCAATCAGCTGAAAGTAATTGCCTAACAAGGAGTTAGTGTTTTCCTGGGCTCAGTCGAGGCGGTAGCGGATCAAGCGGGAACTGTTGGCCACCACCGCTACCGATGACGCGTTGTGCAGAATTGCGGCCAGCACGGGGGAGAGCGCCCCGCCCGCGCCGATGATCAGCCCGGCGGCATTGACCGCGATGGACATGCTGTAGTTCTCCCGGATCACGTCGACCGCCCGGGCGCCCAGGTCCCGAACGTCGAGCAGGCGATGCAGGTCGTCATTGGCCAGCGCCACGTCGGCGGTCTCGACGGCGACGTCGGTGCCGGCCAGCCCCATGGCGATCCCGATGTCGGCGGCGGCCAACGCCGGTGCGTCGTTGATGCCGTCGCCGACCATGCCGACGATGTAGCCCTCGTTCTGCAGCTCGCGTACCACCTCGAGCTTGTCCTCCGGCATCACCTCGGCACGCCACTCGTCGATTCCCAGCTCGTCGGCGACTACCTGCGCGATGTCCGGATGATCGCCGGTGAGCATGACGATGCGGCGAATCCCATTGGCGCGCAACTCCGTCAGCACTTCGGCCGCTTCGGGCCGGACCTCGTCACGCAGGCTGATCAGCCCCACCAGCTTGCCGTCCACCGCCAGCAGCAGCGGGGTCTCCGCCTCGCGCCGCAGCTTCTCCACCCACTCCGTCGCCTTCTTTGACACCCTCACCTTTTCGGCTTTCAGCAGCGACGGGCTGCCCAGCAGCAGGGTGCGGCCGTCGGCCCAGGTCCGCATGCCCAGCCCCACCAGCACCTCGCACTCCTCGTGCGGCGGGATGATGATGTGACGCTCCTCGGTGGAGCGGATCACCGCTTCGGCCAGCGGATGACGGGAGTGGATCTCCGAGCTGGCGGCATACGCCAGCACCTGTTCTGGCTCCCAATCCTTATGCATAGCAACGATATTCGTGACAACCGGACGTCCGACGGTCAGCGTCCCGGTCTTGTCGAACACAATCGCGTCGACCCGGCCTGCCTGCTCGAGGTGGGAACCACCCTTGATCAGGATGCCGCGGCGCGCGCCATTGCCGATCGCGGCGCTGATCGCGGTCGGGGTGGCCAAACCCACCGCGCAGGGGCAGGCGATCAACAGCATGGTCATCGCGCGCCGGACATCTCCGGTGACCGCCAGCGTGATCGCCGAAACGATGAACGAGGTGGGAACGAAACGGCGAGAAAAGTTTTCGCCAACCGTCTGGATGGGCGCCCGGTCGTGCTGCGCCTCCTCGACGCGGGTGATGATGCGGCCGATGGTGGTTTGCTTGCCGACGGCTTCGGCGCGCACCACGACCCGTCCGCGCACCACGACCGAACCGGCGTGCACGTGTGTCCCGACGCCGACGCTCACCGGGAGGTTTTCACCGGTGATCGCGGACTGATTGACAACGGCCTCGCCATCGACCACTTCGCCGTCCACCGGGATGGCGACGTGGTCGTGCACCACCACCTCGTCGCCGATCTCGACGCTGTCGATCGGCACCTGGATTTCGGTGCCGGCTTGCCGGCCCTGGGTCAGCCGAATCCACGCCGTGTCCTGGCTGCCGCGCAGCAGCTCGGAGATGGCCCGCCGGGTCCGTCGCAAGGTCAGATCTTGGAGGTACTCACCGATATTGAGCAGCCACAGCACGGTGAGCGCGACCACGTTCTCGCGCAGGATCAGGCTCGCCACGGTCGCTGCCGAGACCAGCGCGTCGGTCCCGGCCTTGCCGGACCGCAGTGAGCTCAGCGCACCGCGCAGGAACGGGTAGCCGGTGAAGATGGTGACGCCGGTGGCGACCACCCGGCCGCTGGTGCCAAGCAAAGGTGGTCGCGCCAACACATAGCGGCGCACGCCGAGCAGGCTCAGGGCAACGCCGCCGATCACCATGCGCAGCACGTCGGAGTTGCGGATTTCCGACGAATGCGGCGCGCGCGCCGGGATCAGTTCGGCCGCGACGTGTTCGGCGCCGCTGATCGCCGCCAGGACCTCGGAGCGGTCGCAGCGGCGCGGTGAATACCAGACGACGACCGACCCGGTGCGCGGGTAGGCGTGGACGGCGCGCACGCCGGTCTGTTTGGCAACGGCCTCTTCGACTGCGACGGCCCGCCGCGAGCTGGCGCGGACCCACGCGACTGAAACTCGCATGCGTCCGGCCGCATCCGAAACTATTACTAGGGCAGGGTCTTCGGCAGTTGCGACGTCTTCAACAATCGCGAGGCTCATGTCCGAGGGTCAGTGGTCGTGGTCGTGGGCGTCGCCGACGGACGGGGTGGGCGCCTCCTCGCCGATGCGCTCGCGAGCTTCGGCCACTACGTCAGAGAGCTTGAGTCGTGCCGACTCCGCGGCCTCCTCGGCCTTGCGGGTTCCGCGCAATCCGAGTTCGGCGGCCGACACCGCGGTCTGGTGCAGGGGTGCCTTGGCCGCGGCCTTGCGCACCACCTCGTAGGCCGTCACCCCGACCAATCCGGTGAATACCGTGCCTGCCGCCTTTGCCAATAACCCGTACACCGCCATAGCCGGAACCCTCCTGTTGTCGCAGCGTCTATCCAATGCTCGCACGACATTAACATCTATGTATTGCTATATCCACATGTATTTGGGGCCAGGGCGCCCGCGTCGGACGCGCCGAATTCAGAGCACCCGGGTGACTTTTTCGGTCTCGACTCGCCGCTGCAACGCCGCCGGATCGGGGTTGGCGACCTGCACCAGCGACGCGCCGACGGCCATGATCGCCAGCAGGCCGTCAACCAGCTCGGCGGGTCCGGACCACGAGGCGCTCGAAAGCACCCGATCTTTGGGCGTCAAACCCCTTGCCCTCGCCGAATTTTCACAGTCGGCCAGGACTTCGTCGACGGATCGGCCGGCCAGCGCCGGGCCGGGGTGGCGTTCGGCAACGATCTGGTCGCCGTGCACCCGCACGGCGGTGGCGTAATCGGTGACACCGATCGGCAGGTCGGATCCCGCCAGTTTTGCGGGACGGCCGAACGGATCGAGCGACAACACCGCGACCTCGCCCCCGGGCTCGACGCTTGAGTCGGCCTCGTCGAGCCGTTCGGCGGTGCACAGGGCGATGTCGGCCGGTCCGGACGCGTCGAGCACGGCCTCGGCGCCGATCCACCACACGCCGAACAGGACCGCCGCGGTCTGCCAATGCGCCGGCAGCAAGATCGCCACCCGGCTACTCGGGCCCGCACCCAGCTCGTCGCGCAACAGGTTGCCGGTCTTGGCCGCCCAGTTGGCCAGGGTCACCGCTGACAATTCGATGCGCTCGCCGGAGGCATCGTCGTAGTAGGTGATGCGCGGGCCGACCGGGTCGGCCCGCAACATCGGATCGAGGATCGCCCCGGACAGAGTGGTCAGTTGATGCACTCCGGCTTGTCGCTGCCGGCCGTCAGGATCGGCGACGGCGCTGGAACATTCGGGTCGGTGGCCGACTGGTTGGTCACCCGGGCCGGTGCCACGGGCCCGCCGGACAGGCCGGAGCCCGGTCCGGTGTAGTCGTTGGCCAGCACCACCCGCACCGATCCCGGTGCCAGTGACGCATCGGGGACTATCGGCAATCCGCCCAGCTCCTTGGAGACTTCCTGCGCCCCCAGGTCGTCGGGCTTGTTGGCGCGCACCTGGCTGGACTTCACGTGAGTGCCGTCGCTGTTGCCGACGGCGCCGGTGGTAAATCCTTTGGAGCTCAACACGTCTGATACCGCGGCCGCCAGCCCGTTGATGTCGGTGTCGTTGACCACGCTGGTGGTGGTCTTGGCGGGCGTGTAGGCCAGCTCCTCGGTCTTACCCTGATCCTGGTCGTGCAGCAGGCCGGCGACCCAGTCCTGAACCTGATGCGCGTCCACCCGGACCACGCTTTGCATGCCGTCGTCGCTCCAGCCGGCCCCGTCGAGCACCGGGATGGTGGCGAACGCGACGTTGCCGCCGGCGAGCTTCTGCAATTGCTGAATGAAATCCATGACGTCCCAGCCCTGCGAGAGCACCACCGAGCGCTGCACCGCCGCCTCCAGCCGCCTCATCGTGGTGGGGCTGGACAGCGTCTGGCCGGAGATCACCCGGTGGGCCAGCGAGGCCATCACGACTTGCTGGCGCACCACCCGGTCGAGGTCGCCGCGCGGCAGGTCGTGACGCTGGCGCACGAAGCTGAGCGCCTCCGAGCCGTCGAGCTTTTGCGGGCCGGCCGGGAAGTCGGCACCCGAAAGCGGCTCGTACACTGCGTCTTTGAGGCACACATTGACGCCGCCGAGCGCGTCGGTGATCAACGCGAAACCGAGCAGCCCGATTTCGGCGTAATGGTCGACGGTGACACCGGTGAGGTCGGCGACCGTCTTGATCAAGGCTTCACGGCCGGCCTCGGTTCCCTGGGTGGCGGCGTCCTGGGCCGAATCTCCGGCTTTGACCAGGTTGACGCGCTTGGCCTCCCTGGTTTGGCCGTACACGCCGTTGATCTTCGTCTTGCCCAGACCGGCGGCCATGACATAGGAGTCCCGCGGAATCGAGATCGCGGTGGCCGACTTCCCGTTGTTCGGTATCCGGACCAGGATGATGGTGTCGGTGTTGGTGGCCTCCTCGTCACCGGCCTTCAAGGTCGCCAGTTCCTCGGGTGTCAACGCGTTGCCGTGAGCATCGGTGCGGCTGTCCAGGCCGACCAGCAGGATGTCGATCGCGCCATCGTCGCCGCCCTTGCCCAGCGACGGCGCCGACATGTGGAAGATGCCGTCTTCAAACGCTCGGACGTTGTTCCAGGCCACGCCGGTGCCGAGGACGACGGCGAGGGCTAGCACAGTGGCAACAACACGAACAACACGTTGCACAGGCATCACACTAGGTTACTTGCGGAACACCCGCTTCTCGGGTAGCCAGCTGCGGCGAGCCTGAGGCATGCCAGACTCGAACCATGTCAGGCAGGATCGTCATCACCGGAGCCGGCGGGCAGCTGGGCGGTTGCCTGGCGGCCCAAGCCACTGACCAGGGTCGCGAGGTATTGGCACTGACGTCCTCGCAGTGGGACATCACCGACCCGGCCGCCGCCGAGACGATCGTGAAAAGTGGCGACATCGTTGTCAATTGCGCCGCGTACACCGATGTCGACGGCGCCGAAAGCGACGAAGCGAGGGCGTATGCGGTCAATGAGGCCGCGCCGGAACACATTGCGCGGTCATGCGCGCGCTCCGGCGCCCGGCTGATCCACGTCTCGACGGACTTCGTGTTCAACGGCGACTTCGGCCGTGCAGCGCCTCACCCTTACGAGCCGAGCGACAAGCCCGTGCCGTCCGGCGTGTACGGCCTCAGCAAGCGCGCCGGCGAGGTGGCCGCGCTGGCGGCGCTGCCGGAAACCGTCGTGGTCCGGACTGCCTGGGTCTACACCGGCGGCACCGGCAAGGACTTCGTCGCGGTCATGCGCAGGCTCGCGGCCGGCGGTGATGTCAAAGGTCCGATCAAGGTCGTCGACGACCAGGTCGGCTCGCCGACCTACGTCGCCGACCTGGCCGAGGCACTGCTCCAGGTGGCCGATGACGGTGTGCCCGGGCCGATCCTGCACGCCGCCAACGAGGGCGTCGTCTCCCGATTCGGGCTGGCCCGCGCGGTCTTCGAGGAGTGTGGCGCCGACCCCGAGCGGGTGAACCCGGTGAGCACCGAAGAATTTCCCCGCCCGGCGCCGCGGCCGGCCTACTCGGCGCTGTCGAGCCGGCAGTCGGTGGCGGCGGGCATGTCGCCGCTAAGGCCCTGGCGCCCTGCACTTGTCGCCGCGCTCGCGGCGTCCGACAGCGGACTCCGAACCGAACGACCGGTAATCTCTACGCGTGACTGACGTCTTGCCGGTCGTGACGGTGACCTACTCGCCGGGCCACCACCTCGAACGTTTTCTGGCTTCGCTGCCGCATGCCACCGAGCGCCCGGTCAGCGTCCTGATGGCCGACAACGGTTCCACCGACGGCACCCCGCAGGCGGCGGTGGAGCGCTATCCGAACGCGCGGTTGTTCAACACCGGAGCCAATCTCGGCTACGGAACCGCGGTCAATCGCGCGATTGAACACCTTTCCGAGAGCGGACAGATCGATGACTGGGTGCTGGTGGCCAACCCGGACGTGCAGTGGGGCCCCAACAGCATCGACGCCCTGCTGGAGGCGGCCACCCGCTGGCCGCAGGCCGGCGCGCTGGGCCCACTGATCCGCGACCCGGACGGGTCGGTCTATCCGTCGGCGCGCCACCTGCCCAGCCTGATCCGCGGCGGCATGCATGCGGTGCTCGGGCCGTTCTGGAAACGCAATCCCTGGACGGCGGCGTACCGCCAGGAGCGGCTCGAGCCCAGCGAACGGCCGGTGGGCTGGCTCTCGGGATCGTGCCTGCTGGTGCGCCGCTCGGCGTTCGGTCAGATCGGCGGATTCGACGAGCGCTACTTCATGTATATGGAGGACGTCGACCTCGGCGACCGGCTCGGCAAAGCCGGCTGGCTCAACGTCTACGTGCCGTCGGCAGAAGTGCTGCACCACAAGGGCCACTCCACCGGACACGATCCGGCAAGCCACCTGGCCGCACACCACAGGAGCACCTACCTCTTCCTGGCCGACCGCCATACCGGATGGTGGTTGGCTCCGCTGCGCTGGAGCCTGCGCGCATCGTTGGCGCTGCGTTCCCGTCTGATGGTGCGCAGCTCGCGCCGGAAGCGCTCAGCGAAGCTGGCAGAAGGGCGGCACTGAATTGGCGAATCCCCTAGTCGATGCGGTGATTCTGGTCGGCGGCAAGGGCACCCGATTGCGGCCGCTGACACTGTCGGCGCCCAAGCCGATGCTGCCAACCGCCGGGGTGCCGTTTCTCACCCACATGTTGTCGCGCATCGCGGCGGCGGGCATCGAGCACGTAATCCTGAGCACCTCCTATAAGGCCGCAGTGTTCGAAGCGGAGTTCGGCGACGGGTCTGCACTCGGCCTGCAGCTCGACTACGTCACCGAAGAGGACCCGTTGGGGACCGGCGGCGGCATCGCCAACATCGCCGACAAGCTGCGTTATGACACCGCGATGGTGTTCAACGGCGATGTGCTCTCCGGCGCCGACCTCGGCCAGCTGCTGGAGTCCCACCAAGCCAACGCGGCCGACGTCACGCTGCACCTGGTGCGCGTCGGCGACCCGCGCGCATTCGGCTGCGTGCCCACCGACGAGACGGACCGCGTCGTCGCCTTTCTGGAGAAGACCGAGGATCCGCCGACCGATCAGATCAACGCCGGCACCTATGTCTTCGCGCGCGAGATCATCGACCGGATTCCACGGGGCCGGCCGGTTTCGGTCGAACGCGAGGTGTTCCCGTCGCTGCTGTCGGACCCCGACGTCAAGGTCTGCGGCTACGTCGACGCCACCTACTGGCGGGACATGGGCACCCCGGACGATTTTGTCCGCGGATCGTCGGATCTGGTGCGCGGCATCGCCCCATCGCCGGCCCTGCAGGGTCATCGGGGTGAGCAGCTAGTGCACGAAGGCGCAGCGGTATCACCCGGCGCGGTGCTGATCGGCGGCACGGTTGTCGGGCGCGGCGCCGAGATCGGTCCCGGGGTGCGGCTGGACGGCGCGGTGATTTTCGACGGCGTCAAGATCGAGGCCGGCAGCGTGATCGAGCGCTCGATCATCGGCTTTGGGGCCCGCATCGGTCCGCGGGCCCTGATCCGCGACGGTGTGATCGGCGACGGCGCCGATATCGGTGCGCGCTGCGAGCTGCTGCGCGGCGCCCGGGTGTGGCCCGGCGTCTCCATTCCCGACGGCGGGATCCGTTACTCCAGCGACGTCTAAACCGCTTTCGCGCCGAGAACGACGTCAGCGCGCCTTCTACTCGAACTTTTCCGTGCTGGCGTCGATCTCGGCGCACATGTCGGTGGCTCAATCCACCATCTGCTCATGCGGGATGTCTTAATCGGCAGCGAAGCGATCGCTGGGAACGTGTTGAACGAGTACCAGCTACGCCGGTGGTATCGGAGGATCCTTCCCGACGTCTACCTACCGAGGCGCGATGAGCCGTCGCTGGACGATCGCATTCTTGGTGCCTGGCTGTGGTCGCGCCGACAGGCGGTAATAGCCGGCGTCGCGGCATCCGCGCTGCATGGTGCGCAGTGGGTTGATGCGGACACGGCGATAGAACTCGTCTCCAAAAGCGCCCGGCCGCAGCGCGGACTTATTGTCCGCAACGAAACAGTCGGCGCAGACGAAGTGGCCACCGTCAGGCGGTTGCCGGCGACATCAGTTGTCCGTACGGCTTTTGACCTTGGCCGCCACCTGCCGCGCGGGCAGGCGGTGGCACGACTCGACGCGCTTATGTATGCCACGCCGTTCTCTTTCGAAGACGTCTCTGCATTGGCGAAGCGACATCGCGGCGCTCGTGGTCTGCGACGGCTGGGCGAGGTACTGCCTTTGGTGGACGGTGGTGCAGCGTCGCCCAAGGAAAGCTGGTTGCGGTTGCTTCTCGTTGATGCCGGTCTACCGAAACCGGCAACGCAGATACCGGTCCACGACGGCTGGCGGCTAGTGGGGGTGCTGGATATGGGCTGGGAGGACTACATGGTCGCTCTGGAGTATGACGGCGACCAACACCGCACCGACCGAAGGCAATTCGTCAAGGACATCAACCGGCTAGACACAATTCAGGACTTGGGCTGGACAGTGATCCGGGTCGTCGCCGAGCATCGACCTCAGGACATCGTCGCGCGCGTACAGCAGGCGCTCATCCGCCGCGGTTATCTTCGAGATCGACGTTAACGTGCCTTCTACTCGAACTTTTCCGTGCCAGCGTCGATCTCGGCGGTCACCCAGTCGCCGTCGCCCGCGAAACGAGGTGGGCGAGCGCGTCATCGGTGCCGGGCGGCAACGCGTCGGCCGGCCACCAGCGCAAGTCCTCGGATTCGTCGCTGAGGACAATCTGCGCACCCGCCGGCGCGTGGGCCACGAACTGCAGGTCCAGATGGCGGGTCGGGACTCCCAGCGAGCACGTGACCGGGTGGACATGAATTGCGGCCAGGTCCGGCGCGATACGCAAATCGGGGACGCCGGATTCCTCGGTGGCCTCGCGCAGCGCCGCGGCCACCATGTCGGGGTCGCCCTCCTCGCAGTGGCCGCCGAGCTGCACCCACCTGCCCAGCCGCGGATGCAGGGTCAGCAGCACCTGGCTACCGGTGTCATTCAGCACGATCGCCGAAGCGGTGACATGCCCCGATACGCACTCTCGGCGGCAGGCGTCGGTGCGGCCGTGCACGAAGGCCAGCACGGCATGCCGCAACGAATCCTGCGCCGGGTCGGGTGCCTGCCAGTCGGCGAGGATTGAGATCGCCGAGTCCCGGATGCTCATCGGGCGCCCCGTCTGGTGCGGCGGTCGCGCAGCGTGTGCCACGCCGCCCGGCACTGCGCGACGACATCCGGCGACCAGCCGAGCCCGTCGATCAGGACATGACGATCGACGGTGTCGAGTGCCTTCTCGATTTCGTTGGCCTTCAGCAGGAGATCGACATCCTCAGCGAGTTCGGCGCCGGCACGCGCCGGTGCGGGAATGGGCAGCTGCTCGGCTTCCCGCGGCTCCAGCTCCAAGATGCCTCCACCATAACTACGGCCCATGATCTCGGCGAAGGCGAATGTCGCGCTGTTGTGGAACACCGCGGCAAGCGCCGTCGGGTCGTGATCGCCGACGATCCGCACCCGATGCACGGTGTCGGTGCTCGTCGCCGCGGTGGCGTTGACGGTCAGCCGCGGCGCCAGGTGGATCTGGCGCAGCAGGAACAGGTCGGGGACCCACAGCGACGGTGTGCGCCACCAAGGCCTGCGGATCGAACACTTGTAGCCGCGGTGGACGCCGGCGGCCTCACCGGCGTCGATGTGGGCGGCCAGCGCGGAGTCGGCCGGCTGCTCCGGGGCGTCGAGCAGCCAGGTCCGGTGCCCGGCCCGGATATCGCTGGCCCGGCAATCGGTGTCGTAGACCAGGCCGGACAGCTGGCTGCTGCGTGAGAGGAGCGGGACGCAGTGTGGCCGTAGCCCCAGCTCGTGGGCTTGGGCATCGGTGAAGGTGAAGAAGCTGTTGCGGCCCGTCACGATGCCGACGTCGACATCGGCGATGGACCCGAGTCGGGTCATGGTGTCGGACTGCTTGAGTGTGCGCAGCAGTCCGATCGCGGCGGGGTCCAAGAAGTACTTGGTCCACTTCTCCTTTTCGTGCAGCAGAGCGGGCGCCGATTCGGAGTTCAGTTCGTTGTGCGCCATTGCGTCCAACGCATCGGCATCGGTGAGATTGATTGTGCTAATCCGCGCGGGACCCGGACCGACCACACCGCAAAACAACACGACTTCCTGCAAAATGCCGTCGAACACCAGCCGCTGAAATGTGACCAGAGTGATTTCGCGGTAGCGGCTGAGCAGAAATTCGCGCAATTGTGCGGCATAACCGACTTGGAGCAATTCGGCGGGCAATACCAAACCCACCCGTCCGCCGTCGCGCACCAATACGGTGCTCGCGACGACGAAAGGGACCCAGGCATTGGTCAACCTGCTGGGGCGCAAACCCTGGAGCCGCATCAGGTCCAGCGCAGGCTCCCGTTGCTCGGACGCCCAGTTGCCGAACCGGATATAAGGCGGGTTGCCCGCGACCCCGTCCCAGCCGGCGGCCTCGTTTTCGGCCAGCCAGGTGAACAGATCCGTGGCGTCGACCGGAGCGAAGGCCCGCGACTTCGCGGCCTCGCCGGCGACGAGTTCCACGCCGTGCACCTGCTTACTCAGCTCGGCCAGCTCACGCAGGATTCGGCCGTCGCCGCACGACGGCTCGACAATTCGCGGACCTGCCTGGCGGACCCAGCGGGCCAGAAATCGGGCCACCGCTGCCGGCGTGTAGTAGCCGCCGCGGACCTTGTCGGCCGATGCGACCGCCTTGCCCGCGAACGTCTTCACCGGGTCAGTATCACTTGCGGATCAGCAGATCTCCGGGATTCACGGGGTCGCGCGACTCGGCCGGCTGCGCGGCGTAACCGATCGCGATGGCGCCCAACGGCTCCCAATCGGGTGGTAGTTCCAGCTCGGCGCGGACCAGGTCGGCGGCAAAGATCGTCGAGCCGATCCAGCAGCTGCCCACGCCTCGCACGGCCAGCGCGACCAACAGGGCCTGCACGGCGGCTCCGACGGCGACGGTGAACATGGTGTGCTCGGCGTCGGTGCGCTCGGCGTCGGGGTAGGGGTGTGCACCGTCGGGGACCAACATCGGGATAACGACCTCGGGTGCGTCGTAGAGGATATGGCCGCGGCCCACCCGCCGATCGATCGAGTCGGTGGGCTTGCCGTCACCGGCAAGATCGGTACGCCACTTGTCCTTCATGCGATCGAGCAACCGCGTCCGGGTGGCCGCAGTCCGCAGCCACACGAACCGTACTGGGCGAGTGTGGTGCGGGGCCGGTGCGGTCAGCGCCTCGGCGACAGCCGCCTCGAGAAGATCAGGCGGCACCGGCTCGTCGCTGAACTGGCGCACCGATCGGCGCAACAGTTGGGCCTGCCGGCGACCCATATCGATGGCTTCGTCGGTGCCGAGCCAGAACAGATCTTCGGGACCGGGTCGCAGCAGTTGCCGGGCCGTCGTGCCGTCGTCGATGACCGTGAGCCCGCGCACGACGGCCACCGGCATGGCGGTCAGCTTGCCCTTGACCAGATCGGCCGCCGCCGCGACTTCGTCGGCCACCGCAATCTCGGTGACCACCAATTCGTTGCCGTGCTCGTCGATTGCGCCCGAATAGCCGTGCAGCACAGCAAGACCCGCCGCACCGATAGCGGCGTCGATCTGTCCGTTGCGCCAGGCCCGGCCCATGGTGTCGGTGATCACCACCGCGACGTCGACGCCGAGCTTCTCCCGCAGCGCGGCGCGCAGTGCCGCGGCACTGGCGTCGGGGTCGACCGGCAGCAGCGCGAGTTCGGTTCGGCCGACGTTGGATCCGTCGACGCCGGCGGCGGCCTGGATCAGACCGAGCCGGTTCTCGGTGATCAGCGTCCGGCCCTTGCGGGCCAGCACCCGCACGGCTTCGTCGTCGACCAGCTTGCGCCGGAGCTCGTCGCGCGCCTCGGGATCCTCGGGCGCCGCCACCAGCCGGCCCTCGCATTTGGACACCACCTTGCTGGTGACCACCACGACGTCGCTGTCACGCAGCCATGGCGCGGCGGCGGCGACCGCGGCACCGAGATCGTCGCCGGGGCGGAACTCGGGAAGCCCGGCGACGGGCAGGATCTCGATCGTCGAGGCGGTGCCATGTTCTTGTGGAGCATCGGTCATGGGCGCCGCTCCTCCGCATCGCTTCGCTCTGCATCGTCGCCGGCGCGGGTCACGCCGCCACGCCCGCAACATCCAGTCCGGCGCGGACCATCTCAGCCGTCGCCTTCGGGTCGCTCATCAGCAGCGGCACCGAGCGGACCGCGACGCCTTCGATGTCGGCGTGGTCGCCTTCGTGCACCAGCCAGCAATCCAGTATCCCGGTGGTCTCGCGCGCCCCGTAATGCCTACCGACCGCCTCCGCGGTGGATTCGACCCCGATCACCTCGAGGCAGGCATCAGCCATGCCACGCAACGGCTTTCCACCGATGATCGGGGAGTAGCCGACGATCGGGGCGGACGCCGCCCGCAGCGCGCCGCGAATGCCGGGGACGGCCAGGATCGCGCCGACGCTCACCACCGGATTGGACGGTGCCAGCAAGATGATGTCGGCGTCGCCGATGGCCTGCAGCGCTTCAGTTGTGGCGCTGGCCGTTTCAGCGCCGACGAATGCAAAGCTGTGGGTGGGCACCTTGGCCCGGTAGCGCACCCACCACTCCTGGAAGTGGATCGCGCGCTGGCCATCATCGGCGGGATCGGTGATCACCACGTGTGTTTCGCAACGGTCGTCGCTGGCCGGCAACAACTGCGCACCCGGTTGCCACCGGTCGCACAACGCCGTGGTGATCTGTGACAGCGGGTAGCCGGCGCGCAGCATCTGGGTGCGCACCAGATGGGTGCCCAGATCGCGGTCGCCGAGTTGGAACCAATCCGGCTGCATGCCGTAGCGCGCCAATTCCTCTTTGGCATGCCAGGTTTCGTCACGGTGGCCCCAGCCGCGCTCGGGGTCGACGCCTCCACCTAAGGTATACATGCAGGTGTCCAAATCCGGACAAACCCGAACCCCATGGATCCAGGCATCGTCGCCGATGTTGACGACGGCAGTCAGCTCGTGGCCCGCGCCCGAAGGGCCGCGTTGCCCCGCGGCGCTGAACTGGCCCAGGCCGAGTAACTGCTGGACGCCCAGCAGGAAACGGGCGCCGCCGACCCCGCCGACCAGAACGGTGACCTTCACATCGCACGACAGTACCGGCCCGGAAACGGGGGGAGTTGGGAGCGGTTGTGATGGACACGCCGAAAGCCCTCTACAACAGAAACGCCGAAAAATGGTCACAAGATGATATGGAAATGCGCCGAAACGCTTGACCCGGCAGATTAACCCGTGTCTAATCACATCAGTGTCATTTCCCGGTTAGCCGGTCGGTTCCGGTGTCGCAGACCGAGATTCGATCACTTGTTCGAATGTCGGTTACATCAGAACAGTGGAAGTCAACCAATCTCCCAAAATCGAGCTGAGGAGGCGTACGACGCATGTCTTACGAGCACCTACGGGGCGTCATGGCAGGCACTGAGCACGCCACAATTAGCCTGACTCCAGAGCCACTTGCCCGGCCGCACTTGACCGTGGTTCCTGATGCGCCAATCGCATTCGAGCCCGAGCCATTGCCACCGGCCAATCCCGACGAATGGCAGGACCGCGCCCTGTGCGCGCAGACCGATCCCGAGGCCTTCTTCCCGGAGAAGGGCGGGTCCACCCGCGAGGCCAAGAAGATCTGCCTCGGTTGCGAGGTGCGCCATGAGTGCCTCGACTACGCCTTGGCGCATGACGAGCGCTTCGGCATCTGGGGTGGTCTGTCCGAGCGCGAGCGCCGCCGCCTCAAACGCGGCGTCATCTGACCGATCAACTCTTCTCCAAGGTTATTCGTCGTCGATCGTCGGATCGATGACGGTGGGTTCCACGTCGAGATAGATGGCCACCTGAGCCACCAGGATCTCGTGCAATAGCTCGCCAAGTTCGACAGTGTCTTTGGCACGTCGTTCGATGGGCTTGCGGAACAAGACAATTCGGGCCCGCGTGGCATTGCCGCGGACGTCCACTCCGGCGGGGATCAAGCGGGCCAGTGCGATCGGCCCGTCGGCGACGACCTCGGGCGGCCACTGCACGCTGTCGGGATCCTTGGCGGCGATGCGGGGGATTTCATCGACTGCCACGTCGAGTTCTGACACTCGTGATTGCCAGCGACGCTCGATGGGTTCGTAGGCTTCCAGCACCGCCATGTCGAACCGCTCGGCCCGGCTGCGCCATCCCGGCACCGTCGGCGGCAGCAAAGGGCCGCGCATATCGCGGCCGCGCCGAGTTGCCCGGTGCGGAGCCGATCGGCCCAAGGGCCCTCCGTTCCGCGGGAAACTGCGCGAATCACCCACGCGCCCGATGGTAACGGTTGAACATCGTGGGCCGAACGGTTGCGCGTGTCCGGCGCTTCGGCGGCGTTTTCGCACGATAGCCTTTGCGACGTGAACGTTCCCCGTCGCTGCTGCCGGCCCGGGTGCCCGCATTACGCCGTGGCGACCTTGACGTTCGTCTACTCGGACTCGACGGCAGTCGTAGGCCCACTGGCCACCGTGCGCGAACCGCATTCCTGGGATTTGTGCGTCGGCCACGCCGGCTCGATCACCGCGCCCCGTGGATGGGATCTCGTACGCCACGCCGGCCCACTGCTGTCCACCAATCCCGATGAGGACGACCTGGTCGCCCTGGCCGACGCGGTGCGCGAAGGCGGTCCGGGTGACGGTGGCTTGCCGTACGCGGGCAGCACCGGCATGCCGTTGAACGGCTTTTCCGCGCGGGCGGGAAGTGTTTCAGCCGATCCGCTTGTCCACCACGGCGGAGCCCAGGCCACGGCCCCCAGCAGCCATCTGCTCGCGCCACCCGAAAAACGCTCCGGACGCCGGCGCGGACATCTGCGGGTGTTGCCCGATCCTTCCGACTAGGGCCGCGACGTTTTCTTCCAAACCGTTTGGAACCGTAACTTCTGCGGGCCGATAGGCTGACGCCAAGAGGCAAATCGATCGATGGCGTGAGGAGGCCCCGCATGTCTCGGCCCGCCGCGACTGTTCACCGTGTCATTAAGGCGTATGACATCCGTGGGCTGGTCGGCGAAGAGATCGATGAGTCGCTGGTCGCCGAGGTCGGGGCCGCGTTCGCCGCGTTGATGCGTGGCGAGGGTGCGCAACGGGTGGCGATCGGCTACGACATGCGCGACAGTTCGCCGTCGCTGGCCGCCGCTTTCGCGACCGGGGTGACCGACCAGGGCCTGGACGTGGTCCGTATCGGGTTGGCGTCGACCGATCAGCTGTATTTCGCCTCGGGGTTGCTGGGATGTCCCGGCGCGATGTTCACCGCCAGTCACAATCCCGCCGCCTACAACGGCATCAAGCTCTGCCGGGCCGCCGCCTTGCCCGTCGGCGCGGATACCGGCCTGAAAGTGATCACCGAGGATCTGATCGCCGGGGTTGCGACGTACGACGGGCAGCCGGGGACCAGCACTGATCGCGATGTGCTTGCTGACTACGGCGAGTACCTGCGCTCGCTGGTGCAGACCTCCGGTCTGCGACCGTTGCGGGTAGCGGTGGACGCCGGCAATGGGATGGCCGGTCACACGACGCCGGCGGTGCTCGGCGCGATCGACTCGATCACGTTGTTGCCGTTGTACTTCGAGCTCGACGGTTCGTTTCCCAATCACGAGGCCAACCCGCTCGACCCGGCCAACCTGCTGGATCTGCAGTTCTATGTGCGCGAAACCGGCGCCGATATCGGTCTGGCCTTCGACGGGGACGCCGACCGGTGCTTCGTGGTCGACGAGCGTGGCGTGGCGGTCACTCCGTCGACGGTGACGAGTCTGGTGGCCGCCCGCGAGCTCGGCCGGGAAATCGGCGCCACCGTCATCCACAATCTGATCACGTCGCGCGCGGTGCCCGAATTGGTCTCCGAGCGCGGGGGCACACCGCTGCGCTCGCGCGTCGGACACTCCTATATCAAGGCGCTGATGGCCGAAACCGGCGCGATTTTTGGTGGTGAACATTCGGCGCACTATTACTTCCGTGACTTCTGGGGCGCCGACTCGGGCATGCTGGCCGCGCTGCATGTGCTGGCGGCCCTCGGTGAGCAAGACCGTCCGCTGTCGGAGCTGACCGCGGACTACCAGCGCTACGAGTCCTCCGGTGAGATCAATTTCAAGGTGGCGGACGCCGCGGATTGCGTGGACGCCGTGTTGAAGTCGTTCGGCAGCCGGATCCACTCCATCGATCACCTGGACGGGGTGACGGTGGATTTGGGCGACGGCAGCTGGTTCAACTTGCGCACCTCCAACACCGAGCCGCTGCTGCGGCTCAACGCGGAGGGCCGTACCGCCGAGGACGTCGACGCGATGGTCGGCCAGATCAGCGCCGAGGTCACCGGCCAGGTGCAGCGCAGCGAGGGCGTGCCGTGAACGCCACCCGGGCGATCGATCTCGAAGACATCGACGGCCTGCTCGCCGCCGACCGGCAGGGGCTGTTGCGGTCCGCCTCGTCGGCAGGCGCGCAGGTGCGCGCCATTGCCGCCGCGGTAGACGAAGGTGAATTGAATTCACTGCGCACCGGTGACCAGCCGCGCAGCGTGATCTGGGTGGCCGGGCGGGGGACCGCCGCGACGGCGGGGACGATGCTGGCCGCGACGCTGGGTGTTATGGCATCGGCGCCGATCGCGGTCGTCAGCGAAGCCCCGGCGTGGTTGGGTCCGCTCGACGTGCTGATCGTCGCGGGCGACGACCCCGGCGATCCGGCCCTGGTCGGCGCCGCCGCGACCGGGGTGCGCCGCGGTACACGGGTTGTCGTCATCGCGCCCTACGAGGGGCCGCTGCGCGACTCCACGGCCGGCCGCGTCGCGGTGCTGGCGCCGCGGCTGTGGTTTCCCGACGAGTTCGGATTGTGCCGGTACCTGGCCGCCGGCCTGGCCGCGTTGCAGGCGGTCGACCCCCGACTGGACATCGACGTGCCCGCACTCGCCGACGAGCTGGACGCCGAAGTGCTACGCAACAGTGCCGGCCGCGAGCTGTTCACCAACCCGGCCAAGACGATTGCCGCGCGCATCTCCGAGCACCGGGTCGCGCTCGCCGGTGACTGCGCCGCGACGCTGGCGCTGGCCCGGCACGGAAGTTCGGTACTGCTGCGGATCGCGCACCACGTCGTCGCCGCCACCGGGCTGGCGGATGCGGTCGTGGCACTGCGCGAGCCCGCCGAGTTCGGCTCCGGGTTGGGCCAAGCCCCTTCGTCGGTGGATGCTCTATTCCACGACGACGAGATCGACGGACCGTTGCCGCAGCGGCTGCGGGTGCTGGCGCTGACGTTGTCCGACGATCGGACGGTTGCCGCCGCGCGGATCGCCGGGCTCGACGACGTCTACCTGATCGCGGCCCAGGATGTGCCCGATGCGTCCGACACATTGGATGACTTGGCCGGATCTGGGGAATCTGCCGGTTCGCGCGAGCCGGCCAGTGCCGGGCGGCCCGAGCAGCAACTGGCAGTATTGGCCGTTCGGCTGGAGATGGCCGCCGTTTACTTGCGACTGGTTCGGGGATAGATAGACACGTGGAAATGCTTCGCGGTGCCGTACGGACGTACGCGTGGGGATCGCGTACCGATATCGCCGAATTCACCGGGCGTCCGGTGCCCGCCGCTCACCCCGAGGCCGAGCTCTGGTTTGGCGCACATCCGGGCGACCCGGCCTTCCTGGAAACCGAGAAGGGCGAACTCTCCTTGCTGGAGGCGGTGGCCGCCGATCCGGAGGGACAGCTCGGCTCCACGTCGCGCGACCGGTTCGGCGACGTGCTCCCGTTCCTGGTCAAGGTGCTCGCTGCCGATGAACCGCTGTCGCTGCAGGCGCATCCCAGCGCCGAACAGGCAATCGAGGGTTACCTGCGCGAGGAACGGTTGGGCATCCCGGTGACCTCGCCGGTCCGCAACTACCGCGATACGTCGCACAAGCCCGAGTTGTTGGTGGCGCTGCATTCGTTCGAGGCGCTCGCCGGATTTCGTCAGGCGTCGCGCACCATCGAGCTGCTGCGAGCGTTGGCCGTCACCGACCTCGATCCCTACATCGACTTGCTGAACGATCAGTCCGACGCCGACGGTCTGCGTGCGCTGTTCACCACCTGGATCACCGCTCCTCAGCCCGACATCGATGTGCTGGTGTCCGCCGTGATCGACGGTGCTATCCAGTACGTCAGCTCGGGCGCAACGGAATTCGCGGCCGAAGCC